>JBBSQN010000065.1:0-28332 GCA_038257875.1 Mycobacteriales bacterium
CACCGTCCCGTCGAAGCCGGCGGAGGCGAGCAGGGTGCGCCCGTCGGGCAACACCACCGCGCACACCGCGTTCACCCCGCCGTCGTGGCCGGTCAGCGGGTCACCGACCGGATCCCCGGTGCTCGGATCCCACAACCGCACCGTCCCGTCGAAGCCGGCGGAGGCGAGCAGGGTGCGCCCGTCGGGCAGCACCACCGCGCACACCGCGTTCACCCAGCCGTGGTGGCCGGTCAGCGGGTCACCGACCGGGTCCCCGGTGCTCGGATCCCACAACCGCACCGTCCCGTCGAAGCCGGCGGAGGCGAGCAGGGTGCGCCCGTCGGGTAACACCACCGCGCACACCGCGGTCACCCAGCCGTCGTGGCCGACCAACCGTAGGTGTGACAAGCCTGCCCAGAAAGCCCGCGCAACCGTTGGCGTGTCAGTCGGGGCGCAGCGGTGCGCGAGCTCGTCGCAGCGGTTCTTGCGCGCCCACACATGCAGCCACCACCTCGCAGCCTCGGGGTGGCGGCGGTCGGCGGACAGTTCGTAGGCATTCAGCGCAGCGTGCGCCTGGCTGGTGGTGACGGCCGCGCGGCGGCGGAGCAGGGACGCCTCGTCACAGCTGAGCAGGAACGACGGATCGAGTACGAGCTGGTCGAGCAGCCCCGCACCGGTGGCGTGGGCCGCGAGGTGTTCGCGCGCGTAGCCGGAGGTCGCCGAGGTGATCGGCGCGTCGCGCACCTGGTGCAGGAGGTCGGAGGTGATCCTGCGGTGGGCGGCGGTCAGCGCCTCGTGCAGCGTGTCCCGCATCGGCTCGTCACGCTCGTCGGTCCCGGCCACCGGCTCGAACAGATCCCGCAGGCTCTGATGGCGCACCGCGTACAACGGACGGTTCCGGTCGTCGCGGGTCACGTCGAGGAACGGGCGCAGCCGCTCGCCCAGCCACGCCCGAACCGGGCCAGTGTCCGGCAGCCCAGCCGATTCGGCGAGGTCGGCGCGCGTGGCGGGCCGGCGCAGCGCCACCGCGGTCGCCAACAGGGGCAAGCCCGTGGTGTCCCAGCTGTCGGTCAGCGACCGCCAGCGGTGGATCTGGTCGAGGTAGTAGCCCACCAGGCCGTCCGGGAGGGTGACAACATCCGCGGGGCTGCGGGTGCCCTCCCGGATCTCGTCGAGCACATACCGCAGGTAGATCCACACTCCGCCGCATCGTTTGGCCAGCGTCTTGACGAAGACGCCCGGATCGATCGCCCCAGCGGTCAACGCCGAGCACAGCTTCGGGTCGGGATACTCGCCGCCGACCGCCTCAGTGAGGAAGCTCCGCATGTCTGCCAGGTTGTCCTCGCCGTCGACGGTGATGGGCCGCCCCGTCGCGGTGTCACGCAGACCGGTGAGGGTGATCCCGAGCCGGCTGGTGACCAGGACGAACACTCCCTCCGGGAGATGCTCCGGCCGTGGCAGACCCAGCGGTATCCCGGTGTCACGGCCCGACGCTGCGCTGTCGGCTTCGTCCAGGCCGTCCACCACCAGCACCACAGGCGGCCGAGACGCCTGCCCGGCATACAGGGCGTCGCGACGCGCGGCGACCGCGTGCAGGACCTCGGCGAACCAGCCCGGGTCATCGGCCCGAGCGGGGAACTGCCGCCCCGGGGCCAGAAGCTGATCCTCCAGCTGCCAGCCCAGGATCAGCTGCGCAGCCAGCCCACGGCGGGCCCGTTCCGGTGACCGCCCACCCGGTAACCACGTGAAGTGGTACGCGCACGGCCGTTGCGGGCTCCACACCAGCGAGGCGGCCAACGCCGTCTTCCCCACCCCGGCCTCGGCGCGCACCACCACGTAGCCGCAACCCGCACCGGTGATCGTCGCGTCGATGTCTCGAATGAGCCCCTCGCGACCGGTGAACCGGCCCAGGTCCAGACGACGCGCCAAATTCGCCATCAACGGTCGGCTCGGCAGCGCCGCGACGAGCGGATCGTCCGCACCCCCGCCCACCATGATCGTGACCGGGCCCATGTCGCGCCCCGCCGCGACCGCACCGGGCCCGAGCGCCCATCGAACGCTCATCAGCCCGCCGGTGGGGACGCCGCCGGTGGCGGGGTCGGCCCCGGACCGGTCTGCCCACCAGCCTCACCGGACGATCCACCCGGACCGATGACGGTCTCGGTCTGCACCGGGCCACCGATGTCGTCGGCGGCGAACACCGCACCCCGCCCGACGTCAACGCCCTCGCCCACGCCGGGTGGTTCCGAACCCGGACCGTGGATGGTCGTACGAGTCGTCACCCCGCCGCGGATCGACCCACCGCTATAGGCGCCGCCCTCACGAACACGCACGCTCCCATCCGCGTCATCGGCGCGGAACGCCACCACCGCGGTACCCACCGCCCACACCAGCACGGCACCACCCGCGGCGACCCACCAGCCCCAACCGCCGTCCAACTGGTTGATCAACGCAGTGACCACGGCACCGACCACGACCAACAAGCCAGCGCTGAGCGCCACCATCACCCGCCTACGCCGCGCCACCATCACGCCCACCCTCGACCACGTCGTTGCTCACCGCCGACACCACGCGACACCTCCGCCTCCCCGGCCGATCCAGGCAACAACCTCTCGTCGCAGATCCGGCCCCGGGCGCTACACCCGCAGGCAGCACAGGGCATCTTGCAGTCACGGGTGCTCACCGCACCAACCCGGAACGCCATCCCCGGAAGCCTAGCCACCCGGCCAGGTGAACCCTCATACAGCGACGCAGCGGAGCAGCAATGATCAACCCGCACCGCCGTCGTCGCGCATCCGGTCCTCGGCGCGTCAGACCGACGCGGGCAGGCTGGTCCACCCCTTACCTACGACTGCGGTCTGGCCCTGCTCAGCGATCTTGGCGTGTCGTCCGTCGCGTTCGCTCCCGAAGGGCGCACCCCGGCCGCCGGGAGCTTTGACGGCTCAGTGGCCTTGTGGGACGTGAGCAACCTGACCCAGCCCGACAGCCTCGGCCCACCCCTGTTCCCGTCCTCCTATGCGACCGCGAACACCCGTGGCGCGAAGTCCGCGACGAGGCCCCACCGGTTCATCGCAGGTACTGCTCCACGGCCTCACGCACCACGTCAGCCACCGGCCTGCCCTGCTCGCGGGCACGCTGCTCAAGCCGGCGAAGGGTCTGCGCCGGAATCCGGAAAGTCACCCGCGGAGAGCGCTCACCCGGACCGACCGCCGGATCGACCGAGGGCCGCCCGCGCCGCACCTGAGACAATGCTTCCTCAGCGAGTTCTCGCGCAGCCTGCTCGGTCAGTCGGCTGCCGTCGGGGCGGCGGACGTCCTCCTCATCGAGGTCGATGTCCGGGCCCAGGACGTAGCGCGGTTTGCCGGGAGTGGTGTTGGTCATCGCTTCCTCCGCAGATCCGTGGGCATGACGTGCAGGACGAGCAGGCAGTCCGGCCGGACAACCGCCGCGATCTCCAGCTCGACGCCGCGGTCGTCGTGGCCAACCCAGGTACGAAGCTGTTCACCACGGTCGCTCACGCCCATGTCCAGCTCGGCGGCGTAGTACGGCAGCGCCTCGACGGGTAGCGCTGCGATCTGCTCCAGCACCTCAGAGTAGTGGTGACTCGGTACACCTACTGGCCGAGCCGCTCCTGGAACAGTGCCTTAACATCCTCTGCTGGCCCGCTCCCGGGGGAGCTTTACCCGTTCGGAGCGCGTGCTCGACGTGATCCAGCATCCGCCGGTGCGCCTCAGGACCCTGCCGCTGGGTGAGCCACGCGATCCGGTGATAGTTGCGGAGCACGTCCAGGACCCTCGTCAGGTCCAGCGTCTGAGCGGCCTCAGCGATGGCGTCCTGATAGGCGCGTTCGAACTCGACGCGCTCCTCATCGATCAGCGCGTCGCGGATCGCGGCCGGCGTGGCGTCGGGCGGCAGGGCCAGCACCGGCGAGACAGCGAAAGGGTTGACGGCTGCGACGGGCACACCATCACCATAGCGGCCAGCGTGGGCAGTGCCGCCGCCCCGCGCCGACCTCAGCACGTCCCGCACGGAGACGGTCACCAGATGACCTCGAACCCATCCGTGGAATCGGCGTGGGCATGGATGAGCCGGTCCTTGGTCACCAGCGGAACACGGTTGGTGGTGGCCGTCGCGACAAGGAAGCGGTCGGCCGGATCGCCGTGGAACTCCGACAGCTCGGCGGCGGCCACCGCGATCGACGCCGTCAGCGGTGCGAGCTCGACGCCGTCGCTTGCCAGCACATCGGTCACCCACGTCCGTACGGGCCGGTCCAGCTGCACCCGGTCCTTGCCGACGAGCACGGCGACCTCCCAACAGTTGATCGGGCTGATGAGGACCTCCGACGCCGTGTCGATCAGCCGGGCTGCTGTCGCGGAAAGGCGCTCGGCGCCGGCCCTCCACCACAGCAGGGCGTGGGTATCGAGCAGGACCCGATCAGCGGTCGGCATCCCAGACCTCACCCGTGGCGAAGTAGAGCTCGTCATCGTCGGCCAGCAGGGTGACAGACCGCTCCGTCGGTGCGGCGTCGGCGACAGGCACGAGGCGAGCCACGGGCCTCCCGTGCTTCGTCACGACGATCTCCGTCCGGTGCCGCGCGACCTCGTCCAGCAACGCCAGGCAGCGTGCCTTGAACTCACTGGCCTGGATCCTCCGCTCCGACATCGATCCAGGTTAGCCCATGGTCAGTGACCATAGTCAGATTGAACCGTAGCCGCCGTGAGTTGACCACGCCCGCACCGAACCCAAAGTAGGACCGACCCGTTGCCGCCAGCGGAGTGCGCCCTCGGGCAACACCTCCGCACACACCGCCAACGCCGCGCCAGCGTGGCAGCCGAGCGGATCCCGACCGGGTCACCGCTGCTCGGATCCCACAACGCCACCGGTGGTGGAGTCGGCCCCGGACCGGTCTGCCCACCAGCCTCACCGTCGTCGCCCGGCCCGGTCCCCTACCGGGTGGTCAGGCGTCGTTGCGGCTCGACCTGCCCTGAACAGCAGCGTTACCCAACCTGTCGGTACCCGGTTGTAAAAGTGCCGGAGCCAGGGGTGTCGGTCCCACCCTGACTGGGTGGCGTGAGAGAGGATGCCGCGATGACCACGTGCGCAGGTAAGGACTCGTCGGCCTCGACGAGCGTTCGGAGCGCCGTCACCCGCGCCTCATCCTTCCCCCGCCTGCGATACATGGGGTCGAAATACAAGCTGGTACCCCAGCTCGCGGAGGTGTTCGCCGAAATCGGCGGCACGACGGCCCTAGATGCGTTCTCCGGAAGCGGGATCGTCGGGTACACGTTGAAAGCGCTTGGTTACCAGGTCACGACGAACGACTTCTTGAACTTCCCGTCGGTCATCGCAGCTGCCACGATCGAGAACCAATCCGAGCTGCTGACGGTGGACGAGATCGACGCGATTTGTGGAGAGCCCGCGGACGATCGGGACTTCATCCGGTCGACGTTTGACGGTCTCTACTTCGACGCCGCTGACCGAGCTTTCCTCGATTCCGCATGGTCACACATCGACTGCCTTACCGGCGCGAAGCAGGCGCTGGCGATATCGGCTCTGGTCCTGAGTGCAGCGCGGAAGCAGCCCCGCGGAGTGTTCACCTTCACCGACCTCCGATATGACGACGGGCGCCGCGACCTGCGACTCTCCCTGCGCGAGCACTTCCGGGAGCGGGCCGTAGAGTACAACGCCGTAGTGTTCGACAGTGGGCAGGAGTCGCGGACGCAATGCGGCGATGTATCCGCACTGGGCGGCGGGTTCGACCTAGTCTACCTCGATCCGCCGTACGCGCCGCCGCGCGACGACAACTGCTACATCAAACGCTACCACTTCCTGGAAGGCCTGTCGGTCTACTGGCGAGGCCAGCAAATCATGGAGCAGACGAAGACGAAGAAGCTCGCGAAGAAGTACACGCCGTTCTCCTACAAGCGCACGGTGACCCAAGCGCTGCGCGCGACCTTCAAACAGTTCAAGGACAGCACGATTATTTTGTCCTACTCGTCGAACGCGGTGCCCGACGCCGCGACGATCGAGGCGGTACTGCACGAGGTGAAGGACTGTGTCGAGGTGCGTCACATGGACCACCGCTACTCGTTCGGCACGCACGCCACGGCGGAGCGACGCAAGGTCTCCGAATACCTGTTCATCGGGCGATGACAGCTCCGATCCCGACGTTCGCTCAGTACGTCGCGTCGCTGGGGCGCCTCACCCCGCATGTCGATCCGACCTTGATCACACCCGAGGCGGCGCAGGTCCGCGAGGCGGCGCAGAGCCTGGCCGACCTCACCGAGGTCAGCCGCACCTCGCTGGCCGCGTGGGCACTCGCCCGGCCGTCCGACGTGCCCGTGCTCGGTCTGGCCGTCGGGCTGTCACAAGAGAAGCTCAAGAACGCCCTGAAGCATCGGTTCGACACGTCAGGCTGGGTCACACTTGCCCGCGAGCACAGCGACGACCTCGTGCAGATGCTCGACGAGGAGTTCGACCTGGTGCGCCTGGTCGAGACGCAGCGACACATGGTGTTCACCTTCGGCGACGTGCTGGTGGCGCGGGGCAACACCCGACAGAGCGCGCACCGCGCCGGACTCGCAGGCCGCACTGTGGAAGATGAGATCGAAACCATCGCCCGCGAGATGGGTCTGAGAACGGCCACGCGGACCAGGTTCACGGGCCGCAACGGGCGCACCGCACCATGCGATCTAGCGGTGCTGGCAGGTGAACAGGTCGCCATCGCCGTGGCAGCGAAAGGATTCGACTCGACGGGCTCCAAACTCACCGACGCTGTTCGTGAGGTGGAGGAGATGGCAGACGTCAGGCTGCCGACGCAGTTCATCATGGTCGTGATCGACGGCATCGGCTGGAAAAGCCGGATCAACGATCTACGCCGCATCTATCAGCTGTGGGAGTCCCGCCAGATCGACGGTATGTACACCCTGCAGTCACTCGACGATTTCCGCGACGACTTGGGCAACGCTGCGCACCTCCGCGGCCTGCGCCAGGCCTGAAAACGGCCCCGTGGATCCCGGTTCGCGGGCCCATCACCCCACCCCGCACGCATAGACTACCCACACCTCCCCTGACCCGACGTGGTCACATATCGGGTTCTGAGGCCGCCTCCAACCCCGATATGTGACCACGTCGGCCTCAGCTCTCGGCGTGGTCGTCTATCGGCGGGCGGCGGTCAGCGGCGTGGCACTACTACGACGCCCAGGAGGCCGGTGCCGACGTGCGCGCCGATCACTGCGCCCACCTCCGAGACCAGCAGCCGCTGCGCACCGGGCAGCCGCTCCCGTAACCGCGCCGCCACCTCGTTCGCGCGGGCGGCGGTCCCGAGATGGTGCACCGCGAGGTCCACCGGGCCATCGCCCGCGGCCCGCACCGCGAGGTCCACCAGTCGCTGCGCCGCCCGCGCGGTGGTCCGCACCTTCTCCAGCGGCACGATCCGACCCTGTGCGACGTGCAGCAGCGGCTTCACCGCGAGCGCGGTCCCGAACAACGCAGCCGCCGCCCCGATCCGTCCACCGCGGCGCAGCTGCTCGAGCGAGTTGACGGAGAAGAAGACCCGGCACCGAGCCGCCACCGCCACCGCGGCCGCCTCCACCGCGGCACCGTCCGCACCGGAGTCGGCGGCGTCGACGGCGGCGAGCACCGCGTAGCCCAGCCCCATCCCGGCCGCACGGGAGTCGACCACCCGGACCCGCCCGCAGCCGACCTCCGCGGCCGCCAGCCGCGCCGACTCCCAGGTCCCGGACAGCTCGCGCGACAGGTGCACCGACACGACGCCGTCGGCCCCGGCGTCGAGCGCCTCGCGGTAGCACGCCGCGAACTCGGCCGGGGTAGGCCGCGAAGTCTGCACGTCAAGGCGCCGGTCCGCGAGAGCTGCGGACAGCTCGGCCGCGTCGACGTCGACGCCCGCACGCCCGACTCGCTCCCCCAGCCGGACCTCCAGCGGCACCACCCGGATGCGGCGCTGTTCGGCCATCCCGACGGGCAGGTAGGCGGTCGAGTCGGTCACGACAGCGACGGGCACGACGACGCACCCTAGGGCATGAGCCCGGTCGGGCCCGCTGTCAGCGGCCGAGCGCGGCCGGCCTCGGCACCTATCGGGATGCCCGCCGGCTCGGTGTCAGGGCGACCTGGCAGGCTACTCGCTCATGAGGCTCGTCTTCGCTCACGCTGACCACGAGACCTACAACAGGGCCCGGGACAGACTGATCGACCAGTTCCTCGCGTGGGCACCGTCGCGTGCGCTGGCTCCGGACAGCACCGCCGCGGCGGCGATCCTGGACTACAAGCACCGCGCCGACGGCCGGCTGGCCCGCTGGACCTGCGAGGACGTCACCGACGTGCTCACCTCCTGGTTCCCGCGCACGGTGACCCTGGCCCAGGACGCCTGGCCGTCGATCGCCCCGACGTTCAGCGCCCTGATCGACTTTCTCGTCGACCGCGACCTCCTGGACCAGCGCGGCGCGACACCGGCCGAGCTGCACGCCCGGATCGACGCCAGCACCCCCGCGCTGCTCGCCGGCATGGCCGACGAACGGCAGTACGACATGGGCAAGTTCTGGGGCACCCAGATGCTTCGGCACAAGGTGGACCTCACCGATGATCACGCCGTGTGCGAGTTCGTCGACGCCGCCCGGGCCGGGCGGATCGACGTCGACCAGGAGGCTCTCTACGCGATCCTGCAACGACAGTTCCTCCAGGCCGAGCCTCCGAAACAGAAGCATCCAGACCTCCCACCCGTGCTGCTGGCCTCCGACCGCGAGCTGGCGGCCGCCGCGGAGGCCAGCACGACGCTGCACCGGCTCCGAGAGCTCACCGTGTGGGTCGGTGACGGTCGCACCATGACCTCGATGGAACGGCTGCAGCTCGCCGACGCACGCGAGCTCGCCGAACGTCTCGATATCGATCACCAGTTCCTCGCCACGGCGCGCCACAGCGAGGATCTGCCGACGGTCTCGCTGCTGCTGCGCTGGGCGCTGGCAGTGCGGCTGGTGCGCAAGCTGAAGGGCCAGATCGTCGCCGTCAAGCGCGCCGCACCCTTGCTGCGTAAACCGGTAGAGCTCTGGCAGCGCGCCTTCTCGATCATGCCGAGCCTCGGCCGGGATCTGTTCCGCGGCAACGTCGACCTGCTGTTCGCCCTCGCGCTCCCCGAGGTGGTCCCGTTGCTCTGGGTCAGCCTCTACAGCACCGGCCGCAACGCGCCGATCCCGGTGGAGCTGCTGCACTCCATCGCCAACGAGTTCCTGGTCGGACGGTTCGGCACCACCCCCGACCGGTTCCGGTCCAGCATCGACATTCACCAGACTCGGCACCCCATCGCCAGCCTGCTCGACGAAGCCGAGCTGCTCGGAGCCGTACGCATCCAGTCGATCACCAACCGGGAGCAGCTGGCCGGCATCGCCGAGATCGTCGGCCGCGACGACCCCGATCCGCGCCGGGTGGCGCTGACCCCGCTCGGGGTCTGGGGTGTCCAGCGCGTTCTCCTCGAGGAGGGCGTGCCCGCTCCGCTCGCGGGCGAGCTGGCCTACGAGGACATCGAGTACCTGTGCGTCCGGCTCGCCCACTCCGAGTCCGACGCCATCGAGCAGGAGTTGGACGCCTGGGTCGCCCATCGCGGACCGGAGCTCGCGGCGAGCGAGCTCGCCGCGTTCGTCGAGCGCACCGACGACCCCACCCACCGGCTCCTCGCCCTGCAGGCGCTGACGCACACCGGCGAGGTCGGGGTCGAGACCGCCCTGAACATGCGCTCGCGCGGCGGCGCGGCCGGCGCCGCGGCGACCTTGTGGCTGATCGAACACAAGGTGGCCGACCCGGACTCGGTGACCGAGCAGGAACGGATGCTCGCCCTCACCGAGTCACTCATCGCGGTGGGCGAGAACGCGGCCATCGTGGAGGTCTTCGACACGCTGCCCGCCAACGACCAGATCCGCCTGCTCCACAAGATCAACGACGCCGGCCATCCGCGACTGCGCACCGTGCTCGACGCCATCGCCGACAAGCACCCGGACCGCACGATCGCCAAGATCGCCCGGAAGGAGCGGTTCACGCTGCACCGATCCCCGGACCATTAAGGATGCGGACCCGCGTTAACCCTCGGTGACGAAGGGGCTGGACGCGATCTCGCTGCCGTCCTCCAGCGCCGCGATCTCGAAGTCACCGAACACGTTGGGCACCTCGCGCTGCAGCTGACGTAGGCACTCGACGGCCAGCGCCCGGATCTCGACGTCGGCGTGCTCGGTGGCGCGCATCGCGACGAAGTGCCGCCAGGCGCGGTAGTTGCCGGTGACGACGATGCGGGTCTCGGTGGCGTTGGGCAGGATCGCCCGCGCGGCCTGGCGGGCCTGCTTGCGGCGCAAGGTGGCGTTCGGGACGTCGGCGAACCGCTTCGCCAGCCCCGCGAGCAGCTCCTCGTAGGCCTTGACCGCTGCCGCGGCGGCCTCCCCGAACAGTGCGTGCAGCTCGGGGTCGGCGGCGATGACGTCGGGCTCGACCATCGCGGCGTCGCGCTCGGGCACGTACCGCTGCGAGAGCTGGCTGTAGGAGAAGTGCCGGTGGCGGATCAGCTCGTGGGTGAGCGAGCGCGACACCCCGGTGAGGTAGAAGCTCACCGAGCCGTGCTCGAGCACCGACAGGTGCCCGACCTCCAGGATATTGCGCAGGTACCCGGCGTTCGTGGCGGTGGCCGGGTTGGGCTTGCGCCAGGACTGGTAGCAGGCCCGGCCGGCGAACTCGGCGAGGGCCTGGCCGCCGTCGGCGTCGGTGCTCCACGGCACGCCCTCGGGCGCGACGAAATCGGTCTTGGCGACGAGCTGGACGCGCAGCGACACGATCTCCGGCATGCGGACCAGGGTAACCGGGCACCCCGACCGTTCCGGGGTGACGCCAGCTGGCATCAACGATTTTCCTTGACTGACATCAGTCATGACGCCATAGTGGTGTCATGAATCTTCGGCAATACGTCACACAGCTGCAGGAGGACCTCGCCTCGGCCGCCGCAGCGGGCGACGAGCAGACGCAGCGGACCGCCGCGCTGCTCGGTGCCGCCGTCGAACCGGCCGCGCGGCTGGCGATCATGAACGCGCTCGCCGACCTCGCGGCCGAGATCACCGCCACGCTCGGGGACCGCGTCGTCGAGGTCCGCCTCGACGGCCGCGACGTGCGCGTGTCGGTCAGCGCCGACCCGGGAGCCGAGCCCGCCGATGACGAGCCGCCACCACCGCGCGGGTTCTCCGTCGGCCCGGACGCCGGTGACATCAGCCGGATCACCCTGCGGATGGTCGAACAGATCAAGAGCCAGGCCGAGCAGGCAGCCGCCGTGCAGGGCATGTCGCTGAACTCGTGGGTCGCCCAGGCCGTGCAGGGCGCACTGGCCGGAAACCCCGGCAAGCGGCGCAAGAACGACTGGACAGGCGACCGCGCCGGGCGGCGCCTGCGCGGATGGGTGCAGGGGTGAGGGACGTGGTGGAGTTCTCGAAGGACCAGCCCGAGGGCACGGAACTGGTGCGCCAGCAGAGCTGGCCGGTGGACGGGCCCGCCGAGCTGGAGCTGACGGTGGACGTCGGCCACATCCGGGTGCACCTCGACGAGTCACCCGGCGGCGGTGAGGTGCACGTGGAGGTACGTCACGACCCGACGGTCGGCACCAGCTGGAGCCAGGGACTCAGCGGCATCATCAGCTGGCTGGGCAACGCCGCCGGGGCTCCGGTCGGCCGCGACCCCGGCGAGCTGGCCGCCGAGGCCGTCCGCGCCGCCGAGATCACCTGGACGGAACGCGGACGGCGGCTCGTGGTGCGTTCGGCGCAGGAGCTGCCGCTGCGGGTGGTGCCGCTCGCGGTCACGGTGTCGGCGCCTGCCGGGTCGCGACTGGCGGCGCGGGCGGGCGCGGGCGACGTCCGGGTGCATGGCCGGGCCGGCTGGGCCGCGGTCCACACCGGGTCCGGCGACGTCACGGTGGACGCGGTCGACGGCGACGCGGACGTCACCACCGGGTCCGGCGCCATGGAACTGGGGCCGATCACCGGGCGCGCCCGGGTGCGCACCGGGTCGGGCGAGGTGAGCCTGGCTCGCGCCGGTGGCCCCACCGAGATCAAGGCCGGCAGCGGGGACGTCGCGGTGGGCGAGGTGACCGGCGACCTCGGGGTGCGTACCGGGTCGGGCGACGTGGCCATCGCCGACGCCCGTTCCGGGCGGTTGGAGCTCACCACCGGATCCGGCGGGCTGCGGATCGGCGTGCACCCGGGGGTGGGTGCCGAGCTGGACCTGTCGTCCGGGTCGGGTCAGACGCGCAGTGACCTGGAGGTCCACACCGCGGCTCCGGCGCAGCCGTCGGTGCTGCACCTGCGCGGTCGCACCGGCAGCGGCGACGTGCTGGTGACCCGGGCCATGGTGCCGGTCTGACCCACCCGGGGCGCCAGCGCTCCCGGACGAGGCAGGCTGAACGGGCCCAGTCAGCGTAGGGCGGCGGTGAGCGGGGCGGCGAGGTCGCCTCGCTCACCGGCCACCACCGCGTCGAGCCCGAGCCAGCCGGCCATCTCCCGCAGTTCCGCTGCCAGCTCGGCGACCACCCGTGCCACGTCGACGTCGTGCTCGGCGAACGCCCCGGGCACCCGCAGCACCCCGGCCCGGCGGTCGGCCTTCAGGTCGACCCGGGCCACCAGCTCGCCGTCGAGCAGGAACGGGAACACGTAGTAGCCGAACTCCCGCTTCGGTTCGGGCACGTAGATCTCGATGCGGTAGCGGAACCCGAAGATCCGCTCGGTGCGGGCACGCTCCCAGACCAGCGGGTCGAACGGGCACAGCAACGCCCGCCCGCTGATCCGCCGCGGCACCCGGGTGCCGGGCAGCCGGTAGGCCGGGTGCCGCCAGCCGCGCACGTCGACCTGCTCCAGCTCGCCCGCGTCCACCAGCTCGACCACGGCCCGGCGGCTGCGGGCGGGGGCGAGGCGGTAGTAGTCGCGCAGGTCGGGCTCGGTGGCCACGCCGAGCGCCGCGGCCGAGCCCAGGACCAGCGCGCGGGCGACCTCACCGTCCGACGGCGGCGGGGCGGCGAGCACGTCCGGGGGCAGCACCCGTTCGGGCAGGTCGTAGAGCCGCTGGAAATGGCGCCGGGTGCCGGTGGTGAGCTCGCCGATGCCGAACAGGTACTCGCAGACACGCTTGACGTCGGACCGCTCCCACCACGACGCCCCCGGCGCCCGCGAACGTGCGGGCCCGCCGAGCGCCGCCTCCAGCGCCCCGGCGCCGACCGGGCCCAGCTCGGTGACCGCGGCGAGCACGTCGTCGACCAGGGTGGGATGGCGCTGTGCCAACGCCCGGTAGTTCCGCCACCAGCCCTCTGGCTTGGCCCCGGCGCGCAGCAACGGCCAGTCCTGCACCGGCAGCAGGCTCGCCTCGTGCGCCCAGTACTCGACGAGCAGCCGCGGCCGGCGCGCCGAGTGGGACCACGCCGCGTCGTCGACCAGCGCCCGGTCATAGGGCCCCAACCTGCTGAACAGCGGCATGTAGTGGGCGCGGACGGCGACGTTGACCGAGTCGAGCTGCAACAGCCGGATGCGCTCGAGCGTGCGCACCAGGCGCCGGCGGGTGATCGGACCGGACGGGCGCGGGTCGGCGAAACCCTGCGCGGCCAGCGCGGCTCGGCGCGCCGTGGCCGGGGCGATCGTGTCGGTGCTCATGGACGTCCTGGTCATCACGGTGGGATGCTGCCAGCACCGGCCGCGTCCACCCCGTCGGCACCCGTGGGGTATCCATGCCCCATGGCCATCGCCGCGGTCCGACCCGCCGCCGACTCTGACGTCGACGAGATCGTCCGCATTCAGACCGGCACCTGGGAAGCCGCCTACGCCGACCTCGTTCCCGAGGCCGCGATCGCGCAGCTGGGCTCGCCCGACGCGCGACGGGCGTGGGCGGCCGCGGTGGCGGCGGGCGAGGGGTTCCACGTGCTCCTCGCGACCGAGGGTGCGCAGGCCGTCGGCTTCTGCGCCGCGGCCAGGGCACAGGCGCCCGCCGTGGTCGCCCCCGCCTCCGACGCCTCCGCTCCCGTCGACGACGCCGCTGCCGAGCACGCCGACCCGCCCACCGTCGGCCCGGAGCACTGGGCGGAGATCGGGGCGCTGCTCGTCGAGCCCCGCTGGGGTCGCCGCGGCCACGGCGGGCGACTGCTGGCCGCGGCGGCCCAGGCCCTGCGCGACGCCGGGGCGCTCTACGGGCTGGCCTGGGTACCGGAGGCCGACGAGGCCTCGCGCCGCTTCTACACCCGCGCCGGCTGGGAGCCCGACGGTACGGTGCGCGTGCTCGATACCGGGGCCGGCGAGCTGCGCGAGGTCCGGATCACCGGCTCGCTGGACCTGAAGCTGCGCGACTGATCAGCCGAGCCCGAGCAGGGGCTCCAGGCCGACCGTCAGCCCCGGCCGGTCCAGCACCGCCCGCACCGCCATCAGCACGCCGGGCATGAACGAGGCCCGGTCGAACGAGTCGTGCCGGATCGTCAACGTCTCCCCCGCCGTGCCCAGGATGACCTCCTGGTGCGCGACCAGGCCCGGTAGCCGGACCGAGTGCACGCGGATGCCGTCCACGCTCGCCCCGCGCGCGCCCGCCAGCTCGCTCGTGGTGGCGTCCGGGGTCGGGCCGGCTCCCGCCTCGGCCCGCGCCGCGGCGAGCAGCGACGCGGTGTGCACCGCCGTCCCCGACGGCGCGTCGACCTTGCCCGCATGGTGCAGCTCGATCACCTCGACGGAGGTGAAGAACCGCGCCGCCACCTTCGCGAACTGCATCGACAGCACCGCGCCGATCCCGAAGTTCGGGGCCACGAGCACGTGTCCGGGCCGGCGCTGCAACCAGCCGCGGACCTGCTCGAGCCGCGCCTCGTCGAACCCGCTGGTGCCGACGACGGCGGCGATATCGTGGTCGAGGCAGAACCGGAGGTTGTCGAGCACCGCGCCGGGGTGGGTGAAGTCGACGGCGATCCGCGCACCCGCGTCCACGAGCCCGGTGAGCGGGTCACCCTCGTCGACCTGCGCGACGAGCGCCAGGTCCGGGGCCTGCTCGACGGCCCGGCACACCTCGACACCCATCCGCCCCCGCGCACCGAGCACGCCCACCCGGACCTCGTCGCCCACCACCGCGCCAGCCTAGATCAGCACCCCCTCGTGCGCGGAAATCGCTGTGGGAACAGCGGTATCCGCGCACGAGCTCCAGGGTGTCGTCGGAGACGTCGAAGTTGGCGTAGACGTTCTGCACCTCGTCGCTGTCCTCGAGCGCCTCGATCAGCCGGAACACGCTCCTGGCGCCCTCGACATCGAGCGGCACCGACATCGAGGGCAGGAAGGTCGGGTCGGCGGAGTCGTAGTCGATGTCCGCCCCCTGCAGTGCGGTGCGCACCGCGAGGAGATCGGTGGCCTCGGAGACGATCTCGAAGCTCTCCCCGAGGTCGTTGACCTCCTCGGCGCCCGCGTCCAGGACGGCGAGCAGCAGGTCGTCCTCGGTGAGGTCGCCGACCTTCGGCACGATCACCACGCCCTTGCGCGTGAACAGGTACGCGACCGAGCCTGGGTCGGCCATCGCGCCGCCGTTGCGGGTCATGGCGGTGCGGACCTCGGTGGCCGCCCGGTTGCGGTTGTCGGTGAGGCACTCGACGAGCACCGCGACGCCGTTCGGGCCGTAGCCCTCGTAGGTGATCGTCTGGTAGTCCACCCCCCCGCCGTCGGCACCCGACCCGCGCTTGACCGCGCGGTCGATGTTGTCGTTGGGGACCGAGCTCTTCTTCGCCTTCTGGATGGCGTCGTACAGCGTGGGGTTCCCATCGAGGTCACCGCCGCCCACGCGCGCGGCCACCTCGACGTTCTTGATCAGCTTGGCGAACATCTTGCCGCGGCGGGCGTCGATGACGGCCTTCTTGTGCTTCGTCGTCGCCCACTTGGAGTGCCCGCTCATCACTGTCCCTTCTTCGCGCTCAACCCCCCGATCCTACCGGCGCCCGACCCGACGACCCGGGGGCAGGCCCGTACATGATCGATATTCAGGTGCCTTACCGAAGCACTGACAACTGGTGAACGTGTGGGGTACTCTCGGTCACCCGACCGGGTCCTCGCGGGGGAGATGCTCATGGTGTTCGGCGCGTTCGTCGGTAAGGCCACCGCACTGGTCGCCACCGGATTTGCGGGCGCTGTCGCGCTCGAGGGTGTCAAGAAGGTCGCCGGCTCGAACGTCGTGCGGGGCTCGGCAGTCGCGGTGACGGCACTGGGCCTGCGCGGGGCGCGCGCCGCGGAGACGGGCGCGGAGAAGGCCCGGCTCGCCGGAGCCGACATCGTCGCCGAGGCCCGCGAGCGGATCGGCGAGCAGGCCCCACCCCCCGGTGTTGCCACCGGTCACGGGCACGACCACTGACCGTGCCGGTCGCCGTCTCCGATGCGGCGGGACGCGTGCGGTACGCCACGCCCGACCTGCGGCACAGTCCGCCCCTGGCCGTGGCCGTCGAGGACGCCGTGGACGCCGTCACCGGGGTACGGCAGGTGCACGCCTTCCCCCGCACCGGCTACGTCGTCGTGTGGCTCGACCCGGACCGCTGTGACCGCGCCGAGCTGGTGGAGGCGATCGACAAGGGCCTGCGCGCCGACCCGGAGGCCACGGCGAACCGCTCCCCCCGCTCGAACGACGTGCACATCGGCGATCTGGTCCGCCTCGTCGCCGGTGGCCTCGCCCTCGCGGCGCTGGGTGTTCGTCGCTACGGGTTGCGCCGCCCGCCCGTACTCGGCCCGGGCGGGCGCCTCGCCGCCACCGCTGTCACGATCTTCACCGGCTACCCGTTCCTGCGCGGATCGCTGCGCTCGCTCACCCGAAGCCAGGGCGTGGGCACCGACGCACTGGTCTCCGCCGCCACCGTCGCGAGCCTGATCCTGCGCGAGAACGTCGTCGCGCTCACGGTGCTGTGGCTGCTCAACATCGGCGAGTACCTCCAGGACCTGACGCTGCGCCGCAGCCGCCGGGCGATCTCCGAGCTGCTCATCGGCGCGCAGACCCGCACCTGGCTTCGGCTCGCGGACAGCACCGAGGTCGAGGTGGACATCGACCACCTCGTCATCGGCGACGAGGTGGTGGTTTATCAACACGTCGTGCTTCCCGTCGACGGCATGGTCGTCGACGGCGACGGCGTGCTCGACCAGGCCGCGATCACCGGCGAGACGCTGCCCGTGAGCGTCGTGCCCGGCATGGAGCTGCACGCCGGGTCGATGCTGCTGCGCGGGCGGATCGTCGTGCGCGCCGGCGCCGTCGGCCGCGACACCGCGATCGGCCGGATCATCAACCGCATCGAGCAGGGGCAGGCCGACCGCGCGCCGATCCAGACCGTCGGCGAGGACTTCTCGCGCCGCTTCGTGCCCACCTCGTTCGCGCTCTCGGCGCTCACGCTGTTGTTCACCCGCGACGTCCGCCGGGCGATGACCATGCTGCTCATCGCCTGCCCGTGCGCCGTCGGGCTCGCTACACCCACGGCGATCAGCGCAGCGATCGGCAACGGCGCCCGGCGCGGCATCCTCATCAAGGGCGGGGCACACCTGGAGGTCGCAGGCCGGGTCGATGTGATCGTGTTCGACAAGACCGGCACGCTCACGCTGGGCCATCCTGTCGTCACCAACGTCGTGTCCTTCGACGACGACTGGTCGCCGGAGCAGGTGCTCGCCTACGCCGCAAGTTCCGAGATCCACTCTCGGCACCCGCTCGCGCAGGCGGTGATCCGCTCCACCGAGGAGCAGCACATCGCGATCCCGCCGCACGAGGAGTGCGAGGTGCTGCTCGGGCAGGGCATGCGGGTGCAGAGCGACGGGCGGGTACTGCTCCTCGGGTCGCGCGAGCTGTTGCGAGCGCAGAAGGTCCGCGTCAACCGGCATGCTCAGGGCTGGGTGCGGCGCCTGCAGCGGGCCTCGGAGACCCCACTGCTGCTCGCGGTCGACGGGGCGCTGGTCGGGCTGGTGTCCTTGCGCGACACGGTGCGTCCGGAGTCGCGGGAGGTGCTCGACGCGCTACGGGCCGATGGCGTGCGCCGGATCGTCCTGCTCACCGGCGACCACCTCGCCACGGCCGCCGCCGTGGCCGCTGAGCTGGGGATCGACGAGTTCTACGCGCAGGTCATGCCCGAGGAGAAGCAGGACCTCGTCCGCACGCTGCAAGCGCAGGGGCACATCGTCGCGATGGTCGGCGACGGCACCAACGACGCCCCCGCGCTGGCGCTGGCCGATATCGGCGTCGCGATGGGCGTCAGCGGCACCGACGTGGCCGTCGAGACGGCCGATGTCGCGCTCGCCGGCGACGATCTGCGCACGCTCCTGGAGCTGCGCGACCTCGGTCGCCGCAGCATCGGTCTGATCCGGCAGAACTACGGCGTGTCGATCATGGTGAACGCGGCGGGCCTGCTGGTCTCGGCGGGCGGGGCGATGTCGCCGGTGGTGGCGGCGATCCTGCACAACGCCTCGTCGGTCGCGGTCGTGGGCAACAGCAGCCGTCTCATCCGCTACCGGCTGACGCAGTAACGACCGGGCGGTTCAGGCCGCGGCGGCGGTCTCCCGGACCATGGCGCAGAACAGGGCGTGCACCCGACCGTCACCGGTGAGCTCCGGGTGGAACGCCGTGGCCAGCACCGGACCCTGGCGCACCGCCACCGCCCGTCGCGGTGTCACCTCCGCGTCGGCCCCGGTGCGGATCAGGCCCCCGACGGTGGCCAGCACCTGCACCCCCGGCCCCGTCGCCTCCACCCACGGAGCCCGAATGAACACCGCGTGCACCGGCTCACCGGTGAGCCCGGCGAACCGCACGTCGGTCTCGAACGAGTCGACCTGACGTCCGAAGGCGTTGCGCCGCACCACCACGTCGAGCCCACCGAGCTGCTGCTGGTCGGGGCGCCCGTCGAGCACCTCACGGGCGAGCAGCACCATCCCGGCGCACGAACCGTAGGTCGGCATCCCCGCGGTGATCCGGGCGCGCAACGGATGCAGCAGCTCGACGGTCTCCAGCAGCCGGCTCATCGTGGTGGACTCCCCGCCGGGGAGCACCAACGCGTCGACGGCGTCCAGCTCGGACGGGCGCCGGACCGGCACCGCGCGGGCGCCACCGGCCGTCAGGACGCTCAGGTGTTCGCGGACGTCGCCCTGCAGGGCGAGCACACCGATCACGGGAGTCACGATGACTCCAGCGTAGCCCCGCCGTCAGGCGCTTCGCAGCGCTGCCCGCACTGCCTCGGGATCGACGTCGCCTGGCTGTCCCCAGACGACCCGGGCCGCACCCAGCTTCGCGACGAGCCGCCTCACCAGCGCGTCCTGGGCCACGGGTGCCAGCTCACCGGACCGGAGGAGCTTCGCGTACCGCACCGAGTCGACCAGCGCGGACTTGACGCGCTCATGATCGAGATAGGTCTGCAGGTCGCCGCGCCACGAGGTGGCCGCGGCCACGGGCTCGGCGTGCTGCCACCCGATGAGGAACCGCTGTTCCTCCGCTGCCAGGTAGGCCATCTTGTGCAGGTGCACGGCAACGTCGTAGAGCGGGTCGGCCCACAACGCCAGCTCCCAGTCGATGAACACCACACCGCCCTCCGCGATGATCATGTTCTTGCGATGCACATCGGAGTGCACCAGCCGGAACGGACGCGCCTGGAGCGAGCGCCAACCGGCCGTGACCGCGTCGAGCGGGTCCTCCGGGATGCCCAGCGCGGACCACAGGCTGCCGAAGTCCGGGCGGTGCGCCGAGATCACCGCGCCGGTGAGCGCCGACAGCCGCTCCGCCACCGCGCAGACGTCCTCCGGCCAGCTCGCGGGTAGCTCCGGCAGCAGCTCCCGCGGCATCGAGCCCAGCGCCCGGAACAGGGCGACGACATCGGTGACGACGTGGTCCGGAACCGGTTCGCCCCGGGGGGCCAGCTCGTCGAGCACGACCCCTTCAACGTAATCGTGGACCTGAAAGGGCGGTGCACTGCTCGCCCATCGCAATCGGGGCGCACGCGCCTTCGCGGTGGACAGGGCCCGAAGAACACCGGGCTCCGGGAGAAGCCGGAGGTCCATCTGATCCGCACCGACCACTGGCACCCGGACGTTCACCGTCCCCATCGGCGACTCGCATCGCACGTTGTGGTTGTAGAACCCGGCCGCCCGGCGATCACCACCGATGGCCTCGCGGTAGAGCTGCTCGGGATCGATCCCGAGCAGCAGGCTCAGCGCAGCGTTGACACCGGAGGACAGCTCCGGCGAGCCGGGCAGCGGCTGGATCCGGGCCCGGGCGAGTATCGCCGAGCGGGTGATGTCACGATCGTGCCAGCCGAGCACGGCCAACGCCGTCTCGGCGGCGACCACGAGCGCCGGGTACACGCTGATGGCCTCCAGCTCCGCCACCGCCCACCGGGCTCGCCGCACGACGTCGTGGCGTCCGCCGCGGCGGGCGGCGACCAGCGCGCGGAACAGCTCCGCGCGGGCCCGCCCGGAACGGTAGCCCACGCGGTCGAGCAGCCCGCAGGCGTCGGTCAGGGCCTGCTCGGCAGCGTCCAGCTCCCCCATCGCCAGCCGGGCCAACCCCAGAGCCGTGTACGCCTTGCCGACCTCGAGCACGGAACCCAGCTCCCGCTGAGCCTCGATCGCGGCACCGGCCACGAGCACAGCTACCGGTGGGTCGGTCAGGGCGAGCAGCTCGGCGCGGTTGACCGCGAGGTTGGCGCGGGCCACCGGTGAACCCGCCGCTGCGCTGTGCTGCAGCGCTCGATCGAGGTGGCCGGCCGCACGCCCGAGGTCGAAAGCGAAGCGACAGGCCAGGCTGCGCAGCCGCTCGACCTCCGCGAGGTAGTCCAGGTCATCCTCGCTCGCGCGAGCCAGCAGATCATCGGTCACCACCATCGCGTCGGCGAAGCGACCCTGTGCCATGTGCAGGTCGGCGGCCCACAGCCCGGCGTCGCGCCGGGTGGGACCGTCGGCTGCCCGGTCCACGACAGCGGTGTACATCGCAAGCGCCTCGGCGGTCCGACCGCGCATGCGGCGCGCGTGTGCCGCGACGACGACGACCCGATCGGCGACCGGACCCCGATCCGCCAGGTCGACGTCGGCCGCCGGGTGCACGTGATGGAGGAAACGCTCCAGGATCATCTCGGGTGCCACCACAGCGGACGTCCCGGTCGGGTCGGTAGGGTTCCGGGCGTCGATCGCGAGGTGGAGGTAGAACGGCAACCCACCGCTGGACAACGCGATGCGGCGGGCTTCGCCTGCATCCGCGATCCCGACAGCGGCGAGAAGCTCCAGCTGTGCCTCGACGGGGAGGTCGCCGACATCGACCGTGCGCAGCCGCGCCGCCCACTCCGGGTTGTGGCGCTCCCAGCCCACGGGCTCGCGTCCGGCCATGACGACCAGCCCGGTGTCGAGCTGCGCGATGATGTCGCGCAGCCAGCCGTCAATCGCAGCGGCGCTGCCCTCTCGGGCGACTCCACCGACCAGCGCCTCGTAGGCGTCGACGAACAGGACGTGGTGACCGACGGCCTTGAAGTCCTCGGCGAACAGGTAGATCACCGCGTCGGTCAGGGCGGGCAGTCCGAGCAGGTCCAGCTCCTGCAAGGTGACGTCCTGGCGCATCCAGTGCCAGCGGCGAACCCGGCGGGTGCCGGACTCGACCAGCTTCGCGGCCGTGCCGAAGAGGGGGACGCCCGCAGCTTGGTCCAGGATCTCGGTGAGGATCTCGCTGTGCTCGGCGAGCGACAGCGACTCCGCCGATAGTCGAAGGTGCGGGTGCAGCCGCTGCCACAGCACGGTGTAGGCGATGTCGAAGCGCGGGAACGTCACGCCGGCCCGGCCGAACTGTGAGCGCAGTACGGCCAGGGCGGTCTCCGGCTGGCGCTGGGCCGGCACCTGCAGGTCGAGGGTCGCCGTGGGATGGCGTTGCGCGACCCGCTTGCCGAGCTCCCCGAGAAGCCGAGACTTCCCGATTCCGCCGACGCCGGTCAGGACCAGCACTTGCGGTTGGGCGGCCGGCCCAGCCAGGTGCGCGACCGCGGCATCGACCATCGCGATCACGGGCTCCCGGTCGACGAACGGGCGACGTGTAGCACCGGGGCGCAACCGCGCGGAGAGAGGCATGTCGGTGATCATGTCCGGTAGCCGGCCGCCGTGTCAGCAGACTGCTCGCATCTCCTGATCCGAAGCCCCCTCAGGCACCAACTCGTGCCGACTCGGCCGCCAGTTCGTACCGACTCGCGGGGTTTAGGCGGTGCGGACGGCTTCGGCGACGGTGGGGACGAGGGTGGGGTCGAAGACGCTGGGGACGATGAAGGAGGCGTTGGGCTCGGGTACGACGTCGGCGATCGCGGCGGCCGCGGCGAGCAGCATGGCGTCGGTGATGTCGCAGGCGTGCGCGTCGAGCAGTCCGCGGAACACGCCCGGGAAGGCGAGCACGTTGTTGATCTGGTTGGGGTAGTCCGAGCGGCCGGTGGCGACGACGGCGGCGTGCTGTAAGGCCGTGGCGGGGTCGACCTCCGGGTCGGGATTGGCGAGCGCGAACACGATCGCGTCGGACGCCATCGTGGCGAGCTCGGCCGCGCCGAACAGGTTGGGTGCGGACACCCCGATGAACACGTCCGCACCGACGAGCGCATCGGCCAGGGAACCGGTCACCGCATCGGTGTTGGTGTGCTCGGCGATCCAGGCGAGGTTGTCGTCGAGGCCAGGTCGCTGCGGGTGCACGATCCCGTCGATGTCCACGGCCAGCACGTCACCCGGGCAGCCCGAGCGCAGCAGCCGGATGATCGCAGAGCCCGCCGCACCGACCCCGCACACCACGACCGTGCAGTCGGTGAGCTTCTTGCCGACCACGCGCAGCGCGTTGCGCAGCGCGGCGAGCACGACGACCGCGGTGCCGTGCTGGTCGTCGTGGAACACCGGGATGTCGAGCAGCTCGCGCAGTCGCGCCTCGATCTCGAAGCAGCGCGGCGCGGCGATGTCCTCGAGGTTGATGCCGCCATAGACCGGGGCCAGGATCTGGACGGTCCGGATGATCTCCTCGGTGTCCTGGGTGTCGAGGCACACCGGCCACGCGTCCACCCCGGCGAACCGCTTGAACAGCGCCGCCTTGCCCTCCATCACCGGCATCGCCGCGGCGGCGCCGAGGTTGCCCAGCCCCAGCACCGCAGAGCCGTCGGTGACGACGGCGACGGTGTTGCGCTTGATCGTCAAGCGCCGCGCGTCGGCCGGATGGGCCGCGAGCGCCTGGCACACCCGCGCGACGCCGGGGGTGTAGGCGCGGGAGAGGTCGTCGCGGTTGCGCAGGCTGACCTTGGGCTCGACGGTCAGCTTGCCACCCAGGTGCACCAGGAACGTCCGGTCCGAGACCCTCCGGACCCGCACGCCGGGCAGCGCCTCCAGCGCCGCGGTGATCTCCTCGGCGTGCGCCTGGTTCAGCGCGTTGCAGCTGATGTCGACAACGAGCGTGGGGGAATGGGCCTCCACCACGTCGAACGCGGTGACGACGCCACCAACGCGGCCGATTGCCACAGTGAGATCGCCCGCAGCGCTGGCGGACGCGGGCACCTCCACCCGCGCGGTGATGGCATATCCGGGACCGGGTACGGGCACAGGCACCGACCCTACTCGGATGCCGAACACCCCCTCTGAGCAGCTCGAGCAGATCCGAGAGCTGATCCGACTGGGAACGGCGAGCAGCGTCTCGGGTTTCATGCAGCACTCGGTCGGGGTGGTTCTCGCGGATCTGGTCGAGTGGCGGACCTCGCTGGACGAGGCGCTGGCCGACACCGGCGGCCCGGTGACCGAGCAGGAGCGGGCCTGGGCCGAAGAGACGCTGGGCGTGGAGCCGGCCCGAACTGCGTGAGACCGGGGCTGACCTTCGACGCTCGACGGCTCGGACGCGGTGGTGATCGGGCGGCTGCTCGCCGCCGGCAACCCACATGTCGACGAAGATCGTGGACAGTCTCGGCGGCGACCCCCGCCCCAGGGGTCCACGCCGCTGACAGCATCCGCTTCTGCATGCCACGTTCGGGCATGGTGGCGGGCAGAACCGACCCTCAGCTCCACTTCAGGGGTTGTGGCTGCTCGACCCGGGGTGTGAGATGGCCCGCATGTGAAGTTCGGGCGTCGACGCAACGTCGCGGAGGTGGTCGCCATGGCCGTCAGAGCAGATGCCGGGCAACGGGTAGGTACCCGCTCGTCGGCCTCCACCGCGCGCGGCGCCGGCGGAGCGCGCAGCACTACCGTCAGCGACCCGGCCCGGGTGCGCAACGTGGTCCTCGTGGGTCCGTCCGGTGCAGGCAAGACGACGCTGGTGGAGACCCTGCTCGCGCACACCGCGGCGATCCCTCGGCCGGGCGCGGTAGCCGACGGCACCACGGTCTGCGACCACGACCAGGCCGCCGTGCGCCAGCAGCGGTCGGTGGCGCTGGCCGTCGCACCCCTCCTCCACGAGGACATCAAGATCAACTTGATCGACACCCCGGGTTACGGGGACTTCGTCGGCGAGCTGCGCGCCGGGCTGCGCGCCGCCGACGCCGCGTTGTTCGTCGTCCCGGCGAACGAGGGGCGCGAGGGCGCAATCGACTCCGCCACCGTCGCGCAGTGGGAGGAGTGCGCCGCGGTCGACATCCCGCGGGCCGTGGTGGTCGCCCGCTGCGACCACGCCCGCGCCGACATCGAGGCCACCGTCGCCGCATGCCAGGAGGCGTTCGGCGCCGGCGTCGCCCCGCTCTACCTGCCCGTCCGGGACGGCGACGAGCTGACCGGCCTCTACGGCCTGCTGTCGCAGACCATCGCCGGCAGCGCTGACGGCGCCGGGCCACCACCCGGCGCCGAGGACGCCCGCGGCGAGCTGATCGAGGGCATCATCGAGCAGTCCGAGGACGAGTCGCTCATGGAGCGCTACCTCGGTGGCGAGGAGCTCGAGGTCGCGACGTTGATCGACGACCTGGAGACGGCGGTCGCCCGCGGTTCGTTCCATCCGGTCGTGCCGGTGTGCGCCAGCAGCGGGATCGGGCTCGACGCGCTGCTGGAGGTGCTCGTCGGCGGGTTCCCCTCGCCGCTGGAGCACCCGCTGCCCACCGTCTCCGCCGTCGACGGCGCCACGCACCCGCCGCTGTCCGCCGATCCCGACGGCCCGCTGGCCGCCGAGATCGTGCGCACCTCCGCCGACGCCTACGTCGGGCGCGTGTCGCTGGTGCGGGTGTTCTCCGGGACGCTGCGCCCGGAGTCGACGGTGCACGTCAGCGACCACCACATCACCGTCCCGGCACAGCGCGCCGGGGAGCAGGAGCGGGGCCATGACGCCGACGAGCGGCTCGCCCACGTCTACGCACCGCTCGGTGCGACGCTGCGGGAGATCGACGCGTGCGTGGCGGGCGACATCTGCGCGCTCACCAAGCTCGGCACCGCCGAGACCGGTGACACCGTGTCGGCAGCCGAGCATCCGCTGCGGCTGTCCTGCTGGGAGCTGCCCGAGCCGCTGCTGCCCGTCGCGGTCCTCGCGCGCACCCGGGGCGACGAGGACGCCCTGGTCAAGACGCTGGCCAAGCTCGTCGCCGCCGACCCGACGCTGCGCCTGGAGCGCAACCAGGAGACCCACCAGACCGTGCTGTGGTGCATGGGCGAGGCGCACGCCGACGTCGTGCTGTCGCGGCTGCGCGCGGGCGGTGCCGAGGTGGACACCGAACCCGTCCGGGTCCCGATGCGGGAGACCATCGCCCGCCCCGCGAAGGTGACGGGCCGCCACGTCAAGCAGTCCGGCGGGCACGGCCAGTACGCGGTGTGTCATGTCGAGTTCGAGCCACTGCCCCGCGGGACGGGCTTCGAGTTCGTGTCGAAGGTCGTCGGGGGCACGGTGCCCACGCAGTTCATCCCGAGCGTGGAGAAGGGCCTGCGCGCCCAGCTCGAGCGCGGGCTGACCGACACCCGCCACCCGGCCGTGGACCTGCGCGCCACGCTGGTCGACGGCAAGGCGCACAGTGTCGACTCCTCCGACGCGGCGTTTCAGACCGCCGGGTCACTGGCGCTGCGGGAGGCGGCCACCGCGTGCGGCACGGTGCTACTCGAGCCGCACGACGAGGTGGCCGTCCGGATCCCGGACGAGCACCTCGGCGCGGTGCTCGGCGACCTGTCCGGGCGACGCGGACGGGTGCTGGGCACCGACGTCGCCGGACCGGGACGCTCGCTCGTGCGCGCCGAGGTGCCCTGCACCGAGCTGCTGCGCTACGCCGTCGACCTACGGGCGATGACGTCCGGCGCCGCAACCTTCACCCGGACGTTCGCCCGCTACGACGCGGCACCGAGCTGACCGACAGCACGTTCCGACGTCTGGCGGCGGCACCGCGATCCATATCACCCAGATGGCCGCTAGACCTGTTCAGACTGTTCGGTACAATTGCTCACTTGGAAATGGGGGTAGGCGTGTACGGACGGGATAGGGGGGACCGATATTCCAAGTTCGACGCGGAGAAGTACCACGATTCGGTAGTCCGTCCACTCCGCGCCAATCCTCGGCGACTCCCTTCCGACCTGCGCATCCGGTACGCTGTTAGCGGACAGCTGACCGAGCAAGGGTTAGCGGACCACCTGAAAGAGGTCGTCAGCTACTGGTTGGCCCGCCGCGAGCAGCGGGACTACTCGGGCGCCGTGTACGTCTCGCTGCTTGACGCTCACGATGCACTGCTCGCCGACCCGGACGTGGATCTCCTCTCACCAGCCTGGTGGTCTGCATACCTCCCCCCAGTAGTCCCAGAGCCAGCGCTCGATCCACCTCGTCCGCCCCTCGCCGACGACAGAGCGCCCGCCACAGAGGTCGACCGGATGGTTGTCGGGACTGGCAAACACTCCACCTGGCCTGCATCTCCGACCGGGGACGATGGAAGCCTGGCGGACCCAGTTTCCGCAGGCAGCTCATCCGGTCCGTCAGCAGACCACCCGCGCGACCTGCGAGCGGAGCGCTTTGGTGACGACGTCCGTCTGTCTTGGGTGTGGCCGCCCTGGGCCACGGAGGCTCTTGTCTGCTGGGAGGATGGTCGACGGTCGGTGGACCGGGAAAAGTATCGGCAGAACGGCTTTTGGAGGACGGCCCTAGGCTCCCATCTCACCTCCAGCGAGATTGACTTCACCGTGGCCGTCCGCGGCGTCACTCCAGACAGGCGGACGTGGTCACTCGCAGTGCCAGTCACCGCAGCGGCCCCCCGCCTGGAGGTCAACTACACAATCCGCAGGTTGCGCCATCTCACCATCGCACGCACGTACACCGTCGAGATCACAACCGACCGGCCACCGGTAGAATGCGAAGTCGTCATCGGCTTCTCGACCGCCGATCACCTTCCTGAGTCCCTGGACGAATGTGTGGAGCTAGATCGGGCCTACCTCCTCTACCAGCGCACCACCGTCCAGATAACCGTACCTCGTCGCAGGGGGCCGGGTTGGCTGCGCTGCTTCGTAGCCAAAGGGCAGGACGTGACCCTTACCGACCCGCATTCTGAGACCCTGAGGATCCGCTCGTGGACCGGTTGACCTGTCCATACTGTTATCATAAGCAGATGCGCACCGAGTTGCGCTTTGTCTGTGACGGTCAGGGTTCACCGGGCTTTGATGGCTGCCCACCAATACGTGACGCTCAGCGGGAGCGGCGCACGGGCTACAACGGGGATTCAATGCCCTCATTCAAGCCCGCGCAGACGGACCGGGCCGGACTGCGAGGGTTATGTTCGGCTTGCGGGTCCTGGTCAGCAAAGCGTGCGTGCTCGCTGTGTCACACCCCGCTACCAACAACCTTGCTCGACCGCCCGAGCCCATTGATCGGAATGGTAGGTAACACCGCAGCTGGAAAAACAGTATACCTCACTGTGCTTAACCGACAGCTCCGAGACGTCATCAGCGAGCCATTCAAAGCAGACGTGCATCTCGTCGGCGCCCAGCAAGCGGGTTCGAACTCCATCCACGAGTGGCTGCACCAGTACGAACGCTCGCTGTTCACCCACGGACAGCTTCCCGCGGAGACCCCACCGTCACCCAATGGTCGGCGGGTGCCGTTGGTCTTACAGTGGCGGCACCCTCGCAGGAGACTGGTCGGCGGAACCGTCCACCCAGGAACAATCCTGTCATTCTGCGACGCCGCTGGCGAGGACATTCTCAACCAGGAACGCCCGGACCGACAACGGTACCTCCGGGCGGCCGACGGCCTCATCGTTTTGCTCGACGCCTACCAGCTGCCAGGCGTACGCAGCCAGGTACTAATAAGAATGTAAGTTTCTGGACCATGATTGTTGGTTCTGCTATCGGGTGATGTACGCAAGATGTGGATCTCCGAAGAAACCTCGGACGACGTTCGGGAGTCGCTGCAGGCGGAGGAGGGCTTCTTTGGCGATGC
>JBBSQN010000066.1:0-28202 GCA_038257875.1 Mycobacteriales bacterium
CGTCATCGAACGGACGATCGCCAACTTCAAGACCTGGCGAATCCTGCACACCGACTACCGTCGCCCGATTACTACATTCCAGGAGACCATTTCTACTGTCGTCGCTTTGCATTTCTATACATACGGCTGAATAACCCTCATGGTCTCGCCGCCGTCGCGCCATTCTCGGATGTGGTGGACCTCGCACCAGGACGGTGGGCGGCCGCACCCGGGGAACGCGCATCCGAGGTCGCGGGCGGCGACGGCGCGGCGGAGCCCGTCCGGGATGGTGCGGGTGGCCCGACCGACGTCGAGTGGCTGCCCGGCGCCGTCGAGGATGATGGGGATCACGGCGGCATCGCAGGCCAGCATCCGCAGGGCCTCAGGGCTCAAGGTGTTCGTCCATGGCCGGAGCGACCCGTGCCGGGTCGCCGCCGTCGTCGGTGATAATGACCTCCGCGCCGTCGGTCATCGCACTCCACACCCGAAGTCCTCGGGCGGCCTGGTTCCCGAAGCGCGCGAAACGCCCGGTCACCGACAGCACCGCCCCGATCCTCGGCAGGCGCCCCACCATCAGATGATCCACCTCAGCAGGGTGGGCTCGCACGTCGTGCCACCGGCTGGTCGACCCCCCGCTGACATGCCGCGGTTGCGGCGTGGTGCGATCGGTGCCATGTCGTTCGCGGACCATCTTGCCGGCCTCGACGTCGCCCGCCTGACCGCGCTGCTCGAACACCGGCCCGACGTCCTCGTCGAGCCGGTGCCGCGGGGTGTCGGTCAGCTCGCGCTGCGGCTGGGCGGTGCCGACTCGCTGTCGCGGGCGCTGTCGACGATGAACCACGACCACGTGGTCACCGCCCGGGCGATCGCGCTGGGCGCAGCGACGGTGCCGTCGCTCGCGACCCGGCTGCGCGCGTCCGAGGCCGCCGTCCGCCAGGCCGTCGACGAGCTGTGCGCTCGCGGCCTGGCCTGGGAGACCGACGGGCAGGTCGAGCTGCCCGAGCGGCTGACCGACCATTTCGCCGCCAGGCTGGCCGGCTTCCGGCCACTGGCCCGCATCGCCGGTCAGTCGCGCGTGGAGGACCTGCGGGTGGCGGTCACCGGTCTCGGGGGCGACCCGGCCGGGCTGCGCAAGCCCGAGCTGATCGAGCGCATCGACACGCTGGTGAACGATGTCGCGACGGTGACCCGTGTGATCGCCGGCCTGCCGGTGCCGGTGCGGGAGTTTCTCGACACCCTCTGCCGCACCGGTGGCACGTACTACTTCGGCGGGTTCGGTCGCCGCTCCGAGGACCACATAGCCGCCCTGGTCCGGGCCGGGTTGCTCGTCGGCGGGTCGTACGGTCAACCGGAGCTGCCACGGGAGCTCGCCGTCGGGCTTCTGTTCGGCGAACGCGACCAGGTGACCGGACGCCCGCAGCTCCCGGCGTCGACGGATCAGCCCGACGACGGCCGCGCCGCCGCCGACGCTGCCCTGCTCGCGCTCACGACCCTGCTCGACGAGGCCCGCAGCCGCCCGCTCGCCGCGCTGAAGAAGGGCGGCGTCGGCACCCGGGAGCGGACCCGACTGGCCACCCGGCTCGGGGTGGCCGAACCGGGTCTGTGGATCGACCTCGCGCACGCCGCCGGGCTGCTCGTTGCGAGTCCGACCGGATACGCGGCGACGGCCGGGTACGACGGCTGGCGCGAGGAGGATCCGGGCACCCGGTGGGCACAGATCGCGCTCGCCTGGTGGGCGCTGGATCTCGCTCCGACCAGCCGCGAGACCTCCGACGACAGCGAGGTGCCGCCCCCGCTGCCGCTGACGTCCGCTGGCGGGATTCTGCGGCGCGCGTTGCTGCGGGCCGCCGCTGGCGGGGTGTCCCTGCGGGCAGCGGGGGGGCAGGTCGACTGGTTCTGTCCGCTGCATTCCTACGATGAGAAGGGACGGGCACTGAAGGTCGCCGCGGCGGTGCACGAGGCGACGTTGCTCGGTGTCGTCGTCGGCGATCGGCTCTCCGCGCTGGGAGAGCACCTCGTCGAGCTCGCCGGACACGGGAACGCCGACGAGGAGCTGGCCCGGCGCAGTGCCGCGCTGCTGCCGGCGGCGCGCGGTCTACTGGTGCTGCAGTCCGACCTCACCGCCGTGGTCTCCGGGCAGCCCAGCGCCGGGGCGGCCCGGCTGCTCGCCGCCGCAGCCACTCCGGAGAGCCGCGGCGTCGCGTCGACCTGGCGGTTCACCCCGAAGAGCGTGTGCGGCGCGCTCGACACCGGCTGGACCGCCGACGAACTGCGCTCCGAGCTCGCCGCGATCTCGGGGCGCCCGCTGCCGCAGCCCCTGGACTATCTGATCACCGACGTCGCCCGCCGGCACGGCAGCGTGCGGCTGCGCGGCTCGCGGTCGTGCATCACCGGCTCCGAGGGTGAGATCACCGAGATTCTGCACACTCGCTCGCTGCATACGCTGCATCTCAGCCAACTCGCCCCGACCGTGCTGACCAGCCCGTTCGAGCTCGACAATGTGCTGGCCAAGCTGCGCGCGGCCGGGTTCGCGCCGATGCCCGAGGACGCCGACGGCATGGTGATCGTCCCCGAGCGGGCCGGCGGGCAGGCGCCCACGCCCACGGCCGCGGCCCGGGCGCCTCGGGAGCGGCCACGTGTCGCCGCGGCCGATCTCGCCGTCCGGCTGCTCACTGCCCGGGATTCGGACCCGGGCGTCTCGGCGACCCACGGGCGACTCGCCGAGCTGGCGCCGCACCTCGATGCGGCGGAGGTCGCGTTGCTGGCCGACGCACTCGACCTGGGCCGCGACGTCCGCATCACCTACCGGAACAAGGAGGGCAACCGCACGGTGCGGGAGATCGCGCCGCAGCAGCTGTACGGGCGGTGGGTGAGCTCGTGGTGCCACCTGCGGTCGGGGGAGCGGGAGTTCTCGGTGGCGGGGATCGAGTCGGTCAGCCCGGTGGGGTGAGAGGTAGGCGACGACGGTCTGGTCCATCGGGTCCCGGGACCGCCGGCTCTGGGGTGCCATCACTGGTGCGGTCGGCGGAGTCTGGGTAGTGCAGACAACAGCAGGTACAGCACCTTCCTGGCGTCAGCGCGACGCTCTCTATCGGCGGAAACAAGCGCAAACAGAACGGCAGCGAGCACGCTGATCAGATAAAGCGCCCCGAGTGCGCCAACTAGCATGATCGGTACCCCGCACATGGCCGCTCCGTCATGGCGAGGGAAGCATCCGGGGGCTCGCATGGCGGTGACCCGTCTGGCGATTCACGGGACCAAGAGTGGCTGAAGCGTACGGCGGGCGATCTCGAGGCCGTGACCCACTCGTTGTTCATCACCGCTCCACACCGGGTCCTCATGTTCGACGGCGATCACACCGTCATAGCCACCTTCGTAGAGAGCGTCGGTGACACCCCGCCAGTCGACTTCGCCACGGCCCGGCACGCGGTAGCGCCACCAGCCGGAATCCCACGGGTCGGTCCGGTCCATGAGCTGACCGAAGACGCCGTACTGGTTCCGGTGGTCGCTGTCGACCTCGGTGTCCTTGGCCTGGACGTGGAGCACCCGGTCGCTGTACTGACGTAAGGCCCGGACGGGATCGATGCCCAACCACACCAGGTGCGACGGATCGTAGTTGAGGTACAGACCGAGGGAGAACATCCACTCCCATAGCTCCGGCGAGTAGGCAAGGTTGCCCGGGTAGCCGTCGGGGTGCCAGCCACCCATAGGACAGTTCTCCACAACGAGCTGCACGCCACGTTCGTTGGCGAATTCGATCAGCGGAGGGAGCTCACGCTGGGCCAGCGCCTGGTTCTCGGCAACAGTTCGGCTCGGGTCGCGGCCTACGAAGGTGCCGACGCAGGACACCTCGAGCAGCGCGGCGGCGCTGATACAGGCTCGCAGATGATGATGGATGCGAGCCCGATGATCCTGATTGGGGTGCAGGTTGTTGTCGTAGTAGCTGACCGCGGAGAGGGTGAGTTTGTGCTCGGCGAACAGTGCACGCACCGCGGCGGCCTGATCCGGGCCGAGGCCCTCGACATCGAGATGGCTGGCGATGTGGCCGCGGGACTGACCCGTAGGCCACGCGGCTACCTCCAGTGCGGCGAAACCGGTGCCCGCCGCCCGTGCCGTGATCGATCTGAGGTCTTGACGGGGCAAGCATGCGGTGAAGAAACCAAGTTTCACGACGATCACCTCATATCTGGGTGCAGTACCGGTAGCCGAGGAGCAACCGCCCATTCTGACGGTACGAGTCGTCGCTTACACCTGTCAAGCACAGTACTTAGTCCAAGTTGATACTTAACTCGCGATCTTCGGTACACTGAGGGTTATTCAGGAGAGTTGTGTGGATCTTGTAAGACCGCGGTTGAGCTGCGGAGATACGCCTCCGATCAAGATCGCTGAATAAGCCTCACTGACGGCATGTCAAAGTCCGGAGGCGTCACTACCCGCGCCGCTCGTGCCGTCATCGATCTTGACACTCTGAGTGCCATGCTGAAGCACATCGCCGCGGGGTCGGCGAGGACACGTGTGGATCTCGCTCGGGTGATGGGACTGGCACGCTCCACCGTGTCGCAACGGATCGACGCGTTGCTCGCTGCTGAACTGATCGTCGAGAGGGGCACAGCGGCCTCCAGCGGTGGCCGTCCCGCGCTCCTGCTCCGCCTCAATACGCAGGCTGGCCTGATCCTGTCTGCCGATCTCGGCGCGACCCACGCCTGGCTCGCCCTCAGCGATCTCGGCGGGCAGCCACTCGCCGAGATCGACAACGACATCACTATCGACCAGGAGCCCAGACAGGTACTCGACGGGGTCGACCAGCGTTTCAGCGAGCTACTCGCCAAGGCCGGATGTGACGCACAGCAGGTGCGGGTGATCGCGGTTGGTGTTCCCGCGCCGGTAGAGCTCCCGGTGGGGAAGGTGGTGAGCCCTCCGCTCATGCCCCAGTGGGACGATTATTCTGTGCCCGAGTACTTTGAGGAGCGCTACCCCGCTGCTCAGATCGTCGTCGACAACGACGTCAATCTGATGGCGCGGGGGGAACATCAAGAGCATTATCGAGACGTCAAGCACCTGCTCTTCGTCAAGTTCGGCACCGGCATCGGTTGCGGCATCATCATCGACGGTGAACCGCACAGCGGCGCCCAGGGATGTGCTGGCGACATCGGACACATCCGCTTGCCCAACAGCGACACCCCGTGCAGGTGCGGCAAGTCCGGCTGTCTTGAAGCAGTCGCCGGTGGCGGGGCACTGGCCAAAGAGCTGCACTATCTGAACGCCGCCACCGCCAGAGATGTCGCCCAGCTCGCCGCGAAGGGCGAGCTGCGGGCCCGCCGGGCGATAAGCCTCGCCGCTCAGCGTATCGGCGAGGTACTTGCCGCAATCATCAGCTTCGCCAACCCCGAGGTCATTATCCTCGGTGGATCACTGGCACGGTTCAACGAAACCCTGCTCGCCGATATTCGCAGCGGAATCTACAATCGAGCACTCCCCCTCGCCACACGATCACTGCGGATCGAGACCAGTAAACTCGACGAGCGTGCCGGCACGATCGGCGCGATTTCTCTCGCGCAACAGCGCATCTTCTCACCAACCGGTGTAGCTAAACTCCTCGACGCACAGCACTCTCCCGGAAAATGAGTGTCAGCCGGTGGTAGCCGGGTGGGGGAAGTGCGACGCCGCCGATCCGGTGACGGACCTGAACGGACGCTACATTGATGGACGGTCGAGGGCAGCACGGCACCCTTACAGTGCCGGACGCGATCATGGGCGTCGGCTCACCGAGCCGGACCGGCTGCGGGATCGTAGGCTTGGACGGATGGTAGGCCACCGGCTGGTGACGGGCGCGAGACCGCTGTCGCCGCCTGGCGGCATCTTCGTCTCGCCCGCCCAGCAGCTCGAGAACATCCGCCGGTGGAACGAGGACCTGGAATGGGACTTCGCGGAAGCCGACTTCGCCGCCGTCGATCTGACCGAGCCGCCACCCGACCTGCCGCCGCTGGTCGTCGACGTAGTGGTCCCCTACCTGCCCCCCGTCTTCCTCGGGGGTGACGTGACCCTCGACGGTGTGCGCCGCACCTGCCACGAGCTGTGGACGCTGGCCGAGCAGCAGCAGCCGGACTCCTGGTGCTGGGACCTCTACTGGGAGGTGGGCGCGCACGGCCCCAAGCCGGTGCGTCTGCTCGGCGAGCAGACCCACCAGCCGGGTATTCGGCGGGTGCGGCTGGACCTGGCGGCGCACTGGCACCACGGTCGGCATGTGCGGCCCGCCAACGTGCGGGGCAAGGACTCGGCGCATGCCGAAGTGTTGGCGGCCGCCGCGCACTTCCCTTACTGGGTGCGGGCGATGGACGGTCGCACCGTGCCGCACGCCTGCGTGGCCGGCTACCAGATCACCGTCCCGCCCAGCGGCGTGGACCTGCGGCTGCCCGTGCTGACGTGGACGACGTTCCGCCGCGCCATCAGCCTCAGCGTCGAGTGGGCCGACCACTCCCAGAGCGCCTTCGCCTGTCCCATCCGGATCGGGTGACACCCTGAGCGGCGACCGGAGCTGCTGACGGTCTGCCGGCTCAGGCAGCCACCGTCTGGAAGATCAAGAAGGCGTTCAGGCTGATGATCATTACGGCGGCCAGCCCCGCGACCGCGGTGGTGAGCTTGTTGTTGACCAGCTCGGCCATCACGTCGCGGCGCCGGGTCAGCAGCACCAGCGGCACCAGGGCGAACGGGATACCGAACGACAGCACGACCTGGGAGAGCACCAGCGCGCGCGTGGGATCGAATCCCATCCCCAGCACGAGGAGTGCGGGTGCGAGGGTCAGCAACCGGCGTGTCAGCAGCGAGATCCGGCGCCGGATGAAACCCTGCATCACGATCTGTCCGGCGTAGGTGCCCACCCCGGAGGAGGCGAAGCCCGCCGCCAGCAGGGCCAGCGCGAACGCGAACGCGGCTGGTTGGTCGAGCACGCGCGCCAGCCCGGCGTGCACCCCTTCCAGGGTGTCGGTGCCGGGGACGTCGGTGCCGAAGAAGAGCGCGGCGGCGATCACCAGCATGGCTGCGTTCACCAGGCCCGCCAGCCCCATCCCGACCAGGACGTCCACGTGCTGGTGGCGGAGCAGGATTCGCCGGTCCCGCACCGAGGTCGCCGGGATGCGGCGCTGGGTGAGCGCGGAGTGCAGGTAGATGACGTGCGGCATGACGGTGGCGCCGAGGATGCCGGTGGCCAGCAGCAGGCTGTCGGTGCCGTCGAACCCGGGGACGAGCCCGGCGGCGGCGTCGGCCGGGACGATGTCGATGCGCAGCACGGTGCTGAGGAACCCCAGCAGGATGACGCCGAACAGCCCCGCGATCGCCAGCTCGAACGGGCGGTAACCGCGGCTCTGCAGGGCCAGCAGCGCGAACGCGACGATCCCGGTGATCACCCCGCCGACGAACAGCGGGATCCCGAACAGCAGGTTCAGCGCGATCGCGCCGCCGATCACCTCGGCCAGATCGGTGGCGATGGCCACCAGCTCGGCCTGCACCCACATGCCGCGCGACACCGAGCGCGGGAACCGGTCCCGGCACAGCTCCGGCAGGTTCTGTCCGGTCGCCAGCCCGAGCTTCGCCGACAGCGTCTGGATGAGCATCGCCAGCAGGTTCGCGCCGAGGATCACCCACAGCAGCAGGTAGCCGAACGTGGCCCCGGCGGAGAAGTTGGTGGCGAAGTTGCCCGGGTCGACGTAGGCGATCGCCGCGACGAACGCGGGGCCGAAGAACCTGAGCCGCCCGCGTAGCCGCCCGCGTGCCCGGATCTCGGCGATCGTGGGCGCGGTGTCGAGGGTTGTTGTCACGAACTCTCCAGGACGTGGCCGTGCACGAGCCGCGTCAACGGCCCACCGAGCGGGTGCCGGTGGCCCTCGATCCGTACCCAGCGCGGGCCACCGAACGGCGCCTGTTCCTCCACGTCGAGGACGACGCCGGGGACGACGCCGAGCTCGCCGAGGTAACGCAGCGCGGCGCTGTCCCGGTCAGATACGCGCTCGACCTGGAAGCGGGAACCGGGTCGCACCGTCTCCAGCGCCTCGCCCCAGCCTTCGTCGTGCGGGCCGTCGTGTGGGGGGATCGGGTCGCCGTGCGGATCGTGGGTGGGGTGCCCGAGCGCGGTGTCGATGCGCTCCTCGAGTCGCTCGCTGAGCGCGTGTTCGAGCACCTCCGCCTCGGCGTGCACCTCGTCCCACGGCACGTCGAGCATGCGGGCGAGGAAGGTCTCCAGCAACCGGTGCCGGCGCACCACGCGCAGCGCGGCGCGTTCCCCCGACTCGGTGAGGTGCAACGATCGGCTCTGCGTGCGGGCCAGCAGCTGGCTGTCCTCCAGCCGTTTGATCATGGCCGACACCGACGGCGAGGAGACGCCGAGCTCCTGGGCCAGGTGGCCGGTGGTGACCGGCTCGCCCCGGTGGGCAAGATGGTAGATCACCTTGAGATAGTCCTCGGTCGCCCGGGACATAGCCACCATGACATCCGACAGTAGCCGCCCCTACCTGTAGAACGCTAAACGATCAGCGAACGGCGATGTCGGTGCCGGGCAGCGTCTCCCGAACGGTGTCGGACACCTGCTGCAGCGGGCCGCTGCCCGCGTCCGTGGGCGCGGTGAGCACGACGTAGACGGGCCGGTCCACCGCGACGTAGGTGACCACGACGGGGTCGGGCACGCCGTCGTCGAGCTGCAGCCAGCGCACGCCGTTGACCTCCAACAGCGCCGAGGTCGGTACCAGCTCCCCCGGGCGCGGCAGGCCGCAGCGCAGGACCACCGGCCGCGGCGTCGCCGCCCATGCCCGCACCCCGGGTTGGACGGGGTCGGCGAGCGGTCGAGGTGGAAGCCGACCGCGGGCAGCCGGGAGCTCGGCGGGGAGCGCGGCCAGCAGGGCCGTGCAGTCCGGGCCCGACGCGTCCGGGGCGTCAACCGGCGCGGCTGCGAGCGGGCCCGTCTCCGCGGGCGGAGGGCCTCCCACCCCGTGGAGCCGCGCGGTGATCGCGATCGTGGCCACCGCCGCGGCCAGCAGCAGCGGCAACGCGATCGCGATCATCACCGGCAGCGGTGGGCGCCGTAGCTGGGTCATCGCCACGTCTCCGGTCGAGCGCTGCTCAGGTGAGGTGCACCACCGGGCAGGTCAGCGTCCGGGTGATCCCGTTGACGCTCTGCACCTGGGCGACGACGAGCTGGCCGAGCTGATCGACGTCGTCGGCCTGCGCGCGCACGATCACGTCGTACGGGCCGGTGACGTCCTCGGACAAGGTCACCCCGTTGATAGCGGAGATCTCGGCGGCCACCGCGGCGGCCTTGCCCACCTCGGTCTGGACCAGGATGTAAGCCTGCACCACGGCATGCCCCTTCCACATCGGTTGAGATCTCCCGGTAGGAAGCTCGGATGCCGAACGTACCGGAGGTAGCCACCTTGCCCACATCGTCACCGCCCCCGACCAGGGACGTCGAGCCGCGCAACACGCTGGCCGACGTCGGCGAGTTCGGACTGATCGCCCGCGTGACCGCGCGACGCACCCAGCCGACGGTCACGCTGCTCGGCCCCGGAGACGACGCAGCCGTGGTCGCCGCTCCGGACGGGCGGGTCGTCGCGTGCACGGACATGCTGGTCGAGGGCGTGCACTTCCGGCTCGACTGGTCCGCGCCCGAGCAGGTCGGTCGCAAGGCAGCGGCGGCCAACCTCTCCGACGTCGCGGCGATGGGTGCGGTACCGACAGCGCTGCTCGTCGGGCTGGCCTGTCCCGCGCAGACGCCCGTCGAGACGTTGCAGGGCGTCGCCGACGGGCTGTGGACCGAGGCCGGGACGGTGGGTGTGGGGGTGGTCGGGGGGGACGTGGCGTCGTCGCCGACGCTGGTGCTGTCGGTGACGGCGCTGGGTTCGTTGCAGGGCCGGGAGCCGGTCACGCGGGGTGGTGCGCGGCCGGGCGAGGTGATCGCGCTGTGCGGGCGGGTGGGGTGGTCTGCGGCCGGGCTCGCCGTGCTGGCGCGCGGGTTCCGGTCGCCGGTGGCGGTCGTCGGCGCGCACCGTGTTCCGGAGCCGCCGTATGCCGCCGGTCCGCAGGCCGCACAGGCCGGCGCCACCGCGATGATCGACGTGTCCGACGGCCTGCTCGCCGACCTCGGGCACGTCGCGCGCGCGTCCGAGGTGGTGCTCGACGTGCACGCCGCGGCGTTGGAGGTGCCCGCGCGACTGGTCGACGTCGGCGCGGCGTTGGGCGTCGACCCGATGCAGTGGTTGCTCACCGGGGGCGAGGACCACGCGCTGGTGGCGACGTTTCCGGGCCCACTCCCCGAGGGGTGGACGCCGATCGGCACGGTGCGTGCGGGTGAGCCGGAGGTGCTGGTGGACGGTCGCCCCTACGCGGGCGTCTCAGAAGGCTGGGACCACTTCACCCGCTGAGCAGGGTGTTCTCAGCGTTGCCGCGTGCGGTAGAGGTCGCGCAGCAACGCGATCTCGGCGCCGTGGTGGATCACTTCCCGGTTGATGTGCAGCACGAGCTCGGCCATCGGGTGCTCGGCCCACGCATCCTCGGCCGACCCGACCGGCTGCGCCAGCGCGGCAGCGTCCAGCCCCTGCACCCCGGCGATCCAGGCATCGTGCACGTCGTCGAGCTGGCGCAGGGCGTCGGTGGCGGTGGCGGCGTAGTCGAAGCCGAAGTAGTCGATCTCCGGCCCGCCGAAGTGGCTGCCTACCCGGGCGCCGAAGACCCCGACGATGACGTGTCCGAGCCGCCAGGCGATCGTGGTGACCGGCGGCGGCTCGGGCTCGGGGAACGCGAAGTCGATGGTGAACGCGCCGCTGCCGCCCTGCACCGGTGCCGTGGACGTGCCCCGCGGGCGCACGTTCCAGGCTCCTGGCGCCGGTTCCCAGAAGTACTCCTCGTCGGTGAGGCCGTCCAGGCGCGGGCGCAGCTGCCCGCGCCAGTGCCACTCCAGCTGCTGCACGAGCTGCTCGGTCCAGTCCATGGCGGCACGGTAGGGGTCGCCCCTGACAGCGAGCGAGCAGGGCCCACAGCCTTCGGGTGTAACGAGTTGGCTCGTCGGGCGATGTCGACATCGACGACATCGTGATACGGCGTTCGTAGTTCCTACCCGCCCGACCATCAGCTGGATGTCATGGATCTTGAGTCCTCCGGGAGCTCCTCCGGCCCGAGCTCGATCATCGACTCCGTGCTGTCCGAGTGCGTCGGCCGGAAGCGCTACGACGAGCTCCGAGAGCTTCCGGTGCTCCTCCTGGAGGGCCCGGTCGGGAGTGGTAGGACCACCATGCTGGGACGTGTCCACCAGCAGTGGCGGGAGCGTGCGCCCGTCATCCTGGTCAGCAGGGTGGGGGCCGACGTCGAGCCCTTCAAGGTGGCCGTGGCGGTTGCTGATGAGCTCAAGCGCCGCGCGTCTCTTCCGACGATCGTCTTCAGGCGGCTGTTCCTTGGTGTGGCGGCACTGTCGCCGCAGCTCAGCGCGGACCACGAGCTGGCAGCCCGGGAGCTCACAAAGTTTCTCGCGCATCGGGACACGGTGATGCGGGGGGTCGACGCGATGGTCGGAGCTGCCCGGCAGACGGTGGTGACGCTCCCGGTCCCGGAGCCCGGGAGAGTTCTTCCCGCCATCGGGTTGGCGATGGCGTCACCGCTGGCCTGGGCGCTGCGAAAGCGGCACAGCTCGTACTCCTGGTTTGCTACCGAGCTGGATACGAGGACGTCCATACAGGGTCTCGTGCAGCTGAACCATTGGGGCACCGCGGGAAACTGGAGCGCTGTCAACTCGCTGCTGATGAAGGCCTTCCTGGCCGACCTGCGGACTCCGTTCAGGAGCTGGCGGAACTCGGAGAAGCTCACGTCGAACGCCGTCTTGCTGCTCGATGACGTCGACTCGGCCAGCGGGTGTCGATTCCTCACGTGCTTACTCGCCGAGCGTCGACGGCATCAGACCGAGCACGCCGAGGGCGACCCCATCATGATCGTCGCCACTTCGGGCACTCGCGTGGCCGGGGGCGATGAGTCCCCGTTCGGCGAGGGAGCGCTGGCGTCGATCTCCTCGGTCGACCTCTCGGCCGTCCCCCTTGGCGACCAGGCCGAGCCGGAGGCGGTGCCGTCCGGGATGACGGTGAGCGTCGAGCGACTCTGCCGTGCTCTCGCGGGTGACCATCCCTGGGCGCTTGATCAATTGCGTCGAACCGCCCGGGGAGCAGCACTGTCTGTCGGAGGCATGCACGCCGAGAGCCTCCTCTCGGCCGAGCTGGCCGTTGCCGCGGCGCAGCGGTTACTGGGCGGAGCGCGGGGCGAGCTGCGTGGCGACCTCGTCACCTGTAGTGCCGTGCATCCTGGGGACCCGCTGTCCATCGCCTACCAGGCAGCGCTCGAGGCGCTTCCCGGCGGGCCCGCCGACCGGGAGCGCGCCGTGGCGCGAACGCACCGGAGCAGGCGTGTGGAGGAGTTCGTCTGGCGCAAGCTCTGGGCTGCACCGCGGTCCCGGTCGCTCCAGCCGTTCCTCCGCCGAGTACTGCTGTGCGAGCTGTCGGGTCGCGGGGACACCCATGCCGACTCGTGGAACCAGGTCTTCGCCAGGCTGCGGTCGGCGCACGGCGAAGGCTCGATCTGGCATTACCACTACCTGCTCGCCGAGGGCGGCGGGATGGCACCGGTTGTCGGCGACCTCCGGCGCCGGCTGCACCAGTTGGACACCGCACGGAGCTGGCTCGACGACCTCGACTGCGTGACGGCAGCGCCGAGACGACGTGACGGCGACCTGGACACCTCCTTCGGCACCCGGCTCGATGCCGTGCTGACCGCCTACCGCGACCACGCCGACGTGCCGGTCACCTGCCCGCAGTGCGGCTCGGTCCTCGATCCGAACCGGGACGAGGAGTCGCTGATTGCCACGATCGTCGGCGCGTTGTGGCTGAGCCGCAACTACCTGGGCGAGCCCGACCTCGTCGAGTACCTCTACGTGGCGGCGAACCTGGACCGGCTGGCGTCCGGATCATCCGATCGGGAGCTGAGCAACGCCCTGTTTGCCCGGGCGGCCCTGTACCGCCGACACCACCAGGAGCAGCGTTTCCTCGAATCAACGTCTCGCACGTCCTAGCAGAAAGAGGCTTTCATGCCGACACGGTGGCGCCTGCCTGACTGGATCACCCCCCGCAGGTTGCTGATGGCTGGCGTCGGCACGGTCGTCATGGCCGTCGGTGCTTTCCTCGTGCCGTTCCATCCGCTCAGCCCGTTCTACCCCTGCGATGCCGGGCTGGTGTCGCGGGCAGGATCGTGCATCGGTGTCTCGGGCTCGAGTGACTTCGAGGATCCGGCCCTGGCCGCGGTGATGGAGAAGATCGCTGCGGAAAACGCGAGCGTGTCCGCGCCGGGCGGAAGCTACTACAGCCTGGGTTACCTGGCACCGCTCGAACCACCGGATGACCGCACATCGTTGTCTACACGGTCGCGTCACGAGCTGGAGGGGTTGTACCTCGCGCAGTATCGCGCCAACCGGACAAACGAGCTCGGTGACGGTCCGAAGATTAAACTTCTGGTCGCGAACGCTGGCCCGCGCAACGAGCACTGGGAGACGGTGACCGGCAGCCTCCTCGAGCTCTCGCAGGGCCCCGATCGGCTCCGTGCCGTCGTGGGGTTCGGCAGCAGCCTGGAGACGACCAAGAGGGCGATCCGCATGCTGACCCAGCCGCCGAACGGGGCGTCACCCGTTGCCGCGATCGGCTCGCGGCTCACGGCGGACAGCTTCAAGCTGATGCCTCGGAGCGCGAACGACCGGCGGGTTGAGGGGTTCTTCCGGGTCGCGCCCACCAACACCGACGAGGCGGTCGCCGCGGTCGACCACATTCAGCAAGTAGGCTACCTACGGCCGTTGCTGTTGAGAGACCGCAACTCCGCTGACGCCTATGTCGCAACTCTGGGTGCGGCGTTCCGGAACGTATTCGGCGACATGACAGAAGAGGAGACGTTCAACGGCAGCCAGGACGGCCTCGCCAACGCGTTCGATGATGTCGTGCGTAACCTCTGCGTGACCACACCCGATGTCGTCTACTTCGCCGGTCGTGGTGACGCGCTCGCGAAGTTCGTCGAGGTTCTCTCGGCTCGGAGGTGTCAGGGCATGCCGATCGACATCGTGACGGGGGATGACATCGGCGGGCTGCGTGCCCGCGCCGACGAGGGTGGCAACGGAGTCAACGTCGCGCTGTCCGGAAATGTCACGGTTACTTACACTGCTCTTGTGAGTACTGCCCTATGGGCCGATACCGACTCGCGGTCGAGCTACAACGGAGCGGCGTTGTCGTACTTCGAGGGAACCTGCGATCAGTGCTGGTCCCGGCAGTTTCCCGGAGAGAGCCTCGACGACGGTGCAGCCATTATGGGACACGACGCCTTCGTCCTTGCTGTGACGGCGTTACGGCGCGCAGAAGGCAGTACCGGAACGGAGGAGGTGACAACTAGCGCGGTCATCCAGCTGCTCTACCAGATCCGTGGTGTCAACACGGTGAGTGGCGCGAGCGGGGAGCTGTCCATGACGGCATGTGGCGACGTCGAGCGAAAACCGTTCCCCGTGCTGTCGCTCAACGCGGATGGCAACTCGACGCTCGTACGGACGGCCGTGTCGGCGGGAAGGCTTCCCTGTTGATCGTGTGCCGGCGCGTCGTGGTGCTCAGCTCCGCGGCACCGCCGTCCCGCGGATCGAGGCGTCCAGTAGCTGTACCGGGTGCAGCAGCGGGATGTCCTCGCCCAGGTGCCGGGCGATCTGCAGCAGGCATCCGGGGTTCGCGGTGACGATCACGTCTGGGCGTACCGACCGCACGTTGGCGGCCTTGCGGGCGCCCAGCTCGGCCGCTGCGTCGGGCATCAGCAGGTTGTAGATCCCGGCCGAGCCGCAGCACAGCTCCGCCTCGGGCAGGTCCACCAGCTCGAGCTCGGGGATCGAGCGCAGCACCGCGCGTGGCTGGGCGCGGACCTTCTGGGCGTGCCCGAGATGGCAGGCGTCGTGGTAGGCGACCCGGCCCCGGAACGGGTGCCGCGGAGCGCGTGGCTCGGCGGCGGCGAGCACCTCGTGGATGTCGCGGACCCGCGCGCTGAACGTCGTCGCCCGCCGCGCCCAGCCCAGGTCGTCGGAGAGCAGGTGGCCGTACTCCTTCATCGACGACCCGCAGCCGGCGACGTTGGTGACGACGTGGTCCACGTCCAGCTTCTCGAACCGGGTGATCGTCCGCCGCGCGCGGTTCAGCGCGCTGTTCTCACGGCCCGCGTGCAGCTCCAGCGCGCCGCAGCACTGCTGGTCGCGGGGGACGAGCACGTCGTAGCCCTCGGCGGTGAGCACCCGCACCGTCGCGGCGTTGACGCGGTGGAAGAACACGTCCTGCACGCAGCCCGACAGCAGCGCGACCCGGCCGCGGCGCTCGCCGACAGCGGGTGTGAGCACGGGCAGCCGGGCGAACGCCTCGCGTGCCGACACCGGCGGCAGCAGCGACTCCATCGCCGCGAGCCGGGCGGGGAGCCTTGACACCAGCCTCGCGACGGCGGGTACCCGACGCAGCCGCTGGTAGAGCGCACCGGGCAGGGCCGCGACGCGCAGCCGCCGCCGGTACGGGAACAGCGCGAAGACCGCGGCTCGGAACAGCCTTTCGCCGCGGAGCCGCTCCACGTTGCGCTCGATCTGCGGGCGCACCGACTCCAGCAGCCGGTCGTACTGCACGCCCGACGGGCACGCCGTCACGCACGCCATGCAGCCCAGGCACGCGTCGATGTGCTCGGTGAGCGCCCCGTCGAGGGGGATCTCGCCCTTCTCCGCGAGGTCCATCAGGTAGATCCGGCCGCGCGGGGAGTCCATCTCCTCGCCCCACAGCTGGTAGGTGGGGCAGGTGGGCAGGCAGAAGCCGCAGTGCACGCAGTCGTCGAGCAGGTCGCGCTCGGGTGGGCGGTGGGCGTCGAAGCTGCTCGGGTCGGTCATGGCACCAGCCAGGGGGCGAAGCGGCCCGGGCCGAAGCGGCCGTCCGGGTCGAGTGCGGTCTTCACCGCGTGCAGTACGGGCAGCGCGGACGGTGGCGGCCCCCACGCCGGGGCGTCGCACCCGGTCGGGCGGGAGCGCAGGACCGACGTGCCGCCCGCGGCGTGTACGAGGGTGTGTGCCTGCGCGACGGCCTCGGGCGCCAGCGCGACGGTAGCGACGCCGGTGCCGAGCCCGGCGGTGACGGCGTTGACCGGCAACGCCGCCAGCAGCCCCGGTAACTCGCTCGGCCGCATCCCGACTCGCACCACAGCGAGCCCCGGCGTTCCCCGCACGAGCTCGGCATGCCGGGCCCACGGCTCGTTCGACGCGGTCCGGCCGGGGGAGCCGAGGATCTCGTGGAGGCGCTGCACGCGTGCGGGCAGCGCCTGCTCGGTGCCGTCCAGGCGGATCAGGAGCCGGCCCTCGCCACCCGGACTCGTCGAGATCCACTCCAGGGCCACCGGCTCGTACGGGCCGCCGAGCACCCGGGTGGCGTGCTCGGCGGCCTCGGCGAGGGGGACGTCGAGCACGAGCGTGGCGGTGCGCTGCGGTATCGGGTGCAGCCGGAGCACCACCTCGACGAGCACGCCGAGCGTGCCGTAGGAGCCGTGCAGCAGCTTGGCCAGGTCGTACCCGGCGACGTTCTTGATCACGTGACCACCGCTGCGGGCCACCGTGCCGTCGGCGAGCACGACGGTGGCGCCGATGACGAGATCCCGCAGCGAGCCGTACACCAGCGCGGACGGCCCGGCGTCGGCGGTGGCGATCAGCCCGCCGAGGGTGGCCCCGTCGGCGACGCGCGCGGCGTCGAACGCCACGTGCTGGCCGTGCGGCGCCAGCTCCTCGGCCAGCGCGCGCAGCGGCGTGCCGGCGCGCACCGCGACCGTCATGTCGCCGGGGTTGTGCGTGATCACGCCGGTGAGACCGGTGGTGTCGAGCGCGGCGTCGACCGCGCCGAGCGGGCCGGCCCAGCCGGCGGCCGTGCCGGAGCCGGTGATCGCGATCCGGCCGGCGGTGTCCAGCACCGCCTCGCGGACCGACCGCAGGTCCGCTGGACGCAGGGGCACCGACGTCGTCACAGGCGCTCGATCACTCCTGCCTCCTCCAGCGGGTGCGGCCGGTAGCGCCCCGGGCGCTCGCCGCACAGCCGTGGTGTGGGCAACACCTTGCCCGGGTTGCACAGCCCGTGCGGGTCGAAGGCGGCCCGCACCCGCGCCATGACGGCGAGGTCGTCCGGGGTGAACATCATCGGCATCGAGCACGCCTTGTCGGTGCCGATGCCGTGCTCACCCGACAGCGACCCGCCCAGCTCCACGCACAGCTCGGCGATCGCCCCGGACAGTCGCTCGGCTCGCTCGGACTCGCCCGCGGCGGCGCTGAAGAGCACCAGCGGGTGCAGGTTGCCGTCGCCGGCGTGGAAGACGTTGGCCACGCGCAGCCCGGCGTCCGAGCCCATGGCGGCGATCCGGTCGAGCGCCTCGGCCAGCCGGGTGCGCGGGACGACGCCGTCCTGCACGAAGTAGTCCGGGGAGATGCGCCCGACGGCGGCAAAGGCGGCCTTGCGTCCGCGCCAGATCGCGGCGCGCTCCTCGCGCGAGCCCGCGATGTGCAGGCGCGTGCAGCCGTGCCGCTCGCAGATGGCCGTGACCTGCTCGAACTGGATGTCGCACTCCTCGGCCGGCCCGTCGAGCTCCACGACGAGCGCGGCGGCGACGCCGAGGGTGTAGCCCGCGTGCACGGCCTGCTCGGCGGCCTCGATGGCGAGGGTGTCCATCATCTCGACCGCCGCCGGGACGATCCCGGCGGCGATGATGTCGCTGACCACCTCGCCCGCCGCGACTATCGATCCGAAGTCGGCGAGCAGCGTGCGCACGGTCTCCGGCGTGCGCAGCAGCCGTACGGTGATCGTCGTGGTGATCCCGAGCGTGCCCTCGGAGCCGACGAACACCCCGCGCAGGTCCGGGCCGAGCTGCTCGCCGGTGTCGGACCCGAGCGTCACCACCGACCCGTCGGCGAGCACGACCTCGCAGGAGAGCACGTGGTGGGTGGTGAAGCCGTACTTGAGGCAGTGCGCGCCGCCGGAGTTCTCCGCGACGTTGCCGCCGATCGTGCAGACCTGCTGGCTGGACGGGTCGGGGGCGTAGTAGAGCCCGTGCGGTGCGGCGGCGCTGGTGATCTCCAGGTTTGTGACGCCCGGCTCGACGACGGCGCGGCGGTTGGCCGGGTCCACCTCCAGCACCCGTTTGAGCCGGGCCAGGCTGATCACCACGCCGTCGGCTACCGGCAGCGCCCCGCCGGAGAGCCCGGTTCCGGCGCCGCGCGCGACGAACGGCACCCGGTGCTCGGCGCACACCCGCACCGCGGCGGCCACCTGCGCGCCGTCGCGGGGGAGCAGCACGAGCTCGGGGACGACCCGGTAGCCGGTGAGCCCGTCGCACTCGTAGGCCCGGCACTGCACCGGGTCGCTGATCACGTCGCGAGGGTCGAGCGCGCGCTCGAACGCCCGCCGCACCACGCCGTCCAGGGTCACGGGACGAGACTACGACGCCAGAGGTGGGCGGCACCGAACTCGACCAGTCCCGCGTCGGTGTTGACGACGCCCCCCGCGCGCTCGTTGTGGTCCTCGCAGCGTCCGTGGAGTCTGCGAGGACCGTAAACGGCGCGCGGATCGTCCGGATGCTGTTTACCGCACGGCGCGAGGCGGGGGTCCTACGGTGCGGTCAGCCGCTGACCGGTCGTCCGAAGACCTCGGTCTCGACCTGCCGGAACACCTCGTCGGTGTGCTGGAGTTGGCAGTCGAGATCGGCGAGCGACACCTGGATCTCATCGGCCTGCAGCGCCTGCAGCGCGGCCAACCGCTCACCGGTCAGGGCCTGCGGGTCGTCGCCCTCCAGGAGTGCGTCGAGGCGCTCCTGGTAGTCGTCGATGATCACGTCCTGGTCGTCCTCGTAGGTGTAACCCTTGTCCTGCATGCACTCGGTCCACCTGTTCTGGGCCTCGATGATCCGGGGGTCCTCGGCCACCAGGACGTCCTTGGGGTTGACGTAGCTGCCCTCCAGCTGATCAGGCGTGAAGACCTGCGCGACGGCCTCTCGGGTGCAGCCGCCGGTCGAGGAGAAGTCCTCCTCGTCGAGGGTGAACGCGAAGTCGGAGTCGCGACCCTCGCCGAACAACGTGAACTCATAGGCGTCCCGGTCGGCCTCGGAAAGCCCCTCCATGATCTGCACGTTCGGGCCCAGCCCGATGGTGCGGACGGGGTCGTCGAAGCGGGTGGTGACCGACAGCCCCCATCGCTCCTTGTACTGCTGCCGGGTCAAGCCCGGCTCCATGCGCACCGACGCCTGGGCACGCTCGATCGTCGCGACGTCGACCGGCACGTACTCGAACCCGGCCCGGTTCATGCAGCTCGCGATGAGCGACTGCACCTGCTCCACCCGGGCCACGAACTCCTCCTCGGACAGGCCGAACTCGCGGACGCCGGGTAGGCCGTCGGGAGCCGACGTCGCCGTGGGTGGCGAGCCGGGCGAGCCGGCCGGATCACCCCCGGTGCAGCCCGAGACCGCGAGAACGGCGAGCAACGCGCCAGCAGCGACCTTCCGCATATCCATTCCTTTCCCATCACGTTCCGGCCCGCAGGGCCTCCACCGGTTCCAGCCGAGCTGCGCGCAACGCCGGGTAGAGCCCGGCGAGGAGCCCGATGATCCCGCCGACCAGCGGGGCGAGCAGGGGGACGGCCGGATGTACCATCGGCGTCCAGGTCTGGTGCAGCGACACGCCGACCACGACCAGCAACCCGCCGCTCGCCCCGAGGATCCCACCGAGGACCCCCATCGCCGCGCTCTCCAGCAGGAACTGCATCGCGATGTGCCGGCGGGTCGCTCCGAGCGCGCGCCGCAGCCCGATCTCGCCGACCCGTTCCATCACCGAGACCAAGGTGACGTTCGCGATGCCGATGGCTCCGACCAGCAACGACACCCCGCCGAGCATCAGGAAGAGCACATCGAGGTCGCCGCGAACGGCCTCCCGGACCCGCTGTGGCTGCTCGGGGGAGGCGATCTGGAAGCCGGCCGGATCGGTGGGGTCGAGCGCGAGCGGGCTCTGCTGGGCCAGCAGCGGCGCAGCGCCCAGCTCCGTGTCGACGATCACCGACGTCGGGGAGCGGACCTGGTAAAGGCTGCGCGCCGTGCCTTCGGTCACGATCACGGCACTGAGCAGGTCGAACCGCCGCTCGACCCCGTCCAGGATGCCGATCACCGTGAACCGCTCCTCGCCGATGCTGATGGTCGGCAGGTGGTCGACACGGCCGATGCCGAGTTGGGTGGCGGCGTTCGGACCGAGCACAACGACCGGCTCGGCCCGCGCGCTGAGGCCGTCATCGAGCAGGCGACCGGTCCGCAGGCGGGCGCGGACGGCGGTGAAGAGCTCCGGGGACGCCGCCACGACACCGAGCTTGAACTCGGTGCGACGCTGCGGGTCGTTGATGGGTGAGGCGCTGACCAGCGCATCCCCGACGTCGATCTCACTGAGATTACCGGCCGCGACCACTCCGTTGAGCCGGCCGAGGCGTTCGGGCGCGTCCCACGGGACCTCGCGCGCCGGCCCGCTCTCCGCCGGGTTGACGGTGATCGTGATCTGGGTGGCTGAGAGCTCGTCGAACCGGCCCACGATGCGGTTGCTGGCGGTCAGCGACAGCCCGAGCGTCGCCACCAGCGCACCCAGCCCGATGACGGTGCCGAGGACGGTGAGCAGGGTCCGGCCCGGCCGGGCGAACAACCCGGCGACGGCCTCGTCGAGCAGGTCCCGGGCCGTCATGCCCGCGGGCGGGACGCCGTCGTCGGTCGGCGCGGTGTCCGAGCGGCGCAGGCTGATCACACTGATCACGCCGCACCTCGCAGCTCGCCGTCGACGATCCGTACCCGGCGTTGCGCGCGCGCGGCGACCTCCGGCTCGTGCGTGATCGTGACGATGGTCAGCCCGCGGTCATGCAGGTCGCCCAGGATTTCCAGGATGGTCGCCGTCGTCTGGGAGTCGAGGTTGCCCGTCGGCTCGTCGCACAGCAGCAGGGCAGGCTCGTTGACCAGGGAGCGGGCGATCGCCACCCGCTGGCGCTCCCCGCCGGACAGCCGCGTCGGGAGGTAGTCGGCCCGGTCGCCGAGACCCATCGCGGCGAGCGCGGCCAGGGCCCGCTCCCGGCGTCCGGCCCGCGGCCGCAAGCCGTAGACCTCGGCCAGCATGACGTTCTCCGCCACCGTGCGGTGCGCCAGGAGGTGGAAAGCCTGGAACACGAACCCGAGCCGGCGGCTGCGCAGCCCGGCGCGCTGCCGGTCGGACAGGGCAGCCACGTCGATGCCGTCGAAGTGGTAGGTGCCCCCGTCCGGCCGGTCCAGGCAGCCGATGATGTTGAGCAGGGTGGACTTGCCCGACCCCGAGGGCCCGACGATCGCGAGCCACTCACCGGAGCAGACCCGCAGGTTCGCTCCGCGCAGGGCCACGACCGGTGACGCGGCGCCGTAGCGGCGCGTGACCCCGTCGAGCACGATCAGCTCAGCGCCCATTGGTCGGGCCGTTCGGCTCGATCCCGATGACGACCATCTGGCCGGCGGCGAGATCGCCGCCGGGTACGGTGATCGCCACGAACCCGTCACCGGAGACGCCTGTCTCGACGGGGAGGAACTCCAGCATGCCCTCGGTCGAGCGCTGCACCCTCGACGAGCCGTCGGGAGCCAGCGACACGGCGCTGACCGGCACGGCGAGCACGGCTTGCCCGGTGGACTGCACGGGAATCGTCAGCCGGACCGACGCCCCGACCAGGCTCGGCGGCGGGTCGGCCACGATGGTCTCGACGTACACGTGGAAGCCGTCGACGCCGTCGGTGCCCGGCCGGTCCGCCACGCGCGAGACGGTGCCGGTGGCCTCGACCCCCAGGGTGGGCTCGTCGATGGTCACCTCCATGCCCTCTGCGACCAGCTGGGCCTCGTCGAGGGTCAGGGATCCGTCGATGGCCACCTGCGAGTCGGTCACCGTGAGCAGGGGGCCCTCGGGGGCCGCGCCCAGAGCGGCCGTCGCCTCGGACACCCGGACCTCCGGCGTGGGCACGACGACCGCCTCGTCGGCGGCGAACTGCACACCGCCGGAGGCACTGCTCCCCGCCACGAGGTTCGCTTCGACCGGTTGGATGGCGGTCAGCTGAGCCGTAGTGGCCGTCAACGGCTCGAACCCGGCGCCCCGGTACAGGGCGGCGACCGCCTGGCCGGTGGCCTGGTCATAGCGCCCGTCCACCGCACCGGGACTCAGGCCCAGTCGTTCCAACGAGTGCTCCAGCAGCTCGACGTCCGGGCCGTGGACACCGGGGCCGAGATCCCGGTAGAAGGGCTGCCCACCGCAGAGCAGGAAGACGGGACGACCGGACACCGTCAGCGTGACCGCGCCCTCGGTGAGCACCGTGCCCAGCGCGGGCAGGCTCGTGATGACCTGCGGTCCGGACTTGAGCGACGAGGGAGTCACCGACAGCGCCCGGGGGGACCCGAACCGCCCGGTCCCGCGGCTGACCACCTTCGTCTCGATCACCCGCTCCTCGACCGGCACCAGGATCGGCGTCGGTTCGGGCGGCGCGGTGCGGGCGGCTACCTCAGCAGGCGACCGGATCAGCGCGGTGGCCAGCACGGTGGCCCCCGACGACAGGGCGACCGCGCCGAGCACCAGCAGTGCGAGCGTGCGGCGGGTGAGATTCATGCCAGGCCCACCTCCATCGTGTGCTCCCGCATCGTCGCGGAGAGGTGCTGAACGAGAGCTGAACCCGGCTCCGCCCGCCGGGCCGGTGCCGGTCCGGCGGGGCGTCGAACTAACCGCGCGGCTGCGCCGGCGGGGTGAGGGCCCACACGGCCCGGCTGTGCGTGGCGGCGCTGCGCTCCAACTCGGACACCGCCGTCCGGGCCTCGGTGAGCCCGGCCGCGTCGAGCTGGGTGACGCTGACCAGCTCCAGCTGCTCCCGGGTGGCGTCCGCACCGGTGAAGTCCACCCGGGTGTTGCCGACGCCGGGCGCGTAGAACTTGAGCTGGAAGGCGCTCGGTTCCTCTCGGCTGAACTCCTCGGTCACGATCATGTCCTGGTAGCAGCCGTGGGGAACGCAGTCCTGGACACCGACCTGCCCCACCCGGGCCCGGTCGGTCCAGGGCACCACCGGCGACCAGCCCTGGGAGTAGCTGGGCCCGCCGAGCACGGGCTCCTCCTTGATTGTGATGCCAGGGCGTGCCCCCGCGATGCCGGCGACCCATGCCGGTGACTCGACGACCTCCCCCTGCTCGTAGACCTCGGGGTACTGGCCGAAGTGCCAGACGTTGCCGTCGTCGGCCTGGGCGAACAGCGCGATCTCGGCCTCCACCAGCTCGCCGTCGGAGAAGTCCTGGTCCCATACCACGACCGTGGGCACATCCATGATCGTCTTGGTCAGATCGGTGATGGTCAGCACGAACCGGTGCGCGGTCCGGGTGCCGGCCTCCTCACTGAAGCCCTCGTAGACGAACTGGGTGCCGGGGGTCAGCGGGAACCAGGTGTTGTCGATCGTCATCGGATCGGAGAAGCTCGCGGCCCCGATGTCCTCCAGCTGGTTGGGCCAGTCGATCGTCTCGGCGAACGGGGCCGCGCTCGCGTAGGGCGTGGCGCCGGTGGACGGCGCCGCCGAGGTCTGGCCCGGCCCGGGGGTGGTGGCCGGCGGTGGTGCGCTGCCGCACGCGGCTGCCGAGAACACCATGGCCAGTCCGAAGACCAGAGCCGCAGGCCGGGTCCGGCTCATCGGATCCCCTTTCCTCCGCTGTCGGGAAGCTCCGGGTTGTGTGTACCGCGTCACAGCCGAGATGGCCAGGGCTTCGGTGGTTTATCGGGATCGGGCGGGTTCCGGGCGTTCAGGAAGCCTTCAGCGCCGCTCCCGTACCGTCGTTCGGGAAGGGCGGCTCTCGGGAGGACGGATGCGGCTGCTGGTCGTCGAGGACGAGAAGGCGATGGCGGCCGGCCTTCGGGCCGGGTTGGAGGCCGAGGGGTTCGCGGTCGACGTGGCCACCGACGGGATCGACGGGCTGTGGCTCGCTCGCGAGATGGCCTATGACGTGATCGTGCTGGACCTGATGCTGCCGGGCCTCGACGGCCACAAGGTCTGTCACGAGCTGCGCGCGTCCAGGATCTGGACCCCGATCCTGGTGCTCACCGCCCGCGACGACGAGCACGACGAGGTCGGGGCGTTGGACCTCGGTGCCGACGACTACCTCACCAAACCGTTCTCCTACGCGGTGCTGCTCGCCAGACTGCGGTCGCTGCTGCGCCGGGGGGCGCGGGAACGGCCGGCGATCCTGGAGGCGGGTGATCTCCGGCTCGACCCGGCGGCCAAGCGGGTCTGGCGAGGGCCGAACGAGCTGTCGCTGACCTCCCGCGAGCTGGCCCTGCTGGAGTTCCTCCTGCGTCGCCGCGGCGAGGCCGTGTCCAAGCGTCAGATCCTCGACCACGTCTGGGGGGACGACTTCGAGGGTGATCCCAACATCGTCGAGGTCTACATCCGGCATCTGCGCAACAAGCTCGACCGGCCGTTCGACCGGGAGACCATCCAGACCGTGCGTCGGGCTGGCTACCGGATCGCGTCGGATGTCTCGTGAGCCCCCTCGTGGGAAGACTCGTAACGGTTGGCTCGTCGGCCGTCCGAGCTCGGTCCGGGTACGTACCACCGCGGCCGCCGTCGCCGTCGTGGCGCTGGCGCTGGCGGTGGGCGCGGCGGTGTTCCTCTCCGTGCTCCGGGTGTCGCTGACCGACGAGATCGCCGCGGCGGCTCAGACCAGGGCGGCCCAGCTCGCCGCGACGGTGCGAACAGGCCCCGCCGGCCCGACCATCCCGGTCGGGGACCTCGAGGACGACGTGGCCCAGCTCGTCGGTCCGGACGGCGCCGTCCTGGCGTCGAGCTCCAACGCCGCCGGGCTGCCGCCGGTGGTCTGGCCCCCGCCGACCGACTGGGTCGAGATCGCCGGCCCGGTCGACGCCGAGCCGCTGCTCGCCGTGGCCCACGAGGTGGGCGGGAACGGGGGGACGGTGCTGCTGGTCGCGCGCACCGCGGACCTTCGGGACGAGGCGCTGGGATTCGTCGCCAACCTGCTCGCGGTCGGGCTACCGGCACTGCTGGTGATAGTCGGCGTGCTGACCTGGACCACGGTGGGGCGTGGGCTCCGCCCGGTCGAGGCGATCCGTCGGGAGGTCGACGAGATCTCGTCGGCGGCCCTGCACCGCAGGGTGCCCGAACCACCCGGGAGCGACGAGATCGCCCGGCTCTCGCACACGATGAACCGGATGCTCGATCGCCTCGAAGGCGCCCAGCTCCGGCAGCGTCGCTTCATCTCGGACGCCTCGCACGAGCTCCGCTCGCCCGTCGCGGCGATCCGGCAGTACGCCGAGGTCGCTCTCGTGCATCCGGACCGCGCCGGGGTACCCGAGCTGGCCCGCACCGTCCTCGACGAGAGCCTACGGGTCCAGCATCTGGTGGAGGACCTGCTGCTGCTGGCCCGAGCTGACGAGCACAGCCTGCAGCTGCGGTTCGCCCCGCTCGACCTCGACGACCTGGTCTTCGCCGAGGCTCAGCACCTGCGGCGGGTGGCCACCACGCTGCGGGTGGACACGACCGCGGTCTCCGCGGGCCGGATCGTCGGCGATGCCGGCGCGCTGCGCCGGGTGCTGCGCAACCTGGGTGAGAACGCCGCTCGGCACGCCCGCTCGCGGGTCGGGTTCGCCCTCACCGAGAGCGACAACGGCGTGGTCCTCACGGTGGACGACGACGGCCCGGGCATCGCACCGGCGGAGCGCGAGCGGGTCCTGGAGCGGTTCGTCCGACTCGACGACGCCCGGGACCGCGACAGCGGCGGCAGCGGGTTGGGGCTGGCCATCGTGGCCGAGCTGGTCACGGTGCACGGCGGCACGATCCAGATCGAGGGCAGCCCGGACGGGGGCGCGCGGGTGGCGCTGACGTTTCCGTCGCCGACCGAGGAGTTCAGCACCGGTTCAGCACAGTTCGGGCAGCATGCCGTCACCGACGACAGCGAGAGGTGAACGACGTGCGCAAGCTCTTCTGGATCGGCGGCGCGGCCGCCGTGCTGGCCGTGGCGGCCGCGGTGGCCGGCGGCACCGCCGCGATGGCCACCTCCAATGGCGATAGTGACGTGCCGCTGACCGGGTCGGACCTGGAGAAGGCCACCCAAGCGGCGCTCGCCCACACCGGCGGCGGCCCCGTGACCGAGACCGAGGTCGGTGACGACGGCGCGGCCTACGGAGTCGAGATCCGCAAGCCGGACGGCCGACACGTCGAGGTCAATCTCGACAGCGGCTTCGTCGTGACGGGCGAGGAGGCCGACGACGACAGCGGTACTGACGACGGCTGAGCCCGGCCAGCCAGCAGGTCAGGTGCACAGCCGGTAACCGGCGCCCCGCACCGTCTCGATCGTCATGCATCCGAACGGCCGGTCCAGCTTGTTGCGCAGGTGCCGGACGTAGACCTCGACGATGTTCGGATGCCCGGCGAAGCCGTAGTCCCAGGCGTGGTCGAGGATCTCCCGCTTGGACACCACCGTGCCGCGACGGCGCATCAGGCACTCGAGCAACGCCTGTTCCCGGCCGGTGAGCCGCACCTCCACCTCGCCGCGCCGCGCGCGGTGGGCGGCCGGATCCAGGTGCAGGTCGCCTGCGACCAGGATCGCGGGCCGCTCCCGGACGCCCCGGTCCAGCAGCGCGCGGAGCCGCCCGAGCAGCACGGAGTAGGAGAACGGCTTGGCCAGGTAGTCGTCGGCGCCGCTCTCCAGCACAGCCCCGTCAGCCCGCGTGCTGTCCCGTGCTGTGAGCATCAGGACCGGCGTCCAGACCCCGGACTCACGCAGCGCCGCGCAGATCTCGTCGCCGTTCATCCCGGGGAGCAGGACCTCGAGCAGGATCACGGTGTAGGGGTTCTGCCTGGCCAGCGACCAGCCCTCGGTTCCGTTCAGGGCCAGATCCACGACGAAGCCGTCGGTCTCGAGGCCGTTGCGCAGTCCTGCCGCGAGCCGCTTCTCATCCTCGACCACGAGCACGCGCATCCGTGCCTCCTCGCGATGCCGCCGTCGGGGGCGGGCCGGACCGCATCCGCCGGAACGATAGAGCGCAGGCACTGAACGAGGGCTGAACCCGGGCCGAGGCGAGGCGAGGTCGGCGGCCTCGCCGCACTGGTCAGCCCCTGGAGCTAGCGGTGAGTGCGAGACACGGGCGGTGAGATGACCACCGGAGAGCCCGACCGGGCCAACAGCTTGTCCCGAAACCGCGCCATGTGCGGGTCGAACCGGTCTTGGGCCCACTCCGCCGGATCGTCCAGCACGAACCAGCGAACCGCGTTCGCCTCCCGCGGATCGGCCTGGATCCGCATGTCCTGATCAGCAGCCAGCACGAACCAGAACGACATATCCGTATGGCTGTGCTCGCCGCGAGTCCTCGTCACGGTCAAGAACAGCGGAACGTCCCCGACCCACGGATGGAACCCACCGTTGATCCCCAGCTCCTCGGCCGCCTCGCGCAGCACCGTGGTGCGCGGATTCTCACCGTCATCGACGTGGCCTCCGGGGAACAGCCACAACCCCGCCTTCACATGGTCCACGAGCAAGACCGTGCGGCGCACCTCATCGAACAAGACGATGTAGACACACAGGTGCGGATCCGGCGTGGCCGGCCGGACCATCCGAAACAACGGTGCCCCGGATCGAACCCATCGCAGGATGACGGACTTGTCCTGCGCCTCGCGCTCGTCGTGAGGCACCACGCCAGCCGCGAGATCGTGCACCACAACGCGCGGATCGTGACCCACCCCCGTCATGCCATGCCCTCCTGAGGAGCATGTTGAGCTCCAAGATCGCTACTCACAGTAATCATGCCTGCGTCGCAGGCGAGCGCGTGGCGGACCCTAGCAGCGACCTGTCGCGACCTTGGGAAGCCACGCCGACGTGCGCGTGGTCTGCGGGCTGCAGGTCATGGTCGCGTTCTGGAGTGATCAGCCGCGCCATGCCGTCGCGTTCGCGGAGTCCGCGCTGCGCGAGCCACCGGTAGGGAGACGGCGCGGGTGCGGCTGTTCGACTCCGGGCTGGGTGTACGTGGCGGGGTGAAGCTTGGGGTGAGCCGGTTGTGGACCACCCGGGTACCCCAAACGCTTGGTTTGAAGGTGCATCCGCCGCAGCCCACGAGCACCCAA
>JBBSQN010000067.1:0-27907 GCA_038257875.1 Mycobacteriales bacterium
CCTCGCACAGCGCCGGCGCTGTGCGAGGACCCCAGAACGTGTGCGAGGTCGTCGACTGATCGCGTGCACCGGGCGGGACGACGCGGTCAGGGGGCGAGGGCGGCGAGGAAGGCTCGCCAGGCGGGGGCGGAGAACACCAGGGCGGGGGCGGTACGGTCCTTGGAGTCACGCACCAGCACCCGGTCCGCCGCGACACCGCTCCCGTCGCAACCGGTGCGCCAGCCGACCTCGACGCAGGCGGCGCCGCCGTTGCTGAAACTGCTCGTGTGCCAGACGATCCCGTCCGGCTCAAGCGTGGCCATCATGATCCTCTCGATCCGTGTAGAACTCGGTTGCCAGGGTGACAATCAGGTTCCTCGATTCTTCCTCGCTCAGCGCGGTCTCCGCCAGCGCAGCCAGGATTCGCTGGTAGGCGTCGATCTCCGCGGGCGTCTCCAGGAACAAGCTGGAGGTCTCACTCTCAACGTACGCCACCGGTTTGAACTCGGCGAACTCCATCAACGTGAACGATCCGGCTGTGGCGGCGTTCGCACCGAGCGCGGCCGGTACCACCCGCAGCATGAGATAGGGCCGCAGGGACAGCCGTTGCAGGTGGTGCAGCTGCTCGGCCATCACCGCCGGACCGCCGACCGGCAGCCGCAGCACAAACTCATGCAGGTAGAAGGTGAACTTGGGGGAACGGTCCCGGCTGAGCAGGCTCTGCCGGGCCAGCCGGGCGGCCACCCGGTCGTCGACCTCGTCGATCGGCACCCGTCCCGCCTCTTTGAGCAACGCGCGAGCGTAATCCCCGGTCTGCAGCAAACCGGGCACCAGTGCCAACTGGAACTCGCTGATCACGACAGCCTTGGTCTCGTGGTCGATCAAGGTCACGAGCTGCTGGGGGAGCCGGGAGCCGTGTTGTTGGAACCAGCCGGGGACGTGCTGTTCGTCGCAGAGCTCAAGCAGCCGGTCGCGCTCGGCGCCGGTCACCCGGCAGATGGCCAGGAAGCTTGCCACCTGCAGCGCAGTGGCGTGCCGCTGGCCGGACAGCAGACGTGAGACCCAGCTCGGCGACAGGCCGAGTTGGTGCGCGGCCTGCTGGCCGTTGAGCCCGGCGCGCTCCATCGCGCGGCGCAGGCCCTCGCCGAGCTCCCGGCTACGGACCGTCGGTTCCCGATCTGCCATGATCACCTCTCCGCAACCCTAGCCGAACTGTCGACACATTCTGCAACATCGCTCACCGTGTCGAAGAACAGGGTATTGCTTGCCGCAGTGTCAAGTGGTTACTTGACCGGAGCGCGGAAAGAGCTCCGCCGAACCCCTTCAGGAGACAGCCGATGGACCTCCTCCCACCGATCTTCGCCGACGCGTTTGACCTGCTGCGCAACGACCTCTACTGCTATCTGGACGCGGCGGAGCTCCTGGCGGACAAAATCGACAGATCGCCGGACGATGACGTGTACGCCGCCGGCCTGCTGATCCCCGACCTGGTCTCCGTCATCCGCCGACTGCTGGGCGAACACGAGGGACCACCCGGCGGCGAGTGCCAGGCCTGCCGGTCAGAGTGGCCCTGCTCTGCCGTGACGACGATCCACGCGCTGCTGAGCGATCCGCGCAGCGAGTTCGCTATCCTCGTCGGCCGCGCCAGCCGCCCCAGCGAGGATGAGTGATCTAAGCGGTCGCTCGCAGTGATCCGCGCACGTAGGGTCGGCAGGTGGCCGGAACGAGGCGCTACCGGTGGGTGGTGCTGGCCGTGGGCACCGCCGCCCAAGCCACCACGGCCACCTACTTCCTCGGCCTCGCGGCCGTCGCCCCGGCACTGCGCGAGCACTTCGGACTCAGTCTCGCCGGTGTCGGGACGCTGATCGGCGCCATCTCCGCAGGCCTCATCGCCACGCTCATCGCCTGGGGCACGGCGGCGGACCGGTTTGGCGAGCGCGGCGTCATGGCCGTCGGGCTGGTCGGGGCGGCCGGCGCCCTGGGTGCCACCGCGTTCGTGGACGATCCGGTCGTCGCCGGCGTGCTGCTGGTGGTCGCGGGTGCGTCCGGGGCGAGCGTGAACGCGGCCAGCGGACGCGCGGTGCTGACCTGGTTCCCGGCGGGGAGCCGCGGGATGGCGATGGCGGTGCGACAGACGTCCGTGCCGCTCGGAGCTGCGCTCGCCGCTGTCGTGCTGCCGCCGATCGCCGGCTCGGCGGGCGTCCCGGGGGTGTTCGCTGCGCTGGCCGTCGGATGTCTCGTCGTCGCGGCGGCCGTCGCGATCTGGGTGCGGGAGCCTCCCGACCGTCCCGCACGCAGGGTCCGGCCCGCCGCCACCGTGGGGACTGTGCTGGCTGATCGGCGCCTGCTGCGGTTGAGCCTCGCCGGTCTACTGCTCGTGGTGCCGCAGTTCCTCGGCTCGGTGTTCCTCGTCGAGATCCTGCACGGGGATGCGGGGATGTCGCTCGGCGTCGCCGGCGGCCTGCTGGCGCTCACCCAGGTGCTGGGTGCGCTCGGCCGCCTCGGCAACGGGGCGTGGTCCGACCGAACGGCGAGCAGGCTCGGTCCGCTGCGCATCGTCGCGGCCGCCGTGGCAGTCGGGTTCGCGCTGGCCGCGGCCGTGGAGCCGGGACCGGTACCGCTGCTCGCCGCCGTGCTCGTGCCCGCCGCGGCGCTGGCGATCAGCTGGAACGGCCTCGTCTTCACCGCAGCCGGGGAGCTCGCCCCGCCGGGACGCGCCGCCACCGCCATGGCGGTGTCCAACACCGCGAACTTCGTCGCCGCGGCCGCGACGCCTGCGCTCGGCGGGCTGGTTGCCCAGGTCGCCGGTTGGCCGGCGATGCTCACGATGGGAGCCGTGGCCGCGACGGGGGCCCTCGCCGCGCTGCACCGCCTCGCGGAGCCGGGCCGAGGGGTAGAGCCACCACCGATCACCCGCAGCACACCGACGATCCGCAGGTGAGAAGGCATGACACCGGCGCCGGCAGGCACCGGAATCGCGTGTGACGTCACACTGACGGTGCCACGTCGCACAGCGGCTGGTTCGCACGGTACGGTGGTCACCAGGACATTGATGAGATGAATGGGGCCGCCGAGACATCCGGCCGCCCCTTCCCTGTTGTAAGGGGGACCAGCCATGGGGCGCGGACGAGCCAAGGCCAAGCAGACGAAGGTGGCCCGAGAGCTCAAGTACAGCTCCCCCACCATGGATCTCGACGCGCTGCAGCGTGAGATCGGCAGTGGGACGGCCCCCGCCGACGCAACGGCGGAGGATGACTACGCCGATCTCTACGCGTCTGACGCGGAGGACGAGGACGAGGGCGCTCGCCGCTACCGGTGACACAACGGAACTCCGGGCGTAGCGGTCGCATCCGAAACTTGTTATGCTTGAACCATGACAAGTGATGATGTTTCCCTGACGCGGGACTGGCGCGGCTCGATCGCCGCCGGCCCACACCTGCTCGCCGTTGCACCGTCGATCGCCGTGCTGCTGGCCGCCGCCGATCGGCTGCCGGATCCGATCGCGCTGCATTTCGACCTCTTCGGCACAGCAAACGGGTTGTTTTCCAGCCGATGGGCAGCCATCGCGCTCCTGGCGGGGCTGGGCGTCGGGCTGGCACTGCTGTTCGGGCTGTATGCGCGGCAGGGGAGCCGACTCGGCTCGCCGGTGGTGGTGTCCAGTTGGGACCTCGGGCGCTGGTTCATCGGCCTGTCCTGGGCGATGGCCGGGCTCCTCGGCGGAGTCCTGTTCGGCGTCGTCGCGGCCAACCTGGACCAGCCGACCGCGACGGCGGCCGCCCTCCCGGGCTGGACGTTCCCGCTCGGGCTGGCGCTCGCTGTGGTCGCCGGAGCGGTCGGCGCGCTGGTCGCTCCGCGGACGCCTTCGACCGCGTCGGAGCCAGGGCCGACCGCGCCTGCCGTGCCGCTCGGGGCGACCGAGCAGATCAGCTGGTCGCGCTCCGTGGGCTCGCACTGGTTGCTCGTGCTCAGCGCCGCGTTGCTCGCGACCGGTGTGGTGCTCGGGGTGACGGCCAACGCGGTCGCCGGGGCGATCGTCGCTCTCGCCGGAGCGCTCGTCCTCCTGCTCGGCAGCGTCGCCGTCACGGTCGACCGCCGCGGGCTCACGCTCGCCCTCGGTCCGCTGGGATGGCCCCGGGTGCGTGTCCCCGCGGAGGACGTCGTGTCCGCGACCGTCGCCGACGTCTCCCCCGGGCAGTTCGGCGGCTGGGGGTACCGCATCGTTCCCGGCGCCCGCGCAGTGATCATCCGCTCGGGCCCGGCCCTGGTGGTCACGCGACGGTCGGGGCAGCGGTTCGTCGTGACCGTGGACGGCGCGACGACCGCCGCGGGCCTGCTCAACGGCCTCGCCGGTACGAAGCGGTGAGCTCGGCCATGCTGATCAGGGTCGACACCGCACGCAACGTGCCGCTCGCGGACCAGATCGCCGCCTGCGTGCGGCGCGGCATCGCCGACGGCTCGGCGCGCGACGGGGACCGGTTGCCCGGAGCCCGCGCCCTGGCCGAGTCGCTGCAGGTGAGCATCCACACCGTGCTCGCGGGCTACCAGCAGCTGCGCGACGAGGGGCTCATCGACCTGCGGCGCGGCCGCGGGGCGACCGTGCGCGACGGTGCACCGGCGGGCCGCGCCACCGCCATCGAGCTGGCGCGGCAACTCGTCACCACGGCACGGCGGATCGACCTGACCGACGAGGAGATCGTCGGCCTCGTCCAGACCGCGCTGCGGGAGAGCTGACCGGGGCCACCGGCGGGAGTCAGAAGCGCGGGTGCTCACCCATCATGTGCACCCGCGTTCCGGCTTCAGGGGACGCGACCTGCTCGCCGGCGCGGCGCACCTCGCCGAGCACCCACGTCGGCACGTGCCGGGCGGTGAGCACCGCCAGGGCGCGGTCGACGTCGTCGGGGGGCAGCACGGCCACCATGCCGACGCCCATGTTGAACGTCGTCTCCATCTCCGCGCGCTCGACGCGACCACGGGCGGCGATCAGCCTGAACACCGGCGCCGGTGTCCAGGTGTTGCGCTCGATCCCGGCGTCGAGCCCGGCGGGGAGCACGCGTTCCAGGTTGCGGACCAGCCCGCCGCCGGTGACGTGCGCGAACGTCCGGACGCCGGTCTCGGCGGCCAGCGCGAGACAGTCGCGGGCGTAGATCCGGGTGGGGACGAGCAGCTCCTCGCCGAGCGTGTGCCCGAGCTCCTCGACCTGGCCCTCCAGCGGCATCCGCGCGACGTCCAGCAGCACGTGCCGGACCAGCGAGTAGCCGTTGGAGTGCAGGCCGGAGGACCCCATCGCGACCAGCACGTCACCGGGCCGGACGTGATCGGGCCGCAGCATCGCGTCGGCCTCCACGATGCCGACACCGGTGGCGCTGAGGTCGTAGCCACCGGCCGCCATCAGCCCGGGATGCTCGGCGGTCTCCCCGCCCAGCAGCGCGCAACCGGCCTGCTGGCAACCCTCGGCGATACCCTTGACGATCTCGGCGACCTGCTCGGGAACGAGCTTGCCGACGGCGATGTAGTCCTGCAGGAACAGCGGCTCTGCACCACATACGACGAGGTCGTCGACGACCATCGCCACCAGGTCCAGCCCGATGGTGTCGTGGGTGTCCATGGCCTGCGCGATCGCGACCTTGGTACCCACCCCGTCGGTGGACGCGGCGAGCACCGGCTCGGTGTAGCGGCCCGTCTTCAGCGCAAACAGCCCGGCGAACCCGCCGATTCCGCCCATCACCTCGGGGCGACCTGCCTTCTCCGCGTACGGGCGCAGCGCGTCGACGGCGCGCTCACCGGCCTCGATGTCCACCCCGGCGGCGGCGTAGCTGACGCCCGGCAGGCTGGGTCCGAAGCTGGTCGGCGGCATGTCGTAACACTCCTTGCGTGGATGGCGGCGCGAGAGGCCGCCCGGTGGGATGTGTGGCCAGGCGGCCGGGATCAGGGGGGACCCAGCGCGTTCGCAACGGAACCGACCGACAGCGGTCCCGCATCGCCGGAGGCCGCCCCGGACACGCCGACATCGACCTCGGGGGAGATCTCCACCGGCAGCGTCAGCTCCTCCAGCAGGTACTTGCCGAGCTGTGCTTGTTCGGGCAGCGGGATCGGGTACGTGCCGTCGAAGCAGGCCGAGCACAGCCGGGTGCGTGGCTGTTCGCTGGCGCCGATGAGCCCGGCGAGTGAGATGTAGCCCAGCGTATCGGCGCCGATCGCGCGCCGCACGCCCTCGACGTCGAGGTCGCCGGCCAACAGCTCGGCACGCGTGGCGAAATCGATGCCGTAGAAACACGGCCAGCGCACCGGTGGCGACGCGATCCGGATGTGCACCTCGAGTGCACCGGACTCGCGCAGCATCCGCACCAGCGCCTGCTGAGTGTTGCCGCGGACGATCGAGTCGTCCACGACCACGAGCCGCTTGCCGCGGATCACGTCGCGCAGCGGGTTGAGCTTGAGCCGGATGCCGAGCTGACGGATCGTCTGGCTGGGCTGGATGAAGGTGCGCCCGACGTAGCCGTTCTTCACCAGGCCCTGGCCGTAGGGGATGCCGGAGCCCTGGGCGTAGCCGATCGCGGCGGGCGTACCCGACTCCGGCACCGGGATTACCAGGTCGGCCGCTATCGGGTGCTCGGCGGCGAGGCGGCGCCCGATCTCCACCCGCGCGGCGTGCACCGAACGGCCGGAGATCGTGGTGTCCGGGCGGGCCAGGTAGACGTACTCGAAGACACAGCCCTTCGGTTCCGGCGCGGCGAACCGCGAGCTGCGCATCCCGTCGCCGTCGATGGCGAGCAGCTCGCCGGGCTCGACCTCGCGCGCCAGCGACGCACCGACGATGTCCAGGGCCGCGGTCTCGCTGGCCACCACCCAGCCGCGCTCGAGACGGCCGAGCACCAGGGGGCGCACGCCGTGCGGGTCGCGGGCAGCGTAGAGGGTCTGCTCGTCGGCGAACACGAGCGAGAAGGCGCCACGCACCCGCGGCAGCAGGCGCATGGCCGCCTCCTCGACACCGGTGTCGGCGGCGGTGGCGGCCAGCAACTCGGTGATCAGGTCGGAGTCGGTGCTGGCTTGCAGTCGGGCCCGGTGCGCGGCCGGCTCGCCGCTGCGCAGGGCTGCGACCTCGTCGCGCAGCTCGGTGGTGTTGACCAGGTTGCCGTTGTGCCCCAGCGCGATGCCACTGCCGGCTGCCGTGGTGCGAAACGTCGGCTGCGCGTTCTCCCAGTTGGGAGACCCGGTGGTCGAGTAACGGCAGTGGCCGACGGCGAGATGGCCCTTCAGCGACGACAGCACCTGCTCGTCGAAGACCTGGCTGACCAGCCCGAGGTCCTTGAACACCACCATCCGGTGACCGTCGGACACGGCGATGCCAGCCGCCTCCTGACCGCGGTGCTGCAGGGCGTAGAGCCCGTAGTAGCTGAGGTTGGCGACGTCCTCGCCGGGAGCCCAGACACCGAAGACACCGCACTCCTCCCGGGGACCGTCGTCGGTGTGGTGCTCGTTCCGGCTGGAACTCGGGCGCACAGCACGCTCCTCGGCAGGGGGCGATCCAACGCTCGATGCTACGCCGCCACAGCTCCGGTACCCACTCTCTCGGGGTCGACGTCATCGAACTGTGGCCCAGCCCGGCGTGACCAACCACTCCGACGGGTCGGCTGGCTCACCCGTTCGAGGTCGTCACCACCGGTGAAACGGGCTGACCGGAGCCACCCTGCGGCGCACTGGCTCCCGTCTGGCCAGTCACGCTGCCATCGCGGGTAGAGCGTGCAGGCGCTCACGGAACTCGGCCACGGCCGGTTCCGCAGAGTGCGGCGTGAGGTGTCCCTCGAACTTCCGAAGGCGGCTGACCGCCCGTACGGAGCGGACCTGGTCCTCGAGGAGGACAAGACCGCGGTGGGCGGCGTCGAGTGCACCGTCGAGATCTCGACCGGCGAGACGGGCGGTGGCGAGGCGTCCTACTCTGACGGCCTGGTCGCGGGGGACTGCAGCTCAGCGACTGGCTTGGATCGCTCACGGGCCAACTCGACGGCGCGGGCGCGGAAGTCGGAAGAGTGGGGAGCAGGCAAGGCATGATCCTTCCTGGTAGCCGGGACCGCCTCAGATCGAGTGTCCGTGCTCTGGGGGAAGCTCAACCGCGCGTTGGGGTGAGGAACTTGCCCGGCAGGCATCGGGTCCGGCTGCTGTGCCAGCGTCACGCCGACCTGACCTTCGGTACCGCCAAGTTAGGTCGGCCGTAGGCGTCGGTCAGGCAAGCTGCCAGTGGTAGTCGCCATCAGGATGGTCCAGCCACACCGTGTGGTGCTCAGGGGTGACGGTCAGTCCCAGGCGGTCCCAGAGTGGCTGCCCGGCGTCGTTCCACTGCTGGTAGGCCCATTCGACGTACGGCCATAGCAGGGTGTCACCGGCCTCGGTGACCGTGTCGCCGCCGAGCTCGACCCGTGCCCAGGACCCATCGGTGGTGGACAGGGTCGTGGCGACCGGTGTCCTGGTAGCCGGGTCAAGGTTGTAGGTCACCATGGTGTTCGCCGGTAGCCGCAGCTGGGCCAGGAACCAGACCACCGATGCGGTTTTCCAGGGTTCGTCGGGCGCGTCGGTGGTCCTGGCGGTGCCGCCGGGAGCGGCGTCGGCACGGGCGGCGGGGGCTGATGTGCGCCCGGAACGCATGGCCATGAACGCGGCCCACCTGCTGGTGAAGTGGCCTTCGAGGCGATCACCGGTATGCTGGAGGTGGACGAGGTTCCCGGCGCTGTGGGCGATTTTGAGGTCGACCAGGATCGCACCGTCGGGGGCGAGTTGCTCGGCCCATGCCCAGGGCACGGCTGGCACGGAGCAGGTGGCGATGATTCTGTCATACGGTGCGTGCTCGGGGAGTCCGGCGGCACCGTCGACGGCCGCCAGTGTGGGAAGGAAGCCCGCAGCGGCCAGTCGTCTGCGCGCCACATCGACGAGGTCGGGGTCGACGTCGACGGAGAACACCTGGCTATCACCGAGGCGGTGGGCCACCAGGGCGGCGTTGTATCCGGTGCCGGTGCCGATCTCCAGGACACGGTGACCGTCGTGGACGTCGAGGGTTTCCAACATCCGCACCATCAGGTCGGGTTTGGTGCTCGACGAGATGGGCTGTTGGTGGGCGCCGACGTTTTCCAGGGCGGTGATCAGTGTTTCCGGTGAATACACCCGCTCGGGTGCGTCTGCGGTGTCGAACTGCGTCCAACTGCCGGTGTTGTCCTGCTCGAACGCGCGCGGTACAAGCAGGTGCCGGGGTACCGCCGTGATGGCGGCGTGCCAGGCCTGTGAGCACAGATCACCATTGTCCCGCAGGGCATCGGCAAGCCGACGGGCGTGGATGGCCCAGTCGGTATCCAGCGTGGAGGTCACGATGTCCCCTTCGAGAGTAGATCGGCGAGTTGCGCGGTCAGCGGCGCCCCGGTGGCGTCCTCAACGAATCCGAATTGTCCACCCGCATTAATCTCGAGGTGCCACCATGCACCCGTGTCCCGCTCGATCACGAAGTCCAGCGCCCCGTACACCAGGCCCAGCTCGGTCATCAAGCTGCGGATACCGACGCTGACATCGGCGGGCGGATCGATCAGCTCGTAGGCGAGGTTGTCGTAGTCGGCCCGGAAATCGATGTACCCCTCCGGGCTACCGGCGCGGATGGCGGCGGCGGTGATGTGCTCGCCGATCACGGTCACGCGTACATCTGCGAACTTCGGTACAAACCGCTGTAGCTGGTGCATGGTGATGTCGACGCCGCGCAGATCCGCCAGGTCGGTGTCGCTGAGCAGCCGGGTGAAGCTGAGCTTGCGGACGCCGTCCTCCAGGATCGTGTTGGACCCGAAGAACTTCGTCACGGTCTCGCCCCCGGCGGCGAACTCGCGTATGGCTTCGGCGTCGTTGGTGACCAGGGTGTCCGGCACGGTCAGGCCACAGCGTTGCGCGATGGCCAGAGCGTGAGGTTTATAGGCCGCTGAGGCGAGCCTGGCGGGATGGTTGACCCACAGCACCGGCAGCGACGCCAATAGGCCACCCAGGCCGTATTTTGCTTCTAAATTCGCGTGGGCTTTCTCCGCCGTACTGAGCCCTGCGGGGAATTGGTAGGCGCGAGGTGTCCGGTACCAGACTGCGGTGATCTCCTCCAGCTCGATCACCCGGCCCGGAGTGCGGAGGTGCCCGGTCCAGTGGCCCAAGCGCAACCGGGCGGACACGGTCAGCTGCGCGGGGAACCACGCCGTATTCACGCGATGAACGACTTGGCCGCGCTCCTGCAGGGCGTTGATGACGCCGTCGCAGGTCGCGTCGATGTCCTCGGCGAGGATCAGGACGGCCATCTACACGGCAGGAATCGGGGCGTCAGGACAGTAGTCATACGTGAAATCCTCCGACGGGCCTTCATCGCCGTCGTTACTGGTGACCTTGTTCGCCGTCGGCTCGGCCATCGTCAGCGGTTGCCCGCTGAGGCTGGACGCGATCTGCAGGTCGTGGTCGTAGGTGAACACCTCCCGTACCCGATCACCCTGGTGGCGGGCCGGGCGCATCCCACGCAGACCCCACGGCCGGATCGCCGGATCCGACGGCGAACAAGGGTCCGCGGGGCCGCTGCTGCGGCCGAGAGGAAACTGTGCGCTGTGGGACACCAGCGGGTCCTCGGCGAAACACTCTGCCGGCGGCAGTGCGGACCCATCCAGTCCGGCGGGCCATGGCGTTGATTCGATCAGCAGCGCGGTCATCGCGTCTTCCTCCTTGTTTCTTGCACCGTTCCGGCGATCGGGCCGGTGGTCAACAGCCGTCTGGGTGGCCGGAGAACGTCACGGGAATTGGGGCGTGCGGGAGGTCCGTGGCGTTCCCCGGCCGTAGTCCCTGATCCCCGGAGCCGCAGACGTCTCGGACGTCGACGGTGGACCAGGCCGGTTGTCCTGCTCGGCGGCCCGGCATCTCGCTATCCGCCGGTGATTCGACGTGCCAGGACCACCACCACGGCGCCAGCAGCACCGACACGGTGGCGGCGTCGAAGGTCAGCGGGAACAGGACCGTGGTCATGGCTTCGACTGTAGGCAGCCTGGCAGGGTGCGGGGTCACCCGCGCTGGGCGACTGCCGCCGACATTATGGGGGTGACGGTGGGACACCACGTCCTACCCGTCGCCTGGCGCCGGGCCTTACGGTGGTGGGCACGACGGGCGCGCTGGTGGAGAGACCGGTGTGCCCGCTACCCCAGTTCTCTCCCTGGGAGCCCGCCGATGACGAAGACGAGCAGCACACACTTGACCCGCAACCTCTGTGACCTGCGCCAACGGCGCGGTCTGACCCAGCTTGAACTCGCCGACGCGGCCGGGATCTCCGTTGATGTCATCCGCAAACTCGAACAGGCCAGCGCTCCACCGCCGCGCTGAGCACGCTGATGGCGCTCGCCCAGGCTCTGGACACCGATCTCGGTGAATTGACCAACACGCCGCGCGGTCTGCTCGTCGGCGCGGAGGACTCCGAGGTGTGGCGGCTACGGCAAGCCGTGCTCGGCATCAGCCCCAGCACCGCCGAACCCGTCACCGCCCAGGATCTCGCCACGGGTGTTGAGCAGTTGTGGCAGTCCTACTGGCACGCCCAGTACGGCGCGCTGGCCCGCGAACTCCCCGCGTGGCTGGACATTGCTCGCGCCACCGCCCGCGACGCGACCGGCCCGGCGGCCCGCGCGGTGCACGCGCAGCTGGCGAGCCTGCTGCAACTCACGGCATCGCTGCTGGCACAGCTCGCGCATGAAGACCTCGCCCACCTCGCCCTAGCCGGAGCCGTACGGGCCGCCGAGGATTCCGGTGACGAACTGCTGCACGCCGCCGGGCAGGCCACCCGATCCTGGATCCTTGCCAGGCAAGGCCTGTGGAGCGAAGCCGAACACCTCGCCCTGACCACCGCCAGTGCGATCGAACCCACGTTGTCCACGGCGAGCGTGGATCATGTCGCTGTCTGGGGTGACCTCCTGCGCTACGGCGCCGTCGCCCTCGGCCGCTCCGGTTGACACTCCGAAACCGCCGACGTTCTGGGCCTGATGCACGCGGCCGCCTCCCGTATGAACGGCGACCAGCCCACGAGATACGCCTCCCGCGCCTTCGGCCCGACGATCGTCGCGATGCGCGAGGTGGACTCCGCGATCCTGGCCGGTAAACCCCGCCAGGCCATCACCCTGGCCGAGCGCATCACCCACCCGCACAACACCCCACCGGGCATGCACGCCCGCTACCTGCTCAACCTCGCCTGGGCACAGACCAGCGAATGGCGCTCCGCCGACGCCGTGCTCACGCTGCGCAAAGCTGAAGAACTCGCCCCCCAGCTATTGCCGCACCAGAGCATCGCCCGCACGATCATCGCCGAACTGCTGCCACGTCGCAGAAAGCAACGCCTGCCCGGCCTCGTTGCCCTGGCCGAACGTGTCGGCGTCCCCACCACCTGACGCCGTTCAGGCAGATTCAGCCAGTTCAAGCATGCGACTCGACAAGTTCAGCGAATAACTCGGAGGGCTTCTTCCAGTTGTGAATCCTACGGGGTCGGTCGTTGATTTCACAAGCCACTATCGCAAGATATTTCGGATCGGAGACTTGGTTTCAAGGGGTGCGTCACGTTCGTCGGTATTCACCGGTGATCTCCGGGCATTCCAGAATCCTCTCTGCCGACTTGCTGGTCCCCTTCGCCATGTACAGTACACGTCTTTCGCGTACCCGGACTACTACGGGACCTCCGCCCCATCTCCGATCCACGGTCGGCAACGAACCTGCCCCCTCCGGCGGTGTACCTGGCGGGGTGGAAGCATCACGACCTCGGGCAGGAGGGTGCGGCCCAGCGGTACTACCTGCTCGGCTATCAGCTGGCTTATGAGGCCGACCCGCACGGGCATGCGGCGTGGATGATGCGCGCCCTCGCCCACCAAGCCCTCAAGCTCAAGAAGCCCCGGCACTGCATCGACCTCATCGCGGGCGCACTACACCGAAGCGTCAGACGAGTGAACCGCCAGACTGAGGCACTGCTCCAGGTCACTCACGCCCGAGCATATGCATCCGTTGGGCAACGGACTTCTGCTGCTCAGAGCCTTCTCGCAGCCGAGGATGCCCTTAGGGCTCGTAATTAAATAAATAAATAAATAAATCGCGCTAAATTGCATCTGTGCTGGTCAGAGCGTTGACGGCCTCCTCGAGAAATTGACTTATTTCATTACAGGAACTTACTGACATCGATGAGCCGCAGCTATCCTTCTCCGCTGCTACCGGACCAGCCGCTGACACTATCGCTAGCCATACCGCCATAGCACTCACCGACTTGGCCGATCATGCCGGTACAGAGCGGCAGCACGGAGATCGACCCCCTCACCCAAGATCGCTACGGCCGCCACCCGCAAACAACACCGCTGGTGATCTAACGGTCTAGCACCAACACCCCGACACCACCTTGGGGAGCCGTCCACGATCACCGGGCGATCCCGTCAGGCAGGCTCGACGCGCTGCGCCCTGCCCGCCCCCCGTGGCCAGCCACTGCACTATGGCCCATGCCAACACGAAGAATCGCCACGGCGCACCGGAGCACCTCGCCGCCGGGAGCAGCCGCCCATCAGAAGGACGCTGTGCGGAGCACAGGTACTGGCGACGTCGCTGATGACCCCGCCCGGCAAACGATGCCGGGGCTGCCGGGCGACCCTGACAGCGAGTACATCAAGCCGGACACCGCAGGACTCTGGTGACCGGGGCCGCAGACTTCATCGGCTCGCACCTGTGCGAGCGTCTGTCTGGCCTCGGCGCCGAGGTTGCCGGTATCGACAACCTGGCGACCGTCCGCCGTTAGGCAGCCTGATCTGGCACCGCAAACCCGAGGAGTACAGGCATGAACAAGGTCAGGTCGACGAACACCGGCGCTCCCGAACCGACCCTCGTCGACGCGCTGCGTGAAGAGCTGATCGGAGAGTTGCGGGCTCTGAACGCGCTGCGCACCGACGCGGTTGAGAACGCCGTCCGCGCTGTGGAGCGGCACCTGTTCGTACCCGAGGAGTCCGTCAAGCAGGCGTACGAGGCAGAGCGCGCACTGATCACCAAAAGGGACGAAGACGGCGTCGCTCTCAGCTCGGTCAGCGCCGCGCGCATCCAGGCGTTCATGCTGGAGCAGGCTGACATCAGCCCGGGGATGCGTGTGCTGGAGATCGGCTCGGGCGGCTACAACGCGGCGTTGATCGCGGAGCTGGTCGGTGAGGCCGGCGAGGTGACCACCATCGACATCGACCCGGACGTCGTCGCCCGGGCCCGTCGTCTCCTCTCCGCGGCCGGGTACGGCCACGTGCACACCGTCCTCGCTGACGGCGCGCATGGTGAGCTGCAGCACGCTCCCTATGACCGGATCGTGGTCACCGCCGAGGCGACTGACCTCGCAGCCGCCTGGGTAGATCAACTCACCGAACAGGGGCGAATCATAGTGCCACTACGTGTGCGAGGGCTGACCCGGTCGGTCGCGTTCCAGCGCGAGGACGGGCATCTGGTCGCTCGGGATTACGAGGTCTGTGGCTTCGTTCCGATGCAAGGTGCCGACGCGACGCGGGAGCGGCTGGTCGTGCTGCACGACGGCGAGGGCGAACAGGTGGGCCTGCGGCTGGGCGGCGGGCAGGCGGACGACAGCAAGCTCCGGGACGCGCTGACCCGACCGTGTACGGAGGCGTGGTCCGGGGTGGTCATGGAGCGAGGTCTGCCCTACGACGACCTGGATCTGTGGCTGTCGACCGCCCTGCCCGACTACGCGCTGCTGGCGACCACCCGACAGGCGCGCGACCGTGGCCTGGTTGCCTCCTGGTCACCGATGGGCATTTCGACCCTGCTCGACAGCGGCGGGGGCTCCTTCGCCTACCTCGCTATGCGCCCGACTACCCCAGATCGCACGGTGTTCGAGTTCGGTGCGGTGGCGCACGGTCCGGAGGCGCATGCGACCGCCGACCGGCTGATCACCGAGATCCGGGCCTGGGACCGCGATCACCGGGGGGAGCGAGCGGAGTTCCGGGCCTACCCGTGCCGGACACTCGACGAGGTGTTGTCCACGGGACGGGTGCTCGACACAACAGCCTCCCGCATCACGATCTCCTGGCCGTCCACCAAGCACTGAACCCGACGCCAGGTACACGTCACCATCAACCGATTCGCCTGGAGGACAACATGAACGAGCCCAATGCCGCGACGGACTTCGATCTGGATGTGACCTTCGTCGAGAAGGGAACGATCATCGCGGAACTGATGAACAGCACCAGCGACAACTGCGGGAGCACGAACCAGAGCGCCTGCGTGACCTGTATCACCGACTGATCAGACCGACGACATACAGCCTGGTGCCGAGGTTCCGTTTGTCGGGGCCTCGACACCAGGCCCGGTTGGGGCATCGGCGCATGAGGAGAGGTGAGTGCGGGTGTACCGGTACGTGGACGCGGCCTTGGTACGAGCTGTCGCGCACCCGGGCGGGCTGATGCTCCCACCCGCGCCGGAGGAGCTGACCGGTTGCGCGCGGATGGACGCTGAGCGGTGGCGCCACTGGATCGAGCGGGTGTGGTCGAACGACCCGTTCGCGGAGGCGGTCGAGCTCGCCAGCCCAGTTCTCGCGGACCGTGTCCGCCGGTGCGCCGAACACGCGCAGCCGCCCAAGCAGATACAGCGGACCGGGACGTCGCTCCACCGCTACCTGCTGCGCCTGCAGCACCGGTCCACTCCGTTCGGACTGTTCGCCGGGGTATCCCCAGCACACTTCGGCCCCGGCCTCATGGTGCGGTGGGGCGAGGAACACCGCCCCACCGCACGGGTGGACGCCGTGTGGCTGTCGCAAGTGATCGCACGGTTGGAGGCGTGCCCCGAACTGCTGCGGCGCTTGCCGGTCATGGCGAACTCCACCTGCTTCGTACGGGACGAGCGCCTGGTGACGCCGTACCAGCGGCCGAACCACGACAACCGACGCGCCCCCGCCGAGATCAGTGTGCGACACACCCCGGCAGTGCGGGCCGTGATGACGACCGCGTCCGCACCGGTGATCACCGGTGACCTGGCCGGGCAACTCGCCGCCGATTATCCCGACACGCCCACCGAGGGCATCGAGGCCCTGCTCGCCGAGCTTCTGGTCCGGGGATTCCTGTTTACCAGCCTGCGCCCGCCGATGACGGTCACCGACCCTCTGGGCCACGTGATCGACCAGCTGATGGCTGTGAACGCCGAGAACATCACCCCCATGGCACCTACCGTGCGCGCACTCCGCGACATCGCAGCGACTCTGACGCGGCACGGCGAGGCCCGACCCGAGGTTCGCAGGGGCCTGCGCGCGTCGGTCACCGAGGTGATGACGGCGCAGTCCGGCACGACTGTAGAGCAGCCACTGGCCGTCGATCTGCGGCTCGACTGCTCGCTGACCCTGCCGCAGGAGGTGGCGCACGAGGCGGAGAAGGCCGTGGGCGCGCTGGCCCGCCTCACACCCCTCCCGTCCGGCTCACCAGCATGGCAGGACTATCACTCCCGTTTCCTGGAACGCTTCGGATCCAACGCGCTGATCCCAGTAGGTCACCTCACCGATCCCGACACCGGACTCGATTTCCCCGCCGGATACCGCGGCTCGCTCCTTCCGCAGTCAGCACCGGGACTGACCGACAGGGACGAGCAACTCCTCGCGTTGGCGCAGCGCGCCGCCTGCGCGGGCGTCCGCGAGGTCACCCTCACCGACGCCCTGATGAACGACCTGGCCCACGGAACGAGCGCCATCCCGCTTCCGCACATCGACGTGCGGTTCCACCTCCAGGCACCGACCCGCAGCGCGCTCGAGCGGGGCGACTTCACGCTCGTCGTCACCGGTCTCACCCCGGCGGCCGGAGCCACCGCGGGGCGGTTCCTTCCGCTCCTCGATGACGCAGACCGTGACCGCATGGCCGACGCATACGCCAGCCTGCCCACCCTGAACAGCGACGCCCTGCGCGCCCAGGTCTCCTGCCCCCCGCTGCACGTGCGTACCGACAACGTCGGCCGAGCACCTGCCCTCTGGCAGCACGTGATCTCGCTGGCCGAGCACCGCTCCGATGCCGTGCTGCAGCTGGACGACCTGGCGGTCACCGCGGACGCCACACGGTTATACCTGGTGTCGCTCTCGACCAGGCGCCCCGTCGAGCCCGCAGTGCTCAACGCGGTGGACACGGCCAACTTCACCCACCCTCTCGCGCGGCTGCTGTGCGAGCTGCCCCGCGCTCGCGCAGCGGTCTTCGGACCATTCGCGTGGGGTGCGGCCAGCTGCCTTCCGTTCCTGCCCGGTATCCGGCACGGCCGTAGCGTTCTCGCGGCGGCCGCGTGGAGGATCGAGGCCACGGCTCTGGCTGGACGCGATGCCTCCCTCCCCGAGTGGGCCGAGAGCCTGGCGGCCTGGCGGCAGCGCTTCCACGTCCCCGACACCGTCGATCTCGGCGACGACGACCGAAGGCTTCACCTCACGCTGAACCAGCGCTCCGATGCGGCGCTCCTGCGCGCCGAGCTGAACCGAACCGGGCACGCCACGGTGCGTGCGGCTCCCGAGGGCGGGGCATACGGATGGTTCGGCGGGCGCGCTCACGAGATCACCCTGACGCTCGCGTCCACGCGCAGTCCCGTCCCATCCTCCGCGTCCACGCGCGCGACGGGACCGGCACCGGTCGGCCGTGACCACGGCCACCTCCCAGGCGCGTCGACGTGGGCCTCCGCCAAGCTGTACGGGCATCCGGACCGCGTGCCGGACATCCTCACCAGCCATCTGCCCCGCCTATGGGACGGCTGGGACAACCCGCCCGAGTGGTGGTTCGTGCGCTGTCGCGACCCGCAGGATCACCTGCGGCTACATCTCCGCCTGCACCACCCGGAGATGTTCGGGCACGTCGCCTCGAGAGTCGGCATGTGGGCAGCCGACCTCCGGCAGCGCGGGCTACTCGGCCACCTGCAATGGGACACCTACTACCCCGAGACCGGTCGCTACGGCGCCGGCGCGGCCATGTCCGCCGCCGAGGCGGTGTTCGCCGCCGACTCCACCGCGGCCCTCGCGCAGATGGTGTTCACCACCACCGGAGCGGCGCATCCGCAGGCCGTCATGACCGCCAGCCTGATCGACCTCGCGACAGCCGTCATCGGCGATGTCAGCACCGCGATGCGCTGGTTGGTTGACCACATCAGTACCGGCGCGACCACACACCCCACCCGACCAATCCACCAGGAAACGATGCACCTGGCCAACCCCGATAACAGTTTCGCGGCACTGCGCGATCTGTCTGGTGGCAGCGACGTCATCGCAGCATGGACAGCCCGGCACGAGGCGATAGACACCTACCGCGCCCGTCTCACGGCCTGCGGCGGGACGGACCCGCAGGTCATATTGCCATCCCTCATGCACACCCACCACCTGCGCACGGCAGGAATCGACGAGGCGGACGAACACATCTGCTACCGGCTAGCCCGCTCCGCCGCCCTGGCCGGGATCGCCCGAGGTGGAGGAGCCTCGACGTGAGCATCCCGACCACCGGCACTCTCACCCCGCGCATCCACGGAGACCAGAACGCGCGAGCCCAGTCACTGGCGCAGGGCGCTGCCGGCATCGCCTTGTTGCACATCGAACGCGCACGACACGGCAGCGGCTCCTGGCAGAATGTGCACGACGTCCTCGCTTCCTGCGTCCACGACCTCGTCGTCGACGAACACGCCTCGCTGTACTACGGCGCGCCCGCCGTCGCCTTCGCCCTGCATACCGCGGCCGCTGGCACCGGCGGCTACACCGGCGCGTTGCGTGTTCTCGACACCGCGATCACCACCCTCACGATGCGGCGTGTCGAGCTGGCCCACGCCCGCATCAACCGCGGCGAACGCCCGCGAGCCAGCGAGTTCGACCTCTTCTACGGGCTGACCGGGCTCGGTTCCTACCTGCTGTGTCGCAACCAGGACACCGCAACGCTGCGGGAGGTCCTGTCCTACCTCGCGCGGCTGACCCTGCCGCTCACCGATGACGACGAACGCCTTCCCGGCTGGTGGACCCGGCTCGACCCCTCGGGCCCTACCTCGGACGCGTTCACCGGCGGCCATGCCAATCTCGGCATGGCCCATGGCATCGCCGGCCCCCTCGCCCTGCTGTCCCTCGCCGCTCGCCGCGGCACCGTCGTGGACGGCCAAATGACGGCGATCGAGCGGATCTGCGCCTGGCTGGACCTCCAGCGCCAGCACACCGGCCCCGGCCACTGGTGGCCACAGTGGATTACCCTCGCCGAACATCGCGCCTCGACGGTGTCGCAACCGCGTCCGCTGCGGCCGAGCTGGTGCTACGGCACCCCGGGCCTCGCCCGCGCCCAGCAACTCGCCGGCCTTGCCCTCGGCGACACCGCCCGGCAACGCATGGCCGAGCGCGCGCTGACATCATGCCTGGCAGACCCCGGTCAACTCGACCGCATCCGCGACGGCGGGCTCTGCCACGGCATCGCCGGCTTGCTCCACGTCGCACACCGCGTCGCCCACGACGCCGACGACGAGCGGCTCACCGCCCACCTGCCTCGTCTGCACGCACTGCTCCTCGACCGAGAACCCGCGCAGAACGACGGACTCCTCGATGGAACGACCGGAACCGCGCTCGCCCTCCTTACCGCCGAAACCCGCGGTATGACGACCTCCGGTTGGGACGCATGCCTCCTTGCCGGCTGACTACCCCCGCCCGGCCCGCAGGGTTCACAGGAGGCCACGATGACCGCGACTCGACCATCGCATCCCGCCGAAAGCCAGGTTCTGGCTGTCCTCACCGGGACGCCACTGGAGCAGGTCGCCGAGCAGATCCGGATGGATCCCACCAACCTCGCCGACGCCGTCGAGGCATATCGGGGCGCGGGACGTGCGGCGCTCGACGCGCAAACCCGCTCCTGCGGCTGGTATCAGGTCCGCATTCAGTTCACCGACTGGGACCACGCCGAGGAGGTCGCCGCTGCTCACCTCGGCCCCCACCTCCAGCAGGCCCAGGAAGCCGGAACACTGACCGGCTGGTGGTTCCTGCGCAAGCATCCGTGCTGGCGGCTGCGCTGCTGCCCCGGCCCCGACGTCACCAGGGCCCACATGACGGCGGCCGTCGCCGACGCGTTGGACGGCCTCGTCGCTGCCGGCACCGTCGAGCGGTGGTGGGAATCGCTCTACGAGCCAGAGGCCCTGGCCTTCGGCGGCTCCCAGGGTACGGACATCGCCCACGACCTCTTCCACGCCGACAGCCGCGGCTGCCTGACCTACCTGCGACGCAATGCTTCGTCGAGGTCACCTGGGATGGCCGTCGGCCGTCGGGAGCTGTCTGTCCTGCTGTGCGCCACCCTGTTCCGCGGAGCCCGACAGGACGCACACGAACAAGGCGACGTCTGGCATCGCGTGGTGCAGATGCGACCGCTCTTCCCGACTCCGCCCGCGAACCGGCTGCAAGGCATGATCCCCCAACTTCAGCGGCTCCTGGACGTGGACACCTCGCCTACCAGCACGCTCTTCGGCGCCAGCGGGCCGCTGCGGTTCGCCGCGCCCTGGTCCGCCGCGTTCACCGCAGCAGGCACGCACCTGGCGGACGCCGCGCGCGACGGCACGCTCGAGCGCGGTCTGCGGGAGGTCCTCGCCAAACACGTGATCTTCCACTGGAACCGCCTCGGCATCCCGACCTCGGCACAAGCCATCCTGGCGCGAGCCGCCCGTGAGACCCTGATGAACCCCAGGTCCGGCGCGGCGAGCTGATGCACCCGACACCGGAGGACGCCGGGACCGTCGAGCAGATGCGCACCGCGCATCGCCTCGCCTGCACCGCTCTGGGCGTGCGGCTTGCTCCGGACGCCCAGGAGGCGTGGGGCTGGCGCGGCAGGACACTCAGCCAGCCCGTCACCGCAACCGACTGCCCGGCCTGGCTCCGCCTCGCCTGCTCACCCAGCGGCCAGATCGCCCACACCTTCTGGGACGGCTCCCTCGACGCCGAGAAGGCCATCCCCACAACAATCCCGCGCCCCCGGCTGCGCGAGCACCACGACTGGAGCGAGCCGGCATGGGAGTACCGCGCCGAACTGTACGACCGCATCACCGTCCAACCCATCGCGCAATCCGCATTACTGAAGTCGACGCCTGGCCTGCCGCCCGACTGGTGGGCAGCGCTGCGAACAGCACTCGGCACCATCGCCACCGTCCCCACCCACCGCCACACCACCGAACAGCAGTACCTCGACTGGGCCATGCCCACCTTCCTCGGCGCCACCCTCGACACCAGCGTCTCGACCTGGACCACCGCTCACGGCGACCTCCACTGGGCCAACCTCTGCGCGCCCCGACTCCAGATACTCGACTGGGAAGGCTGGGGCCTCGCCCCCATCGGCTACGACGCCGCCATGCTCCACAGCTACAGCCTCCTCGTACCCGACGTCGCCGCACGCGTCCACACCGAGCTCGCCGACTCGCTCCAGACTCCCACCGGCCGTTTCGCCGAACTCGTCACTATCGCCGAGCTCCTGCACAACGCAGCCCAAGGCAATGACATCGGTGCCACCGCATCGCTCCGCCAACGCGCAGCACACGTCCTGCTGCACTCGACCTCCCGGTAGCACGACAGTGTCCCAGCGAGCCAATCCGGAACCGGTGATCGGGCCAGCCGGTCAGCGCAACGGCAGCAGACGCCCGATCTCACCGGTTCGGGTTCCGGAGGCGGTCAGTTTTCCCAGGTCCAGTGCCGCTGCCCAGGTCAGCCGGCCGCTGACGAGCGCGAGCCAGGTCCGCGGATCGGCCTCGACGACGTTGGGTGGGGTACCCCGGCCGTGGCGAGGGCCGCTGACGCACTGCACGGCGCCGAACGGCGGGACGCGCACCTCGACGCTCCGCCCGGGCGCGGCCGCGGCGAGCGCGGCGAGACTGCCCTTCACCGCCGCCCGCAGCACGGCACGGTCCGGGGCGGCTCCGCCGGCGAGCCAGTCGAGCACGGCGGTGTCCAGGCGCGCCCCGTCGTCGATGTCCTTCGGCACACCGGCGACGGTAGCCGGTCGGTCAGTCGAACAGCGCCGGAAGCGTGCCCTCCCAGGCAGACCGGAGCTCGGTCAGCGGCAGCTCCGGGATGCCCGCGACCGACAGCGCCGCGCCGCCGGTGACGCCCAGCGTCCGGGTCGGTACCCGCGCCGCCGCGGCCCGGGATGCCAGCTCGCCGGCCCGGTCGGGCGCGACCGTGACCAGCACCCGCCCGGCCGACTCGGAGAACAGCGTCACGAAGGGGTCGAGGCTGGGCGCCAGGTCCACGACGGCGCCGCGCCCACCGACCAGGCAGGACTCCACCAGCGCCTGCGCGAGCCCGCCGTCGGACAGGTCGTGGGAGCCGGTGAGCAGCCCGTCGGCGGCCACGGCCGCGAGCAGCCGGGCGAGGCGCTGCTCGGCGGCCAGGTCCACCGTGGGCGGGTGACCCCCGAGGTGACCGTGCACGACGTGGGCCCACTCGCTGCCGCCCAGCTCGTCGGTGGTCTGGCCGAGGAGCACGACGGTGTCACCGTCGCGGCTCAGACCCGGCGGGACGCGCCGTGCGACGTCGTCGATCACGCCGAGGACGCCGACCACCGGGGTGGGCAGGATCGCCCACTCACCGGTCTGGTTGTAGAAGCTCACGTTGCCGCCGGTGACCGGGATGCCCAGCTGTTCGCAGCCGTCGGCGAGGCCGCGCACGGCCTCCTGGAACTGCCACATCACGTGCGGGTCCTCCGGCGAGCCGAAGTTCAGGCAGTTCGTGACGGCCAGCGGCACCGCGCCGGACGTCGCGACGTTGCGGTAGGCCTCGGCGAGCGCGAGCTGGGCGCCGGCGTAGGGGTCGAGCGCGACGAACCGGGCGTTGCAGTCCGTGGCGATCGCCACCCCACGCCCGGTCTGCTCGTCGATGCGCACCATCCCGGCGTCGGACGGCTGCGCCGCGACGGTGTTGCCGCGGACGTAGCGGTCGTACTGGTCGGTGACCCAGGCGCGGCTGCACAGGTTGGGGCTCGCCGCCATCCGCAGGATCTCCACCCGCAGCTCCGACGGCGCCGCCGGGCGCGGCAACCTGTGGGGCAGGTCGGCGACCAGGGCGTCCTGGCGTTCCGAGCGGGCCACCGGCCGGTGGTAGACGGGACCGTCGTGCGCGACGGTGCGCGGCGGCACGTCCACCACGGTCTCACCGTGCCAGGTGATCACAAGCCGGTCGCCGTCGGTGACCTCGCCGATCACGGTGGCGAGCACGTCCCATTTGCGGCACACCGCGAGGAAGGCCTCGACGTCGCGGGGTTGCACGACCGCGCACATGCGCTCCTGCGACTCGCTGGACAGGATCTCCGCGGGCGTCATGCCCGAGGCGCGCAGCGGCACGGCGTCGAGCTCGACGCGCATCCCGCCGTCGCCCGCGCTCGCCAGCTCCGACGTGGCGCAGGACAGTCCGGCGCCGCCGAGGTCCTGGATGCCGACCACCAGTCCGGCACCGAACAGCTCCAGGCAGCACTCGATGAGCACCTTCTCGGTGAACGGGTCGCCCACCTGCACGCTGGGCAGCTTCTTGCGCCCGCGCGCGGTCTCGTCCCCGTCGAAGGTCTCGCTGGCGAGCACCGACACCCCGCCGATGCCGTCCAGCCCGGTCCGCGCGCCGAACAGGACGATCGCGTTGCCGGTTCCGGACGCGAACGCGAGGTGCAGGTCCCCGGTGCGCATCGCACCCACGCACAGCGCGTTGACCAGCGGGTTGCCCGCGTACCCCGCGTCGAACACGACCTCGCCACCCACGTTGGGCAGGCCGAGGGAGTTGCCGTAGCCACCGATCCCGGCCACCACACCGGGCAGCACGCGCGCGGTGTCCACGGCGTCGGCCGGGCCGAACCGCAGCGGGTCGGCCACCGCGACCGGCCGCGCCCCCATCGCCATGATGTCGCGCACGATCCCGCCCACACCCGTTGCCGCCCCCTGGTAGGGCTCCACGTAGGACGGGTGGTTGTGCGACTCGATCTTGAACGTGACGGCCCAACCGTCACCGATCTCGACGACGCCCGCGTTCTCCCCGATCCCGGCGAGCATCCGCTCCCGCATCTGCGGGGTGGTGGTCTCCCCGAAGTACGCGAGGTGGACCTTGGAGGACTTGTACGAGCAGTGCTCGCTCCACATCACCGCGTACATCGCCAGCTCGGCGTCGGTGGGACGGCGGCCGAGGATCTCCCGGACACGGGTGTACTCGTCATCGCGCAGGCCCAGCTCGCGGTAGGGCTGCGGGTCCTCCGGCGTGGCGGCGGCACGCTCGACGGTGTCGACGACATGTGTGTGGAGCACGGGAGCAGCGTACGGAGCAACCCCGCGCGCCGTCCCCAGACCCGCCAGGTGCTCACCTCGCGGAGCTGATCGTCCAGCAGGTATCCGGGCCCGGATCGGGCGATTTCCTGCTGCACGATCAGCTCCGGCACCGTCACCCGCAGGCGGCGGTGGCGCGCAGCACCGAGGTGAACAGCGCTAGTCCGTCCTCGGACGGTCCGGTCAGGGGGTCCACGGCGTGCTCGGGGTGCGGCATCAGGCCGACGACGCGGCCGTCGGGCGAGCTGATCCCGGCGATGTCGACGAGCGACCCGTTGGGGTTGGCGCCCGCGTACCGGAACACGACGCGCCCCTCGCCGTCGAGCCGCTCGATCGTGGCGGCGTCGGCGACGTAACGGCCCTCGCCCGACTTGAGCGGCACGAGGATCTCCGCGCCCGCGGTACAGCCGCTGGTCCACACGGTGGCGGTGGACTCCACCCGCAGCCGCTGGTCACGGCACACGAAGTGCAGGCCGACGTTGCGCACGAGCACCCCGGGCAGCAGGCCGGCCTCGCAAAGAATCTGGAAACCGTTGCAGATGCCCAGCACCGGTGTCCCGCGAGCGGCCGCGGTCATCACGTCGATCATGATCGGGGAAAGGCTCGCGATCGCGCCGGCACGCAGGTAGTCGCCGTAGGAGAAGCCGCCAGGCACGATCACCGCGTCGACGCCGCGTAGGTCGCGGTCGGCGTGCCAGAGCGCGACGGCCTCGCCACCCGCGTAGCGCACGGCCCGGGCCGCGTCGACGTCGTCGAGGGTGCCGGGGAAGGTGATGACGCCGATCCTCATATCCGGGTCACCACCCAGTCCTCGATCACCGGGTTGGCGAGCAGGCCGCCCGCGATGCGGTGCAGCGTCTCGTCGTCGAGCGCGTCGTCGACGACGAGCTCGAAGTGCTTGCCCTGCCGCACGTCGACGACCCCGGCGATGCCCAGCCGCGCGAGCGCACCGGCGACGGCCTGACCCTGCGGGTCGAGGATCTCCGGCTTGGGCATCACGTCCACCACCACTCTGGCCACGACGATCAGCCTACGGCGCACCCCGCTGCCCGCCCTCGCCCCGGGCGGCGTGACCCGCAACCGATCACGGGGAGCGGGCCCAGGCGAGCAGGACCTCTGACCGGTCGACGAACGCGTCCGGCGGCAGTGTCGCCAGGCGTTCCGCGATCCGTCGGTGAACGGCGTCGCGGGCGTGCTCGTCGAGGTGGGCGCAGCGCCATCCGAGCGCGCCGGAGCCGGTACGCAGCGCGAGGGCGGAGTCCGGATCGAACCGGGCGTCGAGCGGTCGGTTCTCGGTTCGCACTCGGGTGCAGCCGGCGCCCTCGAGCAACGCCGTCATGCGGGATGGACTGTCGGTGAGCTCGTCCGAGCGCGGAAGGGCCGGGAACACCGGCACGCCGGCACGGTCCAGCTCCGCGGCCACCAGCTCGTCGGCGCTCGTGGGCCGCTGCCGTCCCCACGTCGCGGCCAGCAGCCAACCCCCGGGCCGCAGCACGCGCACGGCCTCGGCGACCGCGCCGGCCGCATCCGGCAGCAGGAACAGCACGAACGCGAACACGACTACGTCCGCAGCGGCGTCCGCGACCGGGAGCCGGGCGGCGTCGGCCTGCACCCTGGGCAGCTCGACCGGAGCGCGGCGCAGCATTCCCAGGCTGCGGTCGAGCACCACGACCCGACCGCTCGGGCCTGCGGTGGCCCGCAACGCGGAGGCCAGGGTGCCGGCACCACCCCCGACATCGACGATCGTGCGCGGACGATCACCGGGGAGAGCCTCGACCAACGCCAACGCATGCCGGTGCAGGGCCGGCGCCCAGTGCTGGTGATAAGCGACCACACCCGCGTCGTACACCGCTGCGAGCACCCGCTCCGGCCCTGCACCGTCGCTCACGAGGACTCCTCACCGGTGGATGCCACACCGCCACCGAGCCTGCCACCACCTCGCCGGCTACGGGGTCCTCCCAGAGCGTGGACCGCTGCGGCGCCGCGTAGCGTGACCGGCACCGTCGGTGCCCGATCCAGCCCCCGTCGCGCCCTGCGCGCTGGACCTCGGCGCGGACAGGACGGGAGTGTTCGACGATGACCAGACCCGGTGAGCTGGGTGCGGCCACCCGGCAATGCTGGCGATCACCCGCGACGGTGCGGGTGATCGCGCGTTGGCCGCACGGATCTGCCGGATCGGTCAACCTCGGGGTGCTGGACCTGGTCCAGCTCGGGGTCAGCGCAGGATGCCCTCGCGAGGATGCGCGCCCACGCGCTCGTCGAGCAGCGGTTGCTCATCGACGTCGCCCGCGATGTGGTGGCGCGACAATTGACGTTCATTGAGGAGATGAGGTAACCCGATGCGGTCGTCGAAAGGGGATCCGTCGTGAGCCAGGCCGGTGGTCGCGAGCAGCGGGTGAGTCGGGCGTTCGTGTCGCTGGCCGACACCCTGGTCGACGACTACGACATCATCGACCTGCTGGACCGGCTGGTCAGCTACAGCGTCGAGCTGCTCGCCGCCGACTCCGCGGGCATCATGCTCGCCGACGCGCGGGCCGAGCTGCGGGTGGTGGCGGCCTCCAGCGAGGACGCGGAGCTGATGGAGCTGCTGCAGCTGCAAGCCGATGAGGGCCCCTGCGTGGACTGTTACCGCACCGGATCCCCGGTCAGCGTCGCGGACCTCTCGAAGGCCGCCCACCGATGGCCGACCTTCGTCGCCGCCGTCGCTCAGCGAGGGATGTCCCGCTCGGTGCATGCGCTGCCGCTGCGGTTGCGCGGGCAGGCGATCGGCGCGATGAACCTGTTCGGACACCGACCCGGCCCGTTGCCCGACACCGACCTCGCCCTGGGCCAAGCCCTCGCCGACGTCGCCACGATCGGCATCCTGCAGGAACGGGCGATCCGCCACGGCGAGGTGCTCAACGACCAGCTGCAGACCGCCCTGAACAGCCGCGTGATCATCGAGCAGGCCAAGGGTGCGCTGGCCCAGCGCTCCGGGCTGGGCATGGACGAGGTGTTCGACCGATTGCGCCGCTACGCCCGCGGCCAGAACCTGCGCCTCGCCGAGCTGGCCCGCCGGATCGTCGCCGGACAGTTCGACCCGAGTGAGCTGCTCGCGCCGGCGACATCGACCCCGGACACCGACCAACCCTGATCGTCAGGCGCGACGATTGAACACCTACCCGCCAGTAGGGTACCGTCGCTCCTGGTGCCCCGGCCCCGGTGACAGCACCAGTTGTCATCCGGAGGTCCGCCGTGTCGGCAAGGCACCCGCAGTCCACAGCAGGGGACGCACCCGACAGCGCTGGGTGCTGGTGCACGACCGAGTCATGGGCCTGCCCGACCGGTGAGATCGTCGTGCTGCGGGTGCACGGCGAGATCGACCTCCGCACCCGTCCGACGGTGCAGGCCGCGCTCACCGCCGCTCTCTCCCGAAGGCCCCATCACCTCGTGGTCGACGTCGCGGACGTCACCTTCTGCTGCGTCCGGGGTTTCGCCCTGCTCGCCGACACCGGAACCACCGCTGCTGCCCACGGAACCGGCTACGCCATCTGCGGCCTCTCGCCCCGACTCGAGCGCTACGCCACGATGCTGTGGAGCGACAAGTAAGCGGCTCCGCCGCCCGTGCGCGGAAATCGTCGCTGGAGCGACG
>JBBSQN010000068.1:0-27840 GCA_038257875.1 Mycobacteriales bacterium
ACGTCATCGAACGGACGATCGCCAACTTCAAGACCTGGCGAATCCTGCACACCGACTACCGTCGCCCGATTACTACATTCCAGGAGACCATTTCTACTGTCGTCGCTTTGCACTTCTATACATACGGCTGAATAACCCTCAAGGTCCTCGGAGTCCTCTAAGGTGTTGTCGTTTCCGCTCGCAACGGACGTTGTCTGCACGTCATCTTGCGGGAGTTCACTCTTCGTCTTCGGATCTGGCTCAAGCGTTTGGGTCGGACCAGCCGGAGTGAATTGATCGTCTCCTTCTTGTGTGGGCTGCTCAGGACTCCGTTGAGGCTCCGAGACCCTACCTTTAGTGACTTCAGCGCCGCTGCTGTCCCTCTCGCCGCGCTCCACCGTCGGCTGCTGGGGTGGCAGGCTGGATGGCGCGACCGTGTCGGTCGCGGCGGTGTCCATAGCCGGGGAGGAAGAAGAAGCATCCGCTGATTGTGTTGATCTAGACTCGAAGCGGCTGTTGTGAGCTGGCTCATAACCTGGGGGATACTGCTCAGACACGGAATTCTTCCCGGCATTGATGTCGGCGCTGACATCCGTTGTCCCGTCGCCCTCTGACTCGTCATCTTCTTGCTTTTCCTCGGCAGGGGCGTCGTACTCCGCCGCCGTCGCCTGCCGCGGAGGCAGGTTGGATTGCTCGACCGTGGCGACCGCGACGTCCACAGGCGGGGTGGGGGCTTCCGATGGAGGGACCTCCTCTGCTGGTGTGCTGGTTGTCGTGTCTGCAGACATGTCACCCCCAGCCATTCAAGATCGTTTCCCGTCGAGATAGGCAATCGGCCAAGGTGCTTTCAGATCGAACATCCCCACCGCCTCCCGTAATCGGTTCGGCCATACCGGATCGGTACGGACGATCCCGATCGCGCGTTCCAACCCGCCGCCCGTCCCGAAAGCCACAGCGGTGCAGGAATCGACGTCACTTTGGTCGGCGGCGAACCAATGCTCGACCAGATCGAGCTGCTCCGCACCGGTTGTACCAGTGACGGGCAATCCGTAGGTTGACTCCCATTCTGTGGTGCGTGGATGAGGACTGTTACAAGGGTGCTTTTCGACATATATCCGCAGCGCGTCCCGGACCAGCGCCCACCGATACGGTTTCGCCAGCCAAGCTGGCTCCTCCCCCTTGCAGTACTGCCCCTCGCGTACAGCTGCCCGAAGAGCGGTCGAGACATGGTGAGCGAGTGCCCCCGGGCTCAGCTGACGCGCCACTGCCATGGATCGACCGGCGACAGCACCGTCGGTGGCGTGCGCAAGGAGGCAGTCGCGTTCGCGCACTGCCATCCCGCGCAGGAACGTGAGAAGCATGGGCGACGGACGCGGTGTCGGCCAACCGGTCAGGTGGGCAAGTACGGCGAGTTCTGCCCAAACGACGATCCGCTGCACCTCCTCGATGGTGCGCTGGGCCGTTCGCATCTCGCGCAAGGTGCACGGTCGCCTGTGGCAGTCGGGCCCACAACTGACCGCGCGCGGCGTGACCAGACTGGCCGGGGAGATGGTCTCGACTGTGGTGCCATGCTCCCGGGCCGTTCCGTCGGGCATTTGCGTCAGCAGTGGGTAATCCATACCGTCGGTGAAGACGGCTGCGCTTCCTGGCGTGAGCGTGACCAGGTACTCCGACTGCGCTTCGGTGATGTTCATCGTCGCACCGACGGCGTCGCGATCGTCGCGTGCGGGCAACCGGTGGACAATCTTGACCGCTGTGTTCTTGATGACGTCGGGTAGCAGCTTGCTCGGGATCTGCTCGGCGATCACCAGACCCTCGCCGTAGGCTCTGATCTCGGCGAGCAGGCCAGCGAACATCTCGACGGCGTGGGCCGCGGGGCCGCCATCTTCGGTCCGTCGCAGCAGCCGGTGTGCCTCCTCGAAGACGCTGAGGTGACGGAGCCCAACGGCGTGCCCTCCGGTGCGGCGCTGCTCCATCCGTAGGTACTCGACGAGCCGGACCAGCACCGTTCCCATCAGGAATGCCTTGTCTCGGTCGTCGCCGACGTCCTCGATCTCGAACACCACGTTGTGCCGGAGCAGCTGACCAAAATCGATCTGATGACCGCCCTCGAAGAACCGTCCCGTTGTGCCGAGCCGCAGGCTGGATAGCCGTACCCGGATGAAACCCCGGACGTTGTCGTTGATCTCCTTGCCGTAACCGATCCGCGCGACCTCCTGCTCGGCGACGCGCTCCAGATCCTGCAACGTCGGGTAGCGCGGCGTGACCCCGGGCGTCAAGGCCTCGCCCAGCGCCAGGTCCCATCCGAGCTCGGTGTAGCAGCGGTTCAGCGCGGCGCTGAGCACCTGGGGGAACGGCTCCTGGGCCTCGAACGCCGCCAGGAAGAGCGCTCGGACGAGATCGAGGTGGGTCTGCAGCGGAAACCGGTTCCCGTCCGCGTCGTAGGCCGGTTCCAGGGGGTTGATCCCGGCCGGGATCGCGTCCACCTCACCGGGTCGGATGGCGACGACCTCGGCTGCACCTGCGAGGCGCGTGGCCATAAACCGGTATTCGGCTTTGGCAGGTTCCACGACGAGGAATGGCAGCCGTTCGTGCGCAGCCGACTCGAGCAGGCCTCGAATGGTCTGGGATTTGCCTGCTCCGGTCGCTCCGCACACGAAGGTGTGGCGGTTGAGGCTTGACCTGGGCAGTGTCAGGGCGCCGACCGGCGCGAGGTTGCGATCCATGATCTGACCGAGTTCGATGCCGCCCATGCCCGCGAGGCCGGACTCGGGTGTGACGTCGAAATCCGGTCGCAGGGCGAACCTGACACCGGGGATCTCCTGCGCAGGTGGTCGCGCGACGGCGGCCAGCATTGCGGTGCTGGCACAGAACGGGAACCCACCTGCTTCGCCGGTGGTGTCTAGCAGGGTACTGAGCGACCCGACCTCACCGGTCTGAACCAGGGCGTACGGAAGCTGGTCCAGGTCCGCGGATGCACAGACCAGCGCGGCGACCCGTCGCGCAGCCTCGGGCGAACCGCTGCCAGCAAGCATACAGACCCGCCACAAGCCGGTCGAGTGGGCCCGGGCGAGCTCGTGTAGGCGCCGTTCTAGCCTGCTCGACTCGACGGCGTACTCCGGCGACGTCGACGATCTGCTCTGGGTTCGCCGCTGCCGGTCAGCAATCTCGCCGGACATCTCGCCGATCTCCGCCCCGCTCACCGGCACGGCCACTACCAGCCAGGCAAACGGGCCGCGCCACACGCCGAGCAGGCAGTCCTCTAACGACGGCCGCAGCACATCCTCGGCGACGTCCGGTAGGCCGTCGACGAGTAGGCCGTCCGTGACTCCGGCGATCGCCTGCCAGCACGGCACGGCACCGTATGCCTCTACCATCGCACCGACCGGTAACGCCGTGCCGTGGGCACCCGCCGGCAAGCTCAGTACCACTGCACCCTCGCCATCCGGCGTACCGAGTAACGTGGAGCCAGCGATGCACACCTCGACACCACCTGACGCGGAGCCGCGACGCCACCCCACAGCCAGCAACCCGTCGTCAGAAGCATGCCCATGGTAGGCCGACACCAGTGCGGCCATCCGTTGCCGCCGAAGTCCGTCCTGATCACGGTCGCTGTACCCGGGTGCCAGCGACCGGCGCGGGATCTCAGTCAGCCCGCAGGCATCCAGGTCGTGCAAGCGCTGCCATAGCTTGCCCGCTTCATCTGTCATCGTGCCGTCCGTTCACCAGCGCGGTGGTGGCTGCTGACCGGGATGCGGTGGTTGCCCGGGGTACGACGGGGGTTGGCCAGGTAGTGGCCAGCCACCTTGCTCAGGTGAGAAGTATGGCTGCGGCTGACCTGGTCGAGCGTAGTCGGGGAGCGGGTATGGGCCGTCCGTCGCAGACCGATGGTAACCACTTGGCTGGTAGTAGCTGTCGCGCTCGTCATAGCCGCTGTGCGGACCTCCCGGATCGTCGTGCCGCGCGTATTTCTGGACCGCTTCTGGAGGCTCCAGCTCCGGCAGCGCGTCCATGTTCATCCGGTCGAGGGTGACGATCTCTGGGTTGAACTCGACAGAACGGGGTGTTGCCAATCCCCTCTGGTCACGCTCCACGAACAGCAGGTGGAAGTCGTCCATCGCCTGGAGCCGGCCCGGCTCCACCGTGAACTCGTAAACCCGCTGTTGTGCAACCTGGTCATTCCAGTTGCTACCCTCAGCGGTCTGTCGGGTGGTCGACCAGTTCGACCCGGTGGTCTGGGAGGTGGTGGTGGTCCTGGAGCCACCGCGGCTGCCGCCGCTGGATTGACCCTCCGTGACCGAGTCGGGTCCCGATCCGATATCCGTGAGGTCACCGGGCCGCCGCGAAGCGGAAGTGCTGCGGCCCCAGTTGGTACTCCAGTTGATGCCCTCGGCCAAGCTCGTTCCCTGGGATGTGGACCCACCGTCGGTACGCCCGACCGTGATCGACTCATTTCCGCCGATCGTCCTACTCAGGTTGCTCACCTCGAACTTGTGTCCGTATCCGATGAACTCGGCGGCCTCCTTTGCCTCCACGTGGTTGCCCAGCTTCATGAACCCCACCGCACCGGCGCCGACCAGCTCGCGGGCCATGTCGCGCAGGTGGGAGAGCAGAAAGGTGACCTGGACGCCGCGCCCCGCAGCGACCTCGGACAGCCGCTCCATGTGTAGCAGCTTGACTCTCTCGTCGCCGACCACCATCACGGCAGGAGCATTGCCGCGGACCTTCGCCACATGCCGCGTCGCCCACTGCAGAACCAAATCCTTGAGCAGTTCCGTGCCGGCGCTCGTGCCAGCATCGTCCAGGGCGATGCAGGTGAGGTATGCGGGCTCACCGACCTTACGCGCGCTGCCCAGGTGACGGAGCGGATGAATGAAGGACAGGAGTCGACCCAGGTTCGGGTTGTCCTGTCGCCGGGACTCGTCGGAGAACAGCTCGTCGGCGATCCGGTTGTACTCCCGCCTGGTGAGTACCTGCGCGGTGTCCGGATCACCCCTCAGGGCCCGGAGACCGGCGGCCAACCGTGCTAGCGACAGATCCTCGCCAAGTGCCTCACACAGGTCGTTCAGCAGCAACTCGTCCCTGCTGCGATCCCCGCGGCTGGGGCCCATGTTGTCTCCGTGCATCGACTCGACCAGCGAGCTCACCATCTGGGCCGGTTCCAGACCCGACAGCAGCGTCGTTCGGGCCAGGTCTCTCGGGAGCAGCTGCAGGTCCACCGGGACGCCGGCTTCTCTTGCGAGATTGGCGAACGACTCGCAGACGTGGTCACCCGTCAGGTCGAGGACGATGACCGGGCGTTGCGGCAATGTTGACGACCCAAGCACCGTGAGGAACGCCTCGCGGCTGCGGGGGGTGCCGCCGATGACGTCGAGACGCTGTGTTCGCGGCGGCACGAGCGCCGCGCCCCACTCGTCGAGGCGGCCGACCCGCTCGGCCTCGGCTGCCTCGAACGCCAGCCGGCGTTGTTCCCAGGCGCCACAGGCGTCCTCGTAGGCGGCGGTCTGGCGTGCACCCACTTCCTCGATCGCTCGCTCGGCCTGCGTTTTGCGTTGGAGGGTTCCGAGAACCGCGCCGCCACAGCCGACAGCGACCAGGGCCGCGAGCACCAGTGGAACAGGGCTCCCGCCCACGGCCAACAGCAACAGAACCAGCACCGAGCCGCCGCCGAACCTGGTTACCGTCTTGACGCGGTCTCGGTGATCGAGTGCCGCTGCCTGAGCCTCGCAGTGGAGTGCATCGGAAGGAGGCGGCTGCGGGGGTGCCGGCTCGCGGAAGGCCCGGATGAACTTGTGACGCTCGCGGAACTCCCATCCCAGGCGCTGGCCAGGCTTGAAGAGCAGAGCCCGGCTCTGCAGCGGGTCTGTCCGAGCTAGTTGACGAGTCACAGGGAACCCTCCCGTCGCGTCCCGACTCCGATCTCGAACTCTTCGAGCCGCCGGATCCGCTCGCTGGACTGCGGATGGCTAGCCATCAGTCGAGCGAGCAAGCGGCCTCGACTGCGCTCGTCGTCATTGCCGTTCGCGATGTCGACGTTGAGCGCCTCGATCAGCGCCCGACCGTAACCGATCTTGGCCGCAAGCCGATCTGCTCGGAACTCCGCAGCCCGGCTGGTCCACGCCATCACCAACGGTACGACGTACACCAGTAGGAACGGTGGGTAGGCAGTGAACAAGACGAGCAGGGAGATTCCGACGAAGAACAGGCCGAACAGGTAGCCCAGTAGTGAGAAAATCTTCGTCACGGCGAGCGCGAACCGGACGATCACGCGTACCACCCGCAGAATTGCTCGTCCTGGGATTGCGTACCACGTGGCGAGAAGCTTTGCCCAGGCGTGCCCACCCAGATGGTGGCCCAACTCGTGGGCGAGCAACGCGGCGAGATGATGCGGTGGTTGGTTGTGTAGCGCCCCACGGGTGAGTGCTACGATTCGGCCTCCCGAGGCCATCGCATTCATATGGTCGGAATCCTCAACCCACAAGGTGTAGCGGGCACCATCAGTTCCCGCAGCTCTAGTCACCGGTCCCCACACGAACTCGATGGCGGCTCGCTCGCTCGGGGTCGGTTGGCGGACCCGGAGGACGAAGCGAGCGAGGAGGTTCTCCGCGGGAGGGTACAGAACAAGCACCAGCCCCGATACCAGCCAGAGCAGGAACAGTCCGAGACCAAGGGGGCCGATCAGGCTTGCCAGAATGCCGACAACGAGCACGCTGCCGACGAAGGCCGGAAGTGCGAGCAGCAGCAGCCCCATTGCGGAACTGTCGGCGGTTCGTCGTCTCCTCCGCGTCGGTACAGGGGCAGGTGCCGAGCCCCCTGATGGTCTGGGTGAGCTCGGCCCACCGTTGAAGGGCGGTCGGCGCTCAGGCTCATCAGCTGCAGTCATGGGATCCCCCACCTTCGTTCCAGTCGACCCGAGTGGACACAGCGCTGCGACACGGATCGATGGCGAATCTTCCCGCAGCTCTTGCTAGCCAAGTGCGTCAACTGTCTCGCACGGGCGACACGACCAGGTGAAGCCATCGATGCGCCCATGTGAGCCGCGTGGTCAATCAGCTCGCGGTTGCGGGACGTATGGCCCACTCGTGACCGTCGAGCAAGGATATGAACAGGCCATCACCCACGGCTGCTGACAACCTTGCTGAGAGGACCGCCATGACGAGCCCATCCGGCCGGTACAACCCCCGATCGGCGGGCGCTGGCCAGCCCGCGCCAGGGGATCGTCGCCTGGATCGGCCGCTGGCTCCCGCGGTCACGGATGCACCGGCCGGGAAGATCGAGCCACGATGGATCGTCGAACTGAAGAACCTGCTCCCGCGCGACGACCTACCGCCCGGCGCACCATGGGAGCTATCGGTGTCCAGCGTCGTCGCCCCGTATCTACCGAAGCTGCTGCGTCGTCACGCGCGCGTACTCGACCGGCTCGGCCGGGTTCGGCTCGACCCGCAGTCGATCAGTCTCGACTCCGACGAGGAGATCGACTGGGATAAGATCATCGAGATCCGGACCCTTCCCCTGCTCGATGTGTTCAACACCGCAACCATCGACGGCGCCAACAGTTACGTCGCCCGGCTCCTGCCGCCCATACCCGGTGTGACGAAGCGTGCGACAGGCTGGCTCTCCGCCAAGGTCGCCGACCTGCTGCTCACGCTTTTCATCACGGCAAGCCAGGACCATGGCGAACGAGCCGCCGAGGTCCAGGTTCCCTTTGAGATCGTCTACCGCGGCAGCTTCCGGCGACGGATGACGGTGCGCGCCGGGCTGTTCGCCGCGGCGGTCGTCTCGACCCCGCCCGTGACACGCCACGTCCTGGCCACGGCCACGGCGAACGGCGTGTCGATCGTGCCGGCGCCTCCCACCGTCGACTACGCCTTGAGCCGGGACCGGGCTGGCATGCTGCGTGGCAGGATCGCCCTGGCAACCGAACGGGTGGCAGATCTGCGTCGCAGTCCTGTTCTGGCTGATGACGATGGGAACGGTACGAACAGGGGGTAAACGAGGCATGAGTGGTGAACCGGTAGCCGCGGACGGCGACAGTTGTCGCCCGTTCCGCGAGCGGCTGTCAGCCAGCGACTGGTCGGTATTGGTGGATCGCGGACGGCAACAGATCCTACAGGCTGGCGACGTTTTGTATATCGAGGGCGACCATCAACAGGACGTCGCCGTCATCGACTGGGGCTGGGCAAAAGTGGTCACGCACGTGGTAGATGGGTATACTGCATTCCTTGCCGTGCGCGGACCCGGTGACATCCTGGGGGAGATGGCTGTCCTGAGCTCCTTGCCGAGATCGGCTGATGTACGCTCGGTCGAAGAGCTCCGGATCATCCGCTTCACCCATCTTGACTTCCTCGCACTGCTCCAGTCCAGGCCAGGCATCTCGTTCGCGTTGCTCGGTGTTCTTGCTAGTAGGCTGCGGCACGCTGACCTGTGGCGGGTTCGCTGCGGGTCGTGGAGCGTTGAGCAACGGCTGACGACGCTACTCGTCGAACTCGTGGACACCTACTGCCCGAAACCAGACTCGTTCGGCGGCTTCTCCCTTCCGTTCTCGCAGGAGGAGCTTGGCGGGTTCATCGGCGGATCTCGCAAGTCGGTATCCCGAGCGCTGTACGACCTTCGGCGCGACGGCGTGGTCCAGACGGCACGTCGGAACCTCACTGTGCTACTGGTGGACGAGCTGCGTCGACGCGCTGGCCAGTCAGTCGGTTGAGTCCGTGTAGGACGTGGTCGATCCATCCTTGGATCGCATGTGACACGCTGGCCAGATCAGCCTTCAGCGAGTAATCACCCGAGACCGGGACGACGTCCAGCCGGGTGTTGGCTCGGAACGGCCTAACGAGTTGTGCTCGTTCCGCCATCCTGCCCCGCACCTCCGCGGCGCCCCCGTATTAGCCTGGTGGGTGGGGCTCGAGGTGTACGTCGTGGAGGACGTGGCGTCGATGCTCGATCGGACCTCACAGATTCCTTGATCGTGTCAACTGAGCCGGTCTATGTGCATGTCTGTGCGTCGGGTGCACGGTAGCCGGACGTTCGCAACCAACTCGCGACAACCAACTGCTGAACTAGAGATCAACATACCGCGCTGCGTACCAAGCGGGGTGAGGGTCGGGTGTCAGGTCGGGCCGTCGAACTCGCCGGTCTTGCAGGCGGTGAGCCAGGCGTGCATCTGGGGGCGGGTGAAGAACGCTGTTCCGGCTTCGGGGTGGTTGCTGTTGCGCAGGGCGATCTTGCCGTCGGCCAGGGGGGCGACTTCGACGCAGTTGCCGGTGCCGACGCCGCCGCTGCCGGAGAAGCTGCTCTTGCGCCAGTTGGCGTGGGCCAGGTCATCCGGGTGGCTCATCCGGTGCCCTCCTTCGTCGTGGATCACTCGTAAGCCTTCGCGGCCTCCTCGATCCTATCCGCCGAGTCGGCCTGGGACAGCGCGCGCTCCGTGAGGATGCCCCACTTGACGAGGCACCCGCGCACCAGCTCGCGATCTTCGATGTAGACGGAGGGGCCACCGCCACTGTCGGCGTAGCCGAAGTCCGGGATGGGTTCGGGCAAGGACAGCACCGAGAACGGGCCGTCCATCGCGGGGCTCGCTCCAGCCGCCTTCGGCAGCACCTGGAGCGTGATGTGGTCCTGGGCCGCGTCGTCGACGAGGCGACGGAGCTGGTTGCGCATGACCACAGGAGTGCCCACCGGGCGTTCCAGGATCGCTTCCTCGATGATCACGTGATAATCGAGCGGTTGCGGCCTGGTCAGGATCTGTTGCCGAGCCATTCGAGCCAGCACGCGGCGCTCCACCACGTCGGCGGACAGGCCTGGGCTCGCGCCGTTGATCAGGGCCCGGGTGAAGTCGGCGATCTGCAGCAGCCCAGGCACGGCCATCGTCTCGAACTGGCGCAGCGCTACGAGCGAGGCTTCGACGCTGAGGAAGTCGTGGAAGTCCTCGGGCAGGTCCCTGCGGATAGCCCGCCAGTACCCGCGTTCGTGCGCGGTCTCGGCGAGGTCGAGCATCCAGCCGCGAAGGTTCGCGTCGGTGACGGCGTAGAGGTCGAGCAGCTGCTCAACCTCCCGCGTCTTCACGCCCTGTGCGCGGGTCTCGATCCTGCCCAGCTTCGACCGGGACCACTTCTTCCCCGAGCCGGTGCGCAACTGCTCCGCGGCCTGCTCGATCGTCAGTCCGGCGCGCTCCCGGAGCTGGCGCAGCGTCTCGGTGAGCTGCCACCGCCGCACCGTCGCGTTGACCACATCACTGCTGTCCTGGCTCACTGCCACCCTCCGGGTACGTCAAGCCGCCCGTCGAGGCAGCGTACGCCGAACGGGTGGATAACTGGGTTCTCGTTGCTTCTAGCGGGTTCCCATTGCCACTGTAGTCCCTACGCGCGGCATCAGGGCAAGCGCGAACACGTGGGGAGACAGCGATGGTAGTCAGGGAAGATCACGCCGTAGCACCCGAGGTCGGGACACGAGTCCCCACGGGTGCGCTGGTGAGCACCTCCGCGTTGAGCAGTCCCGAGGCGAGTGGGCCGCCGGTGGGCTTCTTCTCTCACCTCATGACGGCAGATCAGTTGGTGAACCCGGGCGGGGTCAGCACCTGCGTCACGTTGTGCGGCAAGGATGTGCACGTGGGGAGCGTGGGCGCGAGCCCGTTGGAGCACTGCCCGGGCTGCAGGTGCGTGACGCGCTTCTGTGCGCAGTGCGTGCGGGAGGCGGGCCAGTGGAGCGCCGAGTCCTGAACAGCCTCCGGCGACCACTGCATCCCGAGGACGTTCCGTGACGCTCATCGACATCTTCGACGACCGCTACCAGCACCGTGGCGTCCGCGACCAGGCCACCGCGCACCGCGAGGCGCTGTGGCACCGCACCTTCTCGTGCCTGGTGATCAACCCGACCCGCCGCACCGTCCTGCTGCGGAAGGGCCCCGATCGGCACGGTGTGGAGCGTCCCGACTACGCCGACGTGACCGTAGGCGGGCACTACCACGCCGGGGAGGACGTCCCCGCTGGCGTCCGGGAGATCCACAAGGAGCTCGGGCTGCTGGTGTCCTACGCCGATCTGCACCCTCTCGGGGTCCGCCAGACCACGCGCACCCTCGCCCCGGACTGCATCGAGCGCGAGTTCCAGCACTGGCACCTGCTGGCCCTGGACCTCGAGCTGACCGACATCCCCTTCGCCAACGCCGACGTCACCGGGCTCGTCGAACTTGAGCTCGCCCACGCCCTGGGCCTGGCCGACGGCACCCGCCCCAACGTCCCCGCCCGGTACGCCACCCGCACCCCCGAGGGCGTCGCCTACCACGAGGGCACCCTGCCGCGCGTCGAGCTGATCCCCGATCACCTGGGCACCGACCAGCTCTACCTGCGCCTGGTCGTGGCCGCCTACCGCTACCTCGCCGGCCAACGCCGCTACCTGTTCTGGTGAGTGCCGAGGAGCCGCGCCGGTGTGACGACGAGGTGGACGGGGCGAGCGGCTGGGCCGATCGGTCGAAGTCCGGGCGTGGGCGACCTACTGTGCAGGCATGGTCGATCTCCTCGAGCCGTCGCCGCCGTCCTCCGCGCTCCGGCGGGCGCTGCGGCGGGTCCGCGACGGCGCGGCCCTCGACGTCACCGAGGCGTCGGTGCTGCTCGCCGCCCGCGGCGCCGACCTCGACGAGCTGCTTGCCGCGGCGTCCCGGGTGCGCGACGCCGGGCTCGTCGCCGAGGGTCGGCCGGGCGTGGTGACCTACTCCCGCAAGGTGTTCGTCCCGCTCACCCGGCTGTGTCGGGACCGCTGCCACTACTGCACGTTCGCCACCGTGCCGCACCGGCTGCCCGCCGCGTTCCTGGAGCGCGACGAGGTGCTGGAGATCGCGCGCGCCGGCGCCGCGGCGGGGTGCAAGGAGGCGCTGTTCACCCTCGGTGACCGGCCGGAGGAGCGCTGGCCCGCCGCGCGGGAGTGGCTGGCCGCGCGGGGCTACGACTCGACGCTGGATTATGTCCGGTCCTGCGCGATCGCGGTGCTGGAGGAGACCGGGCTGCTGCCGCACCTCAACCCCGGCGTGCTCAGCTGGGCCGAGCTGACCCGGCTCAAACCGGTCGCGCCGAGCATGGGGATGATGCTGGAGACCACGGCCGTCCGGCTGTGGAGCGAGCCCGGCGGCCCGCACTACGGCAGCCCGGACAAGGAGCCCGCGGTCCGGCTGCGCACGCTCACCGACGCCGGGCGCGTCGGCGTCCCGTTCACCACCGGGATCCTCATCGGGATCGGGGAGACCCGGGCCGAGCGCGCCGAGTCTCTCTTCGCGATCCGGGCGGCGGCGCGGGCGCACGGGCACGTGCAGGAGACGATCGTGCAGAACTTCCGGGCCAAGCCGGACACCGCGATGGCCGACGACCCGGACGCCTCGCTCGACGACCTCGCCGCGACCATCGCCGTCGCCCGGCTCGTGCTCGGGCCGAAGATGCGCGTGCAGGCGCCGCCCAACCTGGTCGGCGAGGAGTTCGCGCTGATGCTGCGCGCGGGCATCGACGACTGGGGCGGCGTCTCGCCGGTCACACCCGACCACGTCAACCCGGAGCGGCCGTGGCCAGGGATCGACGAGCTGGCCGCGCGGTCGGCCGAGTCGGGCTTCACGCTGCGCGAGCGGCTCACGGTGTACCCGAGGTACGTGCTGGCCGGGTCGCCGTGGATCGACCCCCGGCTGCACGCGCACGTCGCGGCGCTGGCCGACGCTTCGACCGGGCTGGCCGACGAGACCGCCGTCGTCGAGGGTCGGCCGTGGCAGGAGCCCGACGGGGGGTTCGCCTCGACCGGGCGGGCCGACCTGCACACCGCGATCGACGCCGAGGGTCGTACCGCCGACCGGCGCGGCGACTTCGACTCGGTCTACGGCGACTGGGAGTCGCTGCGCTCCGAGCTCGCGGCCCAGCAGCGGAGCGCCCCCGAGCGGCTGGACTCCGACGTCCGCGCCGGGCTTGCGCTCGCCGCGTCCGACCCCGCCGCGCTGCTCGATCCGGCTCGGGAGGCGGCCGCGATGGCCGTGCTCACCGCGGACGGCGCCGCGCTGGAGGAGCTCGCCAGCCTCGCCGACGCCGTGCGCGCCGACGTGGTGGGGGAGCCGGTGTCCTACGTCGTCAACCGCAATATCAACTTCTCGAACGTGTGCTACGTCGGCTGCCGGTTCTGCGCGTTCGCCCAGCGCGAGCGCGACACCGACGCGTTCCGGCTCTCGCTCGACGAGGTCGCGGCGCGGGCCGTCGAGGCGGCGGCGGGCGGCGCGACCGAGGTGTGCATGCAGGGTGGCATCGACCCGCAGCTGCCGGTCACGTTCTACGCCGACCTGGTGCGGGCGGTGCGGGCGGCCGTGCCGGACCTGCACGTGCACGCGTTCTCCCCGATGGAGATCGTCAGCGCGGCGTCGAAAGCGGGTGTCTCCGTCGAGGAGTGGCTCACCGAGCTGCGGGACGCGGGGCTCGGCTCGATCCCCGGCACGGCGGCGGAGATCCTCGACGACGAGGTGCGCTGGGTGCTCACCAAGGGCAAGCTGCCGGCGGCGCAGTGGCTGGAGGTCGTGCGCACCGCGCACCGGCTCGGCATCCCGTCGTCGTCGACGATGATGTACGGCCACGTCGACGCCCCGCGGCACTGGCTCGGGCACCTGCGCACGCTGGCCGGGCTGCAGGACGAGACGGGCGGGTTCACCGAGTTCGTCCCGCTGCCGTTCGTGCACCACAACGCGCCGATCTACCTGGCCGGGCTGGCGCGGCCGGGGCCGACGGAGCGCGACAACCGGGCCGTGCACGCGTTCGCCCGGCTCGCCCTGCACGGCCGGATCGACCACGTGCAGTGCTCGTGGGTGAAGCTCGGCGACGCGCTGTCCACCCGGATTCTGCGCGGCGGCGTCGACGACCTGGGCGGCACCCTGATGGAGGAGACGATCAGCCGGATGGCCGGGTCCGAGCACGGCTCGGCGCGTACGGTCGAGCAGCTGCGTGCCATCGCCGCCGCCGCCAACCGCCCCCTCCACCAAAGGACAACCACATACGGCCGTGCGCGGTAATGCATGCCAGGGCGACGATATCCGCGCACGACCCCCCGGGGGCGTCGTATCGTGGGGGGATGGGTGTGCTTGGCGAGATGTTTCCCGGCCCGAAGATCCGCGACGAGGCCGGCGAGGACGGCGACGGTCAGCGGTGGCGGCTGGGGCCGATCGACCTGGACGCGGGTGTCGTCGAAGTGCACCGCCCCCCGCCGGACGACCCCGAGGTGTCGGAAGAGTCGCCGAGCTGATCGTCCAGCAGGAATTCGGCCGGTTCGGGAGCGGATTCCTGCTGGACGATCAGCTCCGCGGGGCGAGCGCCGCCAGCGTCGCGCGTCCGGCGGGGTCGGCGGGCGTTGACGCTGGCACCAGGCAGAGCTCGTCTACTCCGGCGGTGCGGTAGGCGGCCAGCCGGGCGCGCACCTGGTCCGCCGAGCCGATCGCCGCCACGCACTCCACCAGGTCGCGCGGGATCGCGGCCAGCAGCTCCGCGGGCGTCGGCGCGGTGCGCGCGAAGGCCACGAGCTCGCCGAACCCGGCCTCGGTGAACATCTCCCCGTACCCCGGCGCCCCGAGATAGCCGACGAGGCCGCGCCGCAGCTGCTCGACCGCGTCCGGGGTCGGATCGACCGCGGCGCACACCCACGCCGCCACCTGCGGCGTGGCCCGGCCCGCACCGGCGGCCGCCGCGCGCACCCCCGTGACCAGCCGCGCCACCGACTCCGGCGTCACCAGGTTGACCACCATCCGGTCGGCGAGCCGTCCCGCCCCCCGCACCGCCCCGGGCCCGACGGCCGCCACCGTCAGCGCGCCACCCGGCGCCGCGGCGCGCAGCCGGTAGCCGCGGGTGCGCACCACGGCGCCGTCCAGCTCGCCGCGGCCGCCGTCGAGCAGCGAGCGCAGCACCGTCGCCGTCTCCGCCAGCGCTCGGGCGGGCGCCGCGGGGTACGGGCGCCCGTGCCAGCCCGACACCACCACAGGGCTCGACGAGCCGAGCGCTACCTCGACCGGCCGCCCCGTCAGCTCCGCCACCGACGCCGCCCCGATCGCGATCTGCACCGGCGTCCGCACCGCCACCGCGAACGGGCCCAGGACCAGCGGAATCCGCCCGGGAACCGCCGTGCCCAGCGCGAACGCGTCGTAGGTGGCCAGCTCGCCGATCCACAGCCGCGCGTAGCCCAGCTCGTCGGCGGCGCGGGCCGTGTCCAGCGCCTCGGTCGAGGGCCGGTCCTGCCACAACCCCAGCGCGACGGCGAGCTCAGGCACGCAGCCACTCGCGCAGCTCGCGTTTGAGCACCTTGCCGACCGGGTTGCGCGGCAGCGCGTCGACGACCTCGAGCCGCTCGGGCAGCTTGTAGGAGGCGATCATGCGCTCGCGTAGCAGCGCGACGAGCTCGTCCAGGGTCGGGGGGTCGGCGCCGGGCGTGAGCACGACGACCGCGGCCGTGCGTTCGCCGAGCAGCTCGTCGGGCATCCCGACCACGGCCACCTCGGCGACGGCCGGGTGTTCGCCGAGCAGGTCCTCCAGCTCGGCCGGGGAGATGTTCATGCCGCCGCGCACGATGATGTCGCGGGCGCGGCCGACGTAGCGCAGCAGCCGGGGGTCCTCCTCGGCGATCGCGAAGACGTCGCCGCTGCGGTAGTAGCCCTCGGCGTCGAACGGATCGCCCACCCCGCCCCAGTATCCGGAGAAGATCGTCGGACCGGTCACCCGCAGCTCGCCCGGCAGGCCCGGCTTGGTGATCTCCTCACCGGTCGCCAGGTCTACCAGCCGGGTGCTTACCCCGATACTTGCGGGGTTGGCCAGCTCAGCCCGGGCCCGCCGAACCACGGGAAGTACGCTGCGCGGGCGTCGGGGTCGGGCACCGTGAACTGGTCGGAGATCAGCGGCACGCCCTCGTTGGAGCCGAAGAAGTTGGTGATCTCGATGCCGAAGCGGTCGCGCCACTCGCGGATCAGCTGGCCCGTCAGCGGGGCGGAGCCGGAGCCGATCACCCGCAGGCTCGACAGGTCGGCGGCGTCGAGCAGGCCGGGTGCGTTCAGCATGCCGGTGAGCAGGGCGGGCGGCGCGAGCGTGTAGGTGACCCGCTCGGTCGCGATCTGCTGCAGGAACGTCGGCAGGTCGAACGGGTGGTGCTGCACCAGCCGGGCGCCGGTGAGCAGCCACGGCATGAACACCCCGCCGAACCCGGCCATGTTCACCAGCGGGAACGGGCTGAGGATCACGTCGTCGGCGGTCAGCTGCGGGGCCGCCGCGCAGCCCTCGCCGATGACGCGCCAGCCGTTCGCGTCGCGGGGGACGCCCTTGGGGGTGGCCTCGGTTCCCGACGTCCAGCACAGCGTCACGACGTCGGCCGGGTGCCGTTGGATATGTGGCACCGGCTTGGCGGGGGCGGGCAGCGCGTCCAGCGACTCGACGCCGGCGGGTAGCTCGGGCCCCCACGCGAGCACCGTGTCGAGCCCCGGTAGGCCGTCGGCGACGGCCCGCGCCTGGGCGGCGTGCGCCCGACCGCCGAATTCGCCCACGGTGACCAGCGCCGACAGGCTGGCCACCGCGCCGAGCTGGGTGAGCTCGTACTCGCGGTAGGGCATCGGGAACGGCGAGACGATCGCGCCGATCCGCGCACAGGCCAGGTAGGCGATCACCAGCTCGACGGTGTTGGGCAGCTGCGTGCCGACCACGTCGTCCGCCCCGATGCCGTGCTCGTGCAGGACGGCGGCCACCACGTCGACCTCGGTGTCGAGCTCGGTCCACGTCAGGCGCCGCGGAGGGGACCCGAGCAGGGCTTCCCGGTTGGCCGGGTCCACCACGGCCACCGCATGTGGCCGCTCCGCGGCTCGTGCGCGGAAATCGTCGTCCCAGCGACTGTTTCCGCTCACGGCCCGGTCCGGAGCTGGTCGGCGCGGACCCAGGTGGAATGGAAGCCGACCGGCACCCGCTGCGGCAGCAGCACCCGCGCCACCGGGCCGGCCGTGAGGTCGGAGGCGTCGAGGATCTCCACCTCGGAACGGCCGTCCCGGGCGTCGGTCACGAACGAGACGAGGTAGCCGTCGTCCTCGTCGGTGCCGCCCTCGCGCGGCGCGAACGGTGCCTCGCTGCCGAAGCGGCCGGGCCCGAAGCGGTAGTCCTGGCGCTCGCCGGTGATGTGGTCGTAGCGCAGCAGGCCATCGAACAGCACGGTTTCGGCGTCGGCCACGTGCACGTTGTACGCGTAGCGGCTGGGCTTCCCGCAGGCGCGTGCGTCGATCGACGGGAACTCGGTGTTGGCGTCGTCGAGCTGGGTCTCGGTCGTTCTGCCGGTGTCGAGGTCGAAGACGTAGCGGTGCAGCCGGGCGTCCAGGCTCAGGTAGCCGAGCAGCTTCCCGAGCGGGCCGGGACGGGTGGGCTGCGGTTCGGGGGAGGTCACGCGGCAGACGTCGAGGACGATCGTCCGCCCCTCCTCCCAGGCGTTGACGACGTGGTAGATGTAGCAGGGATCCGCCTCGAACCAGCGCACCTCGGTGCCGCGACGGGGGATGACCGCGAACCGCGACGGCATCGCCCGGTCGAACACGATCCGGTAGCGGCCCTTACGGGCCGCGTCCTGGTCCTGCACCAGCGGCAGGTCCATGAGGATCGAGTAGTTCTCGGTGATTGCCATGTCGTGCGGCAGCCGCGGGCCCGGCAGGTCGATCGCGACCTCGTGCTCGACCGCCCCCGTCGCGCCGATGACACCGTAGCGCAGCAGCGGTTCGCACGCGCCGTAGTCGAACCACATGAGCTCGCCGGTGGTCTCGTCGCGCTTGGGATGGGCCATCAGGTCACCGCGGAACGTTCCGAGGAAGTCCTCGGCGCCGAGCGTCTCCACCGACAGGGGGTCGAGGCCCACGGGTTGCCCGCACAGGTACCACGTGGCCAGCACCCGGCCGTCGTGGTAGATCAGGTCGGTGTTGGCGCTGTCCTTGAGCGGCAGGCCGCGGGCGTTGCCGGGCGGGTTGCTGCGCGAGGGCTCCATGACCCCGGTCCACAGCGCCGTCCCCTCGGCCTCCTCCATCGTGAGCGCTCGGGTGCGGACGTAGCGGTTGCGATAGCGGGCGCGGCCGTCCTCGAACGACATCGCGTGCACCATGCCGTCGCCGTCGAACCAGTGGTAGCGCCCGGGGGCGTCGAAACGCCTGTTGGGGCCGTTGCGCAGGTAGACCCCGCGCAGGTCGCGGGGGATCTCACCGATCACTTCGAGGTCGTCGGCGCTGATCTCGTGCTGGACCGGGGCGTAGACGCCGAGGAGGTAGGGGTTGGGCTCGTCGATGCTCGGCTCAACCTGAGCGATTGCGGCGAGGTCGTTGATTTTTTTCATTGCCTACTCACTACGCTTGACGAAGCCAGGATGCGTACGCTACGGTCTACGAAGTCAGCAGTCAAACGGGAGGGGAACTGCGGTGGCGCCGGCGGTACCGGGGGGTGCGCCGGCGCCGACCGCAGTGGGTCGAGCGCTCGGTCGACTGGGTGACTCGTGGACGCTGCTGATCCTGCAGCGGGCCTTCCTGGGGGTGCGGCGGTTCGCCGGCTGGCGTGACGAGCTCGGCATCTCGGAGTCGGTGCTGGCCGGCCGGCTGCGGGAGATGACCGCCGGTGGCCTGCTGAAGACCGTGCCATACCGTGACGGCGGCCGCACCCGGCTGGAGTACCTGCTCACCGATGCCGCACTCGACCTGTGGTCGCTCTTCATCAGCATCTGGTCGTGGGAGCGTGCCTGGGTGCCGCGTGCTGTCCCGCTTCCCGACCTCGTGCACTCCGGGTGCGGGTGCGTCACCGACGTCGTGCTGAGCTGTGGGGCGTGTGGTGCGGGCGTAGGGGTTCGGGACACTCACGCGATCCGCCAGCCGGGGTTGGCGTTGGGGAAGGCCCTCCCGCCGCGGATGCACCCCCGGCGCACCCGCGCCGCGTTGCCGTCCGATCCGCTGTCGTCGTTCCCGGGCGCGCTGGAGATCCTCGGCGACTGGTGGGGGACCGCGGTGCTCGCAGGCGCGATGCTCGGTCTGCGGTCGTTCACGCAGTACCAGCGTGAGCTGGGGGTGTCGCCGGACGTGCTCAGCGACCGGTTGAGCCGGTTCGTCGAGCTCGAGGTGCTGGCGTCGGGCCCGGGCGGTTACCGGCTCACGGACAAGGGCCGCGCCACGTTTCCGATCATGATCGGGGTCGCGGCGTGGGGAGATCGCTGGTTCACCGCCGACGGGTGTTGCCCGGCCCTGCAGATCGTGCATCGATCCTGCGGGGCGGTGCTGGAACCCAGGCTCCGTTGTCGAGAATGCGGGGACTTGCTGGAACGCCGGACCGTGTCCTTCAACGTCGAAGCTCAGGTCTGACCGGACCCGGCCGAACGATCCTCTCGCCGCTCATCCGCGCAGTGTCCACTGCGGCCCGTCCGGGGAGTCCCACACCTGGACCCCCGCCGCGGCCAGCCGGTCGCGCAGGGTGTCGGCGGTGGCGAAGTCGCGGGCTGCGCGGGCGTCCGCGCGGTGTTCCAGCACCGCTTCCACCAGCGGGGCGACGCGCTCGGCCGGGTCGGCCAGCCCGTCGCGCGCGGCGCCGGCCAGTTCCACCACCATGCCGCGCAGCGTGCGTCGGGCGTAATCGGTGTCGTCGGACTGCAGGCTGTCGGCGGTCCAGTCGGCGAGCGCCTGCTCCAGGTCGAGGACGGCTCCGGCGGCCGCGTCGGCCTCGCGGGCGGCGAGTGCGGCGTCGAACTCCGCCCGGGCGCGGTCGGCTGCGGCGCGCAACGACGTGGCGACGCCCGCGTCGGGCGACTCGGACGCCAGAACCGACCCACTCGGCCGCCGATTCGTACCGACTCGCGGGGTCGAGTATCAGGGCGGTGTGCTCGTCGATGCCGATCACGTGGGCGCCCTCGGGGAGCGAGGCCTCCAGGTGCCGTAGTCGCCGCTCACCGAGGTAGCAGAATCGGGTGGAGTGGGTGCCGCCCTCGGTGTTGTCATAATGCGGAATGACAGCCGCGCGCAGGCCGGTGAGCCGCTCCAGCAGGTTCGTCCCGGGCGCCCACTCCGGGTCGGCGCCGCTTTTGTAGATCTCGTAGACGGGCACGGTCACGACGCCGAGGGTCAGCGCCGCGGCGCTCGCGAAGGTCACCGTTCCGCCGTTGCACGCCACCGCGGCGGCCGCGTCGTCGAACCCGGTGCCGTCCCACATGCGCAGCGCGTAGGTCGGGCTGCCCGGCCCGGCGAACAGGGACCGCGCGCTGCGCACGGTGGCCAGCGCCCGGTCCAGCTCGGTGCCCTCGAGGCGGCACCGCCACCGCAGCGGCGTGACGGTCCGCCCGACGTTGCGCCCGAAGTAGGCCACGGCCTTCTCGGTGAGGTCATCGGCGTTCTCCTGGAAGCCGTAGGGGGTGTCGAGCAGCAGCGCGGGCCCGTCGCCCGCCGCGCGCAGGCCCGCCCGGTGCACCTCCACCATCGTCGGCGCGGTCTCCCGGACCCCATGATCACCAAGCGGCCGGGTGTCATGCCAGGTCTCCGATCACTGCGGCCACCTTCTCCGGGTGCTGGGCGTGCAGGTCGTGGTCGCCGCCGACGAACTCCACCACGCTCGCGCGGGGTAGCGCGGCCACCGCCTCGGCGACCTGCTCGCGACGGCGCGGGGGATCGGCGGGGCCGGTAGCGACGAGCAGGGCCACCGGGCAGCGGACCCGCGGGTAGAGCACGCGCGGCCGGTGCGCCAGCAGGCTCGCGACGATCGCGCGGTGCCGCTCGTGGCTCAGCCACGGTGTCACCGTGCCGTCGGGGTGTTCCCGCAGGTTGCCCAGCGTCGCCTCGATCGCCCCGGGTGCCCAGTCCGGGTGGGCCGCGGTCAGCCGGCCGCGCAGGGCGGTCGCGGTGAGCCCGTCGAACATCGGCGGGGCGAGCACCTCCCACGCCGCGTCGATCCCCGGCCACTGATCGCCCAGATGCAGCCAACCGCCGTCGACCAGCGCGACGCCGTGCACGAGATCGGGCCGGTCCGCGGCGAGTTGCAGCACGACGTTGCCGCCCCAGGACTGCCCGGCCACCACCGGCGCCGTCCAGCCCAGGGCGGCACAGACCCCGGCCAGGTCGGCGGCGGCGGTGTGCGTGGCGTCGGGACCGGCGTCCGGGACCTGCGCCGACGAGCCGTGCCCGCGCAGGTCCACCGCCAGCACCGGGTGGCCGGCCGCGGTGAGGTGCTCGGCGACCGCGTCCCAGAGTCGGGCGTTGGACGACAGCCCGTGCACCAGCAGCACCGGGCGACCGCGGCCGTCTGGCCAGGACCGCGCCCCCAGCCCAGCCGGTCCGATCGTGCTCACTGCGGGTAGTGCACCGATGTGCGCCTCGCTACCGCTTCGCGCGTCCACGATGGTCCAGCCTATGGCTGCCCCGCGAGGAACGTCCGGGCACGGCTGGGGAGAATCGCCACATGACCACCCCGACCGGCCGCCGTCCCCGGGTACTCTCCGGCATCCAGCCGACGGCCGACTCGTTCCACCTCGGCAACTACCTCGGCGCGATCCGGCAGTGGGTAGCCCTGCAGTCCGACCACGATGCCTTCTACTTCGTCCCCGACCTGCACGCGATCACCGTCGACCACGACCCTGCGACGCTCGCCGCGCGCACCCGCAACGCCGTCGCGCAGCTGCTGGCGCTCGGCCTCGACCCGGACCGCTGCACGGTGTTCGTGCAGTCGCACGTGCCCGAGCACGCGCAGCTGGAGTGGGTACTGGGCTGCCTCACCGGCTACGGCGAGGCAGCCCGGATGACGCAGTTCAAGGACAAGTCGTCTCGGCAGGGGACCGACCGTGTCACCGTCGGGCTGTTCACCTACCCCGTGCTGCAGGCCGCGGATATCCTGCTCTACCAGGCCGACCGGGTGCCGGTCGGGGAGGACCAGCGCCAGCACCTCGAGCTCACCCGGGACCTCGCACAGCGGTTCAACTCCCGCTTCGGGACGGCGCTCACGGTCCCGGAGCCGCACATCCTGACCGGGGCGGCGAAGATCCAGGACCTGCAGGATCCGAGCGCGAAGATGAGCAAGTCGGCCTCGAGCCCGGCGGGCATCGTCAACCTGCTCGACGCACCGGCGGTGAGCGCGAAGAAGATCCGCTCGGCGGTCACCGACACCGAGCGCGAGATCCGCTTCGACCCCGAGGCCAAGCCCGGCGTCTCCAACCTGCTGACGATCTACGCAGGTCTCACCGACCGCACGATCGCCGAGCTGGAGAAAGAGTACGCAGGCCGGGGATACGGCGACCTGAAGAAGGATCTCGCCGAGGTCGTCGCGGAGTTCAGCGCACCGCTGGCGCAACGGGTCCAGGGCTACCTGGACGACCCGGCCGAGCTCGACCGCGTCCTCGCCCGCGGAACCACCCGGGCGCGCGCGGTCTCCGGTTCGACGCTGGCCGCCGTGCACGAGAGGATCGGGTTCCTGTCACCGACCGGACGAGAGGCATGACGCCGTGGCCGCCACCGTCGACATGACGAAGACCGACCCGCAGCCCTCGCGGTTCGAGCGGCTGCGGGCGCGGTACCGCTGGCTCGACCACCTCGTCCGTGCGGGCGTCCGCTACACCGAGCGACACGGCGACCACTACGCCGCGGCGATCACGTTCTTCAGCGTGCTCTCGCTCGTGCCGCTGCTGATGATCGCGTTCGCGGCCGCGGGGTACGTGCTGTTCTTGCGTCCCGAGCTGCTCACCGAGCTGCAGGACGGCATCGCGGAGAACCTCCCGCCGGCGCTGGGCGATCTCATCAACCCGATCATCGTGCAGGCCATCGACTCCCGCACCGCCGTCGGGGTGCTCGGCCTGCTGATCGCGCTCTACACCGGGGTCGGGTGGATGTCGAACCTGCGCGAGGCGCTGTCCGAGCAGTGGGCGCAGGTGCCCGAGCCGCCGGCGCTGCCCAAGCGCCTGCTGTTCGACCTGCTCGCGCTCCTCGGCCTCGGGCTCGCCCTGGTCGGCTCGTTCGCGATCACCGGCCTCGCCTCAGGGTTCACCCGGGCCGTGCTGGCGCTGGTCGGCCTGACCGAGGCCGGCTGGGCGCCGACGCTGCTCGCGATCGTCGGCGTCGTGCTGGGCCTGACCGCGAACTGGTTGATCTTTCTCTGGGTGATCGCCCGGCTCCCGCGCGAGCGGGCCACGTTCCGCAGTGCCGCGCGGGCCGCCCTGCTCGGCGCGGTCGGGTTCGAGATCCTCAAGCAGGTCATGACGATCTACCTGGCCGCCATCCGGGACTCGCCCAGCGGCGCGGTGTTCGGGTCGTTCCTGGGTCTGCTCGTCTTCGTGTTCTTCGCCTCCCGCTTCGTCCTGTTCGTGACGGCGTTCGCGGCCACGGCACGGGGAAACGAGCAGGAGGCCCTCGCTCTCGCCCCCGTCCCCGGCCCCGCGGTGATCCGCCCAGAGGTCACCATCCGCTCCGGCCCCACCCCCACAACCGCCGCTGGCCTACTAGGCGCCGGTGCGGCGACAGCCCTCCTCACCCGCCGCCTCCTCCGCCGCCCGTGACCCCGCGAGTCGGTACGAACTGGTGCGCGAGTCGGCACAATCTGGCGCATGAGCGGGACGGTTGCGGCGCGCGCGAGCCCTGGACGAGATCGAGGCGCTCGCCGAGCGGCTGGCAGCGGTCGGCGGCACGCCGTCGTCCCCGGTGCCGGGCACCCTGCACGAGGCGACGGTGAGCGACCTCTCCTGGCCCGCTCTGCGCGCCGCAGCCGTCGCCGCGGCCGGTTCGGCCTACGCTCCGTACTCGCACCTGCAGGTCGGGGCGGCGGCGGTGTGCGACGACGGCCGCGTCGTCACCGGCTGCAACGTCGAGAACGCCTCGTACGGGCTGAGCCTGTGCGCGGAGTGCACGCTGGCCGGGCAGCTGCGGCTGACCGGCGGCGGGCGGCTCGTCGCGGTCGCGTGCCGCTCCGACGCCGATGAGCTGCTGATGCCGTGCGGGCGGTGCCGGCAGCTCCTGTACGAGCTCGGCGGGCCGGACTGCCTGCTCGACACCCCGCGCGGCGCGCTGCCGCTGCGCGAGGTCCTGCCCGACGCGTTCGGCCCCGACGACCTCCCCGACGTCGCTCGATGAGACGCCCCAGTTCCGTGGACGTCAACGCCGTGGACGTCATCGCGACCAAGCGCGACGGAGGCCGGCTCACCGACGACCAGATCGACTGGGTGCTCGCCGCCTACACCCGCGGCGAGGTGGCCGACGAGCAGATGGCGGCGCTCGCGATGGCGATCCTGCTGCGCGGCATGGACACCGCCGAACTCGCCCGCTGGACCCAGGCAATGATCGACTCGGGCGAGGTGCTGGCGCTGCCGTCGGTCGGGCGCCCGCTGGTGGACAAGCACTCCACCGGCGGGGTCGGAGACACGATCACGCTGCCGCTGGTGCCGCTGGTGGCGGCGTGCGGGGCGGCGGTGCCGCAGCTGTCCGGGCGCGGGCTCGGGCACACCGGCGGCACGCTGGACAAGCTGGAGTCGATACCGGGCTGGCGCGCGTCGCTCTCGAGCGCCGAGATCGCCGCGCAGCTCGCCGACGTCGGCGCCGTCATCTGCGCCGCGACCCCGACGCTCGCGCCCGCGGACCGCAAGCTCTACGCGCTGCGCGACGTCACCGGCACCGTCGAGTCCATCCCGCTGATCGCGAGCTCGATCATGAGCAAGAAGATCGCCGAGGGCACCGGCGGGCTGGTGCTCGACGTGAAGGTCGGCTCCGGGGCGTTCATGAAGACGCTCGAGCGCGCCCGCGAGCTGGCCGAGACGATGGTGGGCATCGGCACCGCACACGGGCTGGCGACCACCGCGCTGCTCACCGACATGTCCGTGCCACTCGGGCGCGCGGTGGGCAACGCCCTGGAGGTGGCCGAGGCGGTCGAGGTGCTGCGCGGTGGCGGTCCGGCCGATGTCGTGGCACTCACGGTGACGCTGGCGCGTGAGATGTTGGCTCTTGCGGGGATCTCCGACGCGAATCCCGCGGAGGTGCTGGCGAGCGGTGCGGCCTACCCCGTCTGGGAGCGAATGATCGCGGCGCAAGGTGGCGACCCATCGGCTCCACTGCCGGTCGCCACGCACGTCGAGCCGGTGGTGGCCGAGCGGTCCGGCGTGCTGGCCTGCGACGCCCTCGCGGTCGGGACCGCCGCCTGGCGGCTGGGGGCGGGTCGGGCGCGCAAGGAGGACGCGGTGCAGGCCGCGGCCGGGGTGGTGCTGCTCGTGGAGCCGGGGGCGGCGGTCGAGACCGGCCAGCCGGTGCTGGAACTGCACACCGACACTCCTGACGCGGTTCCCGGAGCCCGCGCCGCCCTGGCCGACGGCCTGGAGATCACCGACGGCCCCGCCGTCCGCCCCGCCCTGCTCCTGGACCGGGTGGACCGGGTCAGTCGTCGGGATCGCTGGTGATCGTGACCGTCTCACCCGGCACCGCGCCGTTCGAGGACTCCTTGGCCACCTTGCGACCGCGGTGCTGGGTGGGCCGGGGCGGCGGCGGGGGCGCGGACACCGAGCTCCCACGGCCCAGGATCAGTTCCGCGAACGTGGCCATCGCCTCGTCGAGCTGGCTCGCGTGACGCCGCTCGGACTCCTCGTTCGCCTGGGTCACGAGCGCGTTGAGGGAGGTGGCGTCGGGCCGCTCCACCAGCGCGGCGTCGAGCTGGCCGAAGTTCTTCTCGATCGTCGCGCTGAGGCCGGAGAGCTGCCCGGCGACGTCGCGCTCCAGCGCGTCCAGCCGCCCGGCCACCGCGTCCAGCTGGGTGGCGAGGGACTCCAGGCGTTGGGTGAGCCCGGTGAGCGGCCCGGTCGGGTCGACGGTGGGGCGCGCCGCGAGCTCCTCGAGCCGCTGGTGCAGACCGACGCTGGTGTCACCCAGAAGGTTGCGCAGACCCTCACCGGCCTCGTCGAACGCGCGCGTCGCCGTGTCGAGCTGCTCGCGCACCATCCGCTCGACGTCGTCGATCCGCTCCCGGATCGGCGTTCCCACCGACGAGGGCAGCGCGTCGAGCCGCGTCTCGTGCCGGTCATGGCGGTTGTCGATGTCGTCGAGGCGCTTGTGCAGCCCGCCGAACCGGTCGTCGAGGCCGTCCATCCGGCCCGAGACGCCCTCCAGCCGCCCGGCCATGCCGTCGAGGCGACCGTCGAGCTGGGCGAACGGTGTGGCCAGCTTGTCCGGCAGCGCCTCCACCGCGCGCACCACCGCGGCGAGGACGGCGTCCTGGGCGTCGATCTTCGCGACGGTCTCGTCCAGCCGCTCGGCCAGCACGCGGACCTCGGCGCGGTCGGGCAGCTCGGTGAGCCGCTTGCGCACCGTGCCGAGGGCGTCGAGCGCGGCGAGCCGGGCGTGGATCTCGTCGAGCGAGTCGAAGATCTGCTGCTGCTCGCTGTCGCGGATCTCCGCGGCGCGCATCAGCATGCCGCGCATGCGGTCGAACGACAGGCTGGAGTCATTGCTCATGGCGGCGGGGAGCTTCCTCTGAGCCGGACACAGAACGGGCCCTGTGCAGGGTAGCGAGCCTATTGGATCATCTGCTCGCGGCTCCCCCGTTTGGCCGTGCGTGTGCTGCCTCGATCGGAGCAGCGGAGGCAGCGGACGCGGCCGATACGGGTCGGTCGGGTGCGGTGTTCTAGCGTGGCGGGCGTGCCCGCGCCGCTGAACCTCGACTCCATCCGCGACGCGCCCAAGGTCCTGCTGCACGACCATCTCGACGGCGGGCTCCGGCCCGCCACGGTCATCGAGCTGGCCGATGCGGCCGCCTACGCGGGGCTGCCGAGCACGGACGCCACGGAGCTGGCGGGCCGGTTTTGTGTCGCCTCCCACTCCGGGTCGCTGGTGCGCTACCTGGAGACGTTCGGGCACACCGTCGCCGTGATGCAGACCGACGACGCGCTCGTGCGCGTCGCCGCCGAGTGTGCCGAGGACCTCGCCGCCGACGGCGTCGTCTACGCCGAGGTCCGGTTCGCCCCCGAGTTGCACGTCGAGAACGGTCTCGAGCTCGACGACGTCATCGAGTCCGTCCTGGAGGGCTTCCGGCTCGGCACCGCGCGGGCTGCCGAGCGTGGCCGCCGGATCCGTGTCGGCTGCCTGCTCACCGCGATGCGCCACGCCGCCCGCTCCCGGGAGATCGCGGAGCTGGCGGTGCGCTACCGCGACGTCGGTGTGGTCGGTTTCGACATTGCCGGCGCCGAGGCCGGCTTCCCGCCCACCCGGCACCTTGACGCTTTCGAGTACGTCCGCCAGCAGAACGCGCACTTCACGATCCATGCGGGGGAGGCGTTCGGGCTGCCCTCGATCTGGGAGGCGCTGCAGTGGTGCGGTGCCGACCGGCTCGGCCACGGCGTGCGCATCGTCGACGACATCACGGTCGACGCCGACGGCACGCCGAAGCTGGGCCTGCTCGCGGCCTACGTGCGCGACATGCGGGTCCCGCTGGAGATGTGCCCGACGTCGAACGTGCACACCGGTGCGGCGACGTCGCTGGCCGAGCACCCCATCGGCCTGCTGACCAGGCTCCGGTTCCGGGTCACGGTCAACACCGACAACCGGCTGATGTCCGGGGTGTCGATGACCAGTGAGCTGGGTGCTCTCGTGGAGACGTTCGGCTACGGCTGGGCAGACCTGCAGTGGTTCACCGTGAACGCGATGAAGTCCGCGTTCATCGGGTTCGACGAGCGGCTCGCCCTGATCAACGACGTGATCAAGCCCGGGTACGAGGCCCTGATGCGCTGACGGACTCGTGGGCGGGGAAGGTGGCCCCCGCGCCCGGTTGCGCGCCCCGGGGCGGCGGCGGGGGGGGGGGGGGGGGGTGGGTTGGGGTGTGTGGGGGGGGGGGGGGGGGGCGGGGGCGGCGATGGGGCGACGGCGCGGGCGGCGGGGGGGGG
>JBBSQN010000069.1:0-27774 GCA_038257875.1 Mycobacteriales bacterium
GGACCAGCCCACGAGCCACCAAGAAGGCCGGCGACTTCCCGGCCCGCAAAGATCAACCCAGCGTCATGGCCGTCACCCGGCGCATCGAGCTACATTGCTTCCCCTATCGATACCTCGACCCCTAAAAGCAAGGCCATTGGGAGCGGGCCCGCCGCAACGGGGTAGAGGTGATCAATATCTGGGGGCGCGCCAAGGACCTGGGCGAGATCGTGCGGAGCCGGACCGACGGCCGCGGAACCGACTCCGTGATCGACGCGGTCGGCATGGAGGCGCATGGCTCCCCTGGGGTCAAAGTCGCCCACCAGCTGGTCGGGCTGCTGCCCGACACGGTGGCCGCGCCGTTCATGAAGACGGCGGGCATCGACCGGCTCGCCGCCCTGAACGCCGCGATCGACATCGTGCGTCATGGTGGCACCGTGTCGTTGTCGGGTGTGTACGGGGGCATGGCCGATCCGATGCCGATGCTGCGGATGTTCGACAAGCAGATTCAGCTGCGGATGGGGCAGGCCAACGTGCATCGGTGGGTGCCCGACATCCTGCCGTTGCTCACCGACGGCGACCCGTTGGGCACTGACGACTTCGCTACCCATCGGTTGCCGTTGGAGGACGCGCCTGCGGCCTATGCGCAGTTCCAGCAGAAGCGTGATGGCATGGTCAAGGTCCTGCTCCAGCCCGGAATGGCCGGCTGATGGCCACGGCTCGGCCGGTGGCGTTGGTGACCGGTGCCAGTCGGGGGTTGGGGTTCTTGCTGGCCCGGGAGCTGGCTGACCGCGGGCACGACCTGGTGCTCTGCGCGCGGTCGCCGGAGGGGCTGCGCCCGGCTGCGCAGGAGTTGGCGCGTCACGGGGGTGCGGTCGTCGAGGTCGTCGCGGACGTCGGGGTGGAGTCCGACGCGCAGCGGGTCGTCGCCGAGGCTGTGCAGCGGTTCGGTCGGCTCGACGTCGTGGTCCTCAACGCGGGTGTGATCCAGGTGGGCCCGATGGCGGAGATGGACGCCGGGGACGTTGCCGCCGCGATGGAGGTGATGTTCTGGGGTGTGGTGCACACCGCGCTGGCCGCGTTGCCCCCGTTGAGCCGTAGTCACGGTCGGGTGCTGGTCGTGACCTCGGTTGGCGGCAAGCTGCCGGCTCCACACCTGCTGGCTTATACCGCGGCCAAGCATGCGGCGGTCGGTTTCGCCGAGGGCTTGCGGGTCGAGGCGGGGCGCAGCGGGGTGTCGGTGACCGTGGGGGTGCCGGGCCTGATGCGCACGGGCTCGCCGCGCAACGCCCTGTTCACCGGTGAACGGGAGGCCGAACGGCGCTGGTTCACCGTGGCCGCGAGCCTTCCGGTGTTGTCGATGGACGCCGGGCGCGCGGCTCGGCGGCTGGTGCGGGCGACGATGTGGCGGCGTCCGGAGGTGGTGCTGACCCCGCTGGCGCAGCTCGGGATCCGCGCCCATGCCCTGGCCCCTTCCACGTCGCTGCGGCTGATCGCCGGGGTGAACCGGCTGCTACCCGACCCCACCCACTCCGGGACATCTCCGCTTCCCGGGCACGCGCTCGGCGCACCGCGACGGTGGTTCACCCGTCTCACCCGAGGTGACCGCAGGGCCGCGCGGAGCTACCACGAGCTCGACGACCCGACGCCAGTCGTCCCGCGCCGCTGACGCGTCCTCCGGCGGCACCACCGATGCACGGTGGGACGGGTCAGGCCAGAGCTCGCCCGGCCAACAACGTCCGGTCGAGGGCCTCGTGCAGCTCCTCCACGGAGTCGAATACCTCGTGCGCGCCTGCTTCGCGCAGCTCCTCGGGCGAGAAACCACCGGTGCGGATCGCGTAGCTGGCGTACCCGGCACGCTGGGCTGCGGCAAAGTCCCATACCGAGTCGCCGAGCACTACCGCGGAGCCGCCGCCGACCTTCGTCACGGCCACGTCCAGCAGGTCGGGCTCGGGCTTGGTGTGGTCCACGTCCTCGCTGGTGGTCCAGGCCGCAGCCAGGGACCGTCCATCGAACAGATCCAGGTAGGACTCGACGTGCCGGGGTGCGCCCGAGCTGGCAAGGACGACGGTCAGACCGCGGTCCGCGACTTCCGCAAGTAGGTCCGCGACGCCGGCGAATGGACGGATCTCCTCGAGCATCGGGTCAAACTCCTCGGCCCAGGCCATCCGCAGCTCGTCGCCGTGCTCGGACTCGGCGCGATCCCCGGCTACGGCGGCCACGAGCTGATCGCCGCCCATCCCGATCGCGCGGTGCAGCCGCCACACCGGCAGAACGATGCCGAACCGGCGGAACGCGCGGTACCAGGCCAGTGTGTGGTGGTAATTGGTGTCCACCAGGGTGCCGTCGATGTCGAACACCGCAGTGTCGGGCTGCTGCTCGGTCATGACGGTGAGTACCCGCACGGTCGTCCCGTTGCACACATCGCGAAGCCGCCCGTGATCAGTCATGCCGGAGCGGTCGTGCCCGGCCAGCCAGAGGTGTTGGGCGGTCCGACGGGTCCCGATGATCCTTTCCGATGAGGTGGAACCGCGGCAGGTCCGGTGTCGTCTGCATCGCCATGACATCTGACGCCACCACGCCCGGAGAGCCGCGCCCCGATGCGGGTCTTCCTCGGATGCGCGACGAGGGTCGAGTACGCATCAGTACCGCACGAGTCCACGACGCCGCGCTCTACGCACGGTTGCTGGAAGACGCCCCGACCACGGGATGGTGCCCTGTCTGGATCACCTCGCTCGGGCTCGACCCGATGCAGGTGCCGGGGGAACCGGAACCGACACTGCGGCGCATAGCCTCGCTCGACCCGGCCGAGGTGCTCGCCGGGCGGTGGCCGGGCTCCTGCCTGTTCCACGACGACTGCCTCGATCCCTTCGCTGGGGTGTCTCCCGACCTCGCTCCGGCTGCGGACGTCGGCAGGGCCGCGTCCCTCGCCGCTGCTGTCGAGTCCGTCGACGGCGCACCACCTGCGCACCTGGCGCTCGTTCCCGTGCGCAGGCCCGCGGATGTGCCGGTGACGATCGGCTGGCCGGGAATGATCGACAGTTGGGGCGACCTCGCCGCCCTGTGCTGCGTGCTGCGCAGCTGGGAGGACCGCTTCGGAGCAGTGCTCACCCGGATCGCGCTCGCCACCATCGAGCTGTCGGTCGCGGCGCCGCCGGTGACGTCAGACCGTGCGCTGGCCGTCGCGGCGGAGCACTACTCGTTCTGTCACAACACCTACCACGAGAATCCGGGTTCGCTGCGCGACTACGCGGCGGCACTCGTGGGTGCACGACGGTGGCGCTTCTGGTGGGACTGATCGGAGCGGGTGGAGCGGATGCCGGCGCCACGGGATGGGCTACCCTCCTCCTCATGAGACAGCTACCCGACCGGGTGACTGCCGACCTGGGTCACCGCCCGGTATCGATCACTACAGGGAGACCGCACCGTCGTCCGTCTGGGTACACCCACATGCGCCCGGCCAGTCTGACGTGGACACTAATCGCACAGCACGTCTCGGGGGGGATATCTCGAGGGGACAGTGGCCATCTCAACGTTCGGGTGGATCCTGATCGGCGTGGCGATCTGGTTGGTCGTCGCTACGGTTGTCGGCGTCCTGATCGGCCGTATGCTCCGGCAGCGGGATCGTCAGGTGCCGCGGGACGACTCGGCCACGCCGGTGTGTGGCATCCCGGCTCAGGGTTCCGGCCATGACCGGTCGACGCTGCAGCGGGTGGTGCGGTGTTGGCAGCGGCCGTTCTGAGGCTCGGCGTTCGCCGCCGCGCCGCCCCCGTCTGTCAGCGCGTCCAGTAGAACTCCGGTAGGACTACCGATGCCCGGGTGCTGACCGCCGTTCTACCGTCGGGCCATGCAGGCAACCATGCAGACGAGGGTGCGGCCCGCAGCATTTCAGCAGGCCACCGCGGTGCGCAGCGTCGGGCTGGGGGTGACCGGGCTGCTCTCGCTGCTGAGCGGTGCCATGCTCGTCGCGCTGTTGATAATCTTGTACGTTGCGATCGGGCTGGCCCCGGACGGTCTCGCGTCCTTCGGGTCCGACCTGATCGCGGCCGCGCTGCTCGGCGGCTACCTGATCGCGGCGCCGCCGGTCTTCGCGCGCCGGACCCGTGCTACCACGGCCACCGTCACCGGCTGCTGGCTGCTGGCCGCCGTCGCGGGCTACGCGGTGCTGTGGTCGGTACTGCTGCTGGCCGTGCGCGCGCTCTGACCGGCCCGCCCCACCGCCCGCACGGGGCGGCACCCGAATCGGGTGCCGCCCCGTGTCAGGACGTGCTGGGCGATGAACCGCTCAGAAGTCCATCCCGCCCATGCCGCCGGACGGGTCGCCGCCGCCAGCCGGCGCCGGGTGCCTCTCCGGCCGGTCGGCGATGACCGCCTCGGTGGTGAGGAACAGGGCCGCGATGGAGGCCGCGTTCTGCAGCGCTGAGCGGGTGACCTTGGCCGGGTCGATGATTCCGGCCTTGATCAGGTCCTTGTACTCACCGGTGGACGCGTCCAGGCCCTCGCCAGCAGCGAGCCCGCGTACCTTCTCCGCCACGACGCCACCCTCAAGGCCGGCGTTGATGGCGATCTGCTTGAGCGGAGCCTCCAGCGCGACCTTGACGATGTTCGCGCCGGTGGCCTCGTCACCCTCGAGGCCAAGACCCTCGAACAGGCCCGCGCCGGCCTGGATGAGTGCCACGCCGCCACCGGCGACGATGCCCTCCTCGACGGCCGCCTTGGCATTGCGCACGGCGTCTTCGATGCGGTGCTTGCGCTCCTTGAGCTCCACCTCGGTGGCCGCCCCAGCCTTGATGACTGCGACGCCGCCTGCCAGCTTGGCCAGGCGCTCCTGCAGCTTCTCGCGGTCGTAGTCCGAGTCGGTCTTCTCGATCTCGTTGCGGATCTGGCTGACCCGGCCCGCGATCTGCTCGGCGTCACCGGCACCGTCGACGACGGTGGTCTCGTCCTTGGTGACCACGACCTTGCGGGCGCGGCCCAGCAGCGACAGGTCGGCGTTCTCCAGCTTGAGGCCGACCTTCTCCGAGATGACCTCGCCACCGGTGAGGATGGCCATGTCGGCCAGCATCGCCTCGCGGCGGTCACCGAAGCCCGGGGCCTTGACGGCCACGGACTTGAAGGTGCCGCGGATCTTGTTGACGACGAGCGTGGCCAGAGCCTCGCCCTCGACGTCCTCGGCGATGATCGCCAGCGGCTTGCCGCCCTGCATGACCTTCTCCAGCAGCGGGAGCAGGTCCTTGACCGTCGAGATCTTGGAGCTGACCAGGAGGACGTAGGGGTCCTCGAGCTCGGCCTCCATGCGCTCGGCGTCGGTGACGAAGTAGGGCGAGATGTAGCCCTTGTCGAAGCGCATGCCCTCGGTCAGCTCGAGCTCCAGACCGAAGGTCTGGCTCTCCTCGACCGTGATCACGCCCTCCTTGCCGACCTTGTCCATCGCCTCGGCGATGAGCTCGCCGATCGAGGTGTCGGCTGCGGAGATCGAGGCGGTGGCCGCGATCTGGTCCTTGGTCTCGACCTCCTTGGCGGTCTTGAGCAGCTGCTGCGAGACGGCCTCGACAGCCTTCTCGATGCCGCGCTTGAGCGCCATCGGGTTCGCGCCCGCAGCCACGTTGCGCAGGCCCTCGCGGACCAGCGCCTGCGCCAGGACGGTGGCGGTGGTGGTGCCGTCACCGGCGATGTCGTCGGTCTTCTTGGCAACTTCCTTGACCAGCTCGGCCCCGATCTTCTCCCACGGGTCCTCGAGCTCGATCTCCTTGGCGATCGACACACCATCGTTGGTGATGGTGGGCGCTCCCCACTTCTTCTCCAGCACGACGTTGCGGCCGCGCGGGCCGAGCGTCACTCGGACGGCGTCGGCGAGGACGTTCATGCCGCGCTCGAGCCCGCGGCGCGCCTCCTCGTCGAAAGCGATCATCTTCGCCATGGGGTGTTGTCCTCCATTGGGATGACACGAGGTCTCACGTCGAGCCCGGCGCCCGCGACGGACGACCGACAACCCTGCGCCGATCTCACCGGCCCGACACTGGCACTCGGACAGGCCGAGTGCCAGTCCGGTTTTAGCACTCGACGCCCGTGAGTGCAAGGGCAGGGGGCCGTGACCACCGTGCGGAGGTTCTCCTCTCGCCCACCGTCGAGGCGTCTCGATCGTGGTCAGGCTTTCGCCCACACGTCCGCCGTCAGGGTGGTTCGTCGTCACCTTCCGCGTCACCAGTGACGGGGCGCCCGGGATGCGCGAGGATGCCAGCCGTGAATCCCACTCCGCCCAAACCCGGCCGCATCGACCCGGCAGAAGCGGCCCGCGCGTTCGACGTCCACGCCCGCAGCTACGACAAGCTCGTCGGCGCGAATCCGGGCTATCACGAGCACCTGCGGATGTCGGCCAGGCGGATGGGCCTGCCGAACCGCGGAGCCGGGTTGCGGCTGCTCGACCTGGGCTGTGGCACCGGTGCGTCCACCGCAGCGCTGCTGGACGTGGCGCCGGACGCCGAGATCACCGCTGTGGACGCCTCTGCGGAGATGCTGTCCTACGCCCAGCGCAAGGTGTGGCCCCCGAAGGTGCGGTTCGTGCACGGCAACGTCGACGAGTTGGAGAAGATCAAGATTGTCGGCCCGTACGACGGCATCCTCGCTTCGTACCTGCTGCGTTACCTCGTCGACCGCGACGCCTCGCTGCGCCAGTTCTACCGCCTGCTCCGGCCCGGTGCTCCGCTCGCGCTGCACGATTACTCGGTCCGGGACTCGCTGCGCAGCCGGGTGGTGTGGACGGTGATCAGTTGGGGTGTGATCATCCCGATGGGGCGGATCCGCGCGGGCTCGGCCGACCTGTACCGGTTCCTGTGGCGCAACGTGCTCGAGTTCGACGGGGTCGAGGCGCTCACCGGGCGGATGACGGCGGCCGGGTTCGACGACGTGCGGGTGCAGACCGTCCCGGGTTGGCAGCAGCACATCGTGCACACGTTCCTCGGCCGCCGGCCCGCAGCTCCCGATCCGCCCGTGGCTGCCGACCTCGACGCCGACCCCGACGCGCCGACACCGGCCGAGGGAATCGATATGACGAAGTCGGAGGAAGCAGGCTGACCGGCGGGGCTGGTGGCGGGCGTCAGGAGCGGGCGCGCAGCTCGTAGCGCCGCTCGGCGTAGGCGATGTCGTCGCGCCAGAGGCGCTTGGCGGCGCCGCTGAGCAGCGGTCGCAGCGCGCCGCCGAGGCGTTGCACGCGGACGAAGCCCGGACGGTCGGAATGGGCCAGCACCGCTTCGATGACGGCGGTGCGGGGCAGGCCGTCCGGGCCCGGTCGCAACGGTGTCGCATGGGTCTCGATGACCGTGCCGGTGCCCTCCCCGTCGACGATCTCCATCGTGATCGTGCGCGGGTCGGGGCAGCTGAACTCAGCGTGCACCGGCACCCCGAGTCGCCTGCCGACGGTGAAGGTGACCTCGACGAGGAACCGGTCCGCGGCAGCCGGGCAGTCCGGTGGCGGCGCGGACAGCACCCGCAGCGCGGTGAACGAACCGGGGTGGAACCACGCGCCGTGCCACGGGTCGAGGCGGTTGGCGATCACGTCCTCGGGTTCGCAGCGTCCGATCACCGTGGCGACCGCGGCGAGACGGCGTTCTGCCGGGGGGCGCGGGCCGAGCACGGGGGTGCCGGTGACGGCATCGCCGGCCGTGTCGTCGAGTCGCACCCAGACCAGCACGCCGTCGTCGTGGGCGGGCAGCGTCCGCCAGCCCGCCCGCCCGCCCGCGCCGAGCCTCAGCCCGTGCCACCGGCACACCAGCTGTCCCTCGTGTACCGGGGCGTCGGACAGCGCAGCGCCCAGGTGGGGACAGGCGCCCGGGCCGGCGTGCAGCACACCGGCGCCGTCGCGCCACGCCACGAGCTCCCGGCCGGCGACGACGCGACCGAACGCGCGCCCGGGCCGGACCTCCCGGCTGGCGGCCAGCACGAACCAGCCGCCCGAGGGCCGTCGCGCCGCCCGGTGCAGCGCGGCTCGGATCAACCCGGGCTTCGCGTCTGCCCAGGTCGGCTGCTGGTCGGCCCAGGCGGGGGGCCGCAGCCGACGCAACGGGCCGGCCGGGCGTCGGGAGCGCGGGCTCACAGCCACTGGTTGCGGCGGAACACGCGGAACAGCCCCGCGCAGATCCCGACGATCGCCAGCAGCACTGCCGGGTAGCCGAGGTCGGAATGCAGGCCGGGCATGCTGTCGAAGTTCATCCCGTAGAGTCCGGCGATCATGGTCGGTACCGTGATGATCGTGACGTACGCCGTGATCTTGCGCATGTCGTTGTTCTGCCGCATCGTGATCTTGGCGAGCACGGCGTCGACCAGCGTGGTGAGGAGCTCGTTGAAACCGGCGACGCGCTCGGTGACGGTGACCAGGTGGTCGTCGACGTCGCGGAAGTACGAGCGCACCTCGTGCGGCACCAGCGAGCTGTAGCCCTCGGTGAGCTTGCGCAGCGGCGGGCCGAGCGGGACGACGGCGCGGCGCAGCTCCAGCACCTCGCGCTTCATCACGTAGATCTGCTCGGCGTCCATCGTCGACCGCGGGGTGAAAACCTCGGCTTCCATCTCGTCGATATCGTTCTCGATGGCGGTGGTGACCTCCAGGTAGGTGTCCACGACGCGGTCGGCGACAGCGTGCAGCACCGCAGCGGGGCCGAGCGCGAGCTGCTGCTGTTCGGCCTCCAGCCTGTTCCGCACATCCTGCAACGACGAGTGGTCGCCGTACCGTATCGTGATCACGAAGTCCGGCCCGACGAACGCCATCACCTCGCCGGTCTCGACGATCTCGTGGGCCGTGGTCGGCTGTGCGTGCCCGACGTAGCAGACCGTCTTGAGGACCATGAACAGCGTGTCGTCATAGCGTTCCAGCTTGGGCCGCTGGTGCGCCTGCACGGCGTCCTCCACGGCCAGCTCGTGCAGGTCGAAGATCTCCGCGATTCCGTTGATCTGGCTGGCGTCGGGCTCGTGCAGCCCGATCCAGACGAACCCCTCGTCGCGGCGACGGACCTCGGCGAGGGCGTGGCTGTGAGTCCACCGTCCGGGCAGCCGCTCGCCGTCGACGTAGACAGCGCAGTCGACGACATGGGGGACGCGCAGATCGGACAGCAGCGGCGTGCGGCTGTGCGCGGACCGGCGCGATGCGGCACGGATCGCCGGGCGGATCAGAGACAGCGTCGGCACGGGGTACCTCCAGGAGGCCGTTCGGGACGCGCGTAGAGCCGTGCTCGTCGCGCGGACGTGTGGAACTCGCGTCCCGACCGGGGAGACCGTCAGCAGGTCACCGTGTCGAGGACACGGCAACTACTGCAACCGGGTGCCGTCGGCACCGCGCCCACCTCCTCACCCGTGCTCAGGGTCCCAGGCTGGTCCCGGGCCGCCGACCAGATTACTCCCACCCGACCGGGGCCTGCGGGGGTCGTGCGCGGAAACCGTCGCCTGAACAGCGTTATCCGCGCACGGGCGCGGTAGCGCGTCCCAGGTGGTGAGGGTTTCGAGGAGGTGCTCGACGAGGGGGAGCTCGGCCAGCTCGGCCGCATCGCACCAGCGGACGTCGAGTGCGTCGTCCCCGGCGCGGAGCGCGCCGCCTACCACGGCGCACCGGTAGTCGGCGATCTCGTAGGACTCGCGGCGGACCCGACCGACCAGCGCACCCGGCGCCACCACCAGGCCGGTCTCCTCGGCCATCTCCCGAACCAGCGCCGCGAGCTCGTCCTCGCCGGGTTCCACCCGGCCTCCGGGCAGCGACCACAGCCCGCGGCCTGGATCGTTGGCGCGCTGGACCAGCAGCAGCCGCCCGTCAGCCGCATAAGTCAAGGCCCCCACACAGGGGATGCTCACATCACGCTCGGTCATCGAACACGACCATACGGGCCCGCGTGCCGGATACCATGAGCCGCGTGGGTGCGGTACAAAGTAGCGGTCGAGTCTCCTGACGCAGAACGGTGGGTGCGGTGAACATCAAGAAGATCGCTGGGCTGGTCGCGATCGGGTTGCTCATCTTCTTCGTGATCACCCGGCCGGACGGGGCGGCGAACTCGGTGCAGAACATCGGGAGCGTCCTGCGCGACGCTGCGGACTCCGTCACCACCTTCTTCACTCGGCTCGTGTAAGTCCGTGCTCGCCCCCCGCGAGATCGACGAGTACCTGCTCCCGACGGAGCGGCGGGTCATCCGCGTGCGCCAGCACTGGGCCTTCATGTGGAAGCACGTCACGCAGACGACGCTGTTCCTGCTGGCCGTGGTCCTCGTCGAGGGTTACGGCCCGGACAGCGTGCTGATCGACAACGTCGCGTTCTACCTGGCGCTGGTCGCGGTGCTGCGCTTCACGGTGCTGACGATCCTGTGGTGGATCGAGCGCATCGTGATCACCGACAGGCGGCTGATGCTGGCCGAGGGCCTCATCGTGCACAAGGTCGGCATGATGCCGCTGGGCAAGGTCACCGACCTGACGTTCCAGCGCTCCCTCGGCGGGCGGATGCTCGGCTACGGCACGCTGGTCGTCGAGTCGGCGGGTCAGATCCAGGCGCTCAACCGCATCGACTACATGCCGCGCCCCGAGGAGGTCTACGAGGCGCTCTCCGAGCTGGTGTTCGGGGATAAGGGCAGGACCCGCTCCACCGGCGCGCTGGCGCGGCCCCGCTGGCGCCGGTGACCCGTCCCCGGATCGACCTGCACACGCACACCACCGCGTCCGACGGCACCGACAGCCCGACCGGACTCGTCACGGCGGCCGCCGCGGCCGGGGTCGACGTCCTCGCGATCACCGATCACGACACCACCGCGGGGTGGGAGGAGGCCGCCGCCGCGCTGCCCAGCGGCATGACACTGGTGCGTGGCGCGGAGTTCTCCTGTGTCAGCCCGACCGGCCGGGATGGCCTCGACGTCTCGGTGCACCTGCTCGGCTACCTGTTCGACCCGAGCCACCCCGCGATCGTCGCCGAGCAGGCCCGGCTGCGGATCGAGCGCATGCAGCGGCTGCGCCGGATGATCGAGAAGATGGCGGCCGACGGCTACCCCGTGGACGCCGATGCGGTGTTCGCCGCGCTTCCCACGGGTGCCAGCGCCGGGCGGCCGCACCTGGCCCGCGCGCTCGTCGCGGCGGGTGTGGTCGGCTCGGTGGACGAGGCGTTCGCCACGTTGCTCCACGACGGCAGCCCTTACCACGTGCCCAGGGTCGACACCCCGGTCGACACCGCCATCGCGATGGTGCGCGCCGCGGGTGGCGTCGCGGTGTTCGCGCACCCGCTCGCGCGCCGGGGCGGGCAGGTCGTCGAACCTTCGGTGATCGTCGAGCTGGCCGCTGCCGGGCTCGGTGGTGTGGAGGTGGACCATCCCGACCACACCGCATCCGATCGTGACCTGCTCAGGGGGCTCGCCACCGACCTCGACCTGGCGATCACCGGCTCCAGCGACTACCACGGCACCAACAAGATCACACCCATGGCCGCCGAGACCACTGCCGCGGACGCCCTGGAGGACCTGCTCTCCCGTGCCACGGGCGCCGAGCTCCTCACCGGCTGACCGGGCTCGCGGGCCGGGGTTTACGGTGCTCCCGATGGACGGCGGTGCACAGCTCGGGTTCGACTTCGCGACCCCCCGGCTGGTGAAGGTCACGCCGTCGAGGCTCGCGACCTGGACAGACTGCCCCCGCCGCTACCGGATGACCTACCTGGACCGGCCGCCGCCGCCGCGCGGCGGAGCGTGGGCGCACCACACCCTCGGCGCTGTCGTGCACCTCGCCCTGCGCGCGCTGTTCGACGTGCCGGTCGCGGAGCGCACGCCACGGGTGGCTGCCGCGCTGGTGGACCGGCACTGGACCAGCGAGGGGTTCCGCGACGCCGCGCAGGCCGCGGTGTACCGCGGGCGGGCGCGCGACTGGGTCGCCGACTACACGGCTGGACTGGCCGCCGGTCCCGATCCCGTGGTGGCGCCCGTCGGGTTGGAGCAGTGGGTCACCGTCGCGACCGAGCGGATCGTGGCCGAGGGGCGGGTGGACCGGATCGATCGGCGCGGCGCCGAACTGGTGATCGTGGACTACAAGACGGGACGGGTGGTACCGACGGTCGAGGACACCCGGGCGGCACCGGCGCTCGCGCTGTACGCGGTGGCGGCCGAGCGCACCCTGCACCGCCCGTGCACGCAGGTCGAGCTGCACCATCTGCCGAGCGGGCAGGTGCTCACCTGGCAGCACGACCGCGCCTCGCTGCGCGAGTACGTCCGGCAGGCCGAGGAGACCGCGGGCGAGCTGGCCGCTGCCACGACCGCGCTCGCCGCCGGTGGTGACGCCGAGACGCTGTTCCCGCCGCGGCCCGCGCTGCGGTGCTCGACGTGCGAGGTGCGCCGGAACTGCCCGGAGGGCCGGGCCGCCGGTCCGGAGCGGTCGTCGTGGGCCCTGCTCGCGCCGTGACGTCGACGACATCGTGAGGTTGGCGACATCCGTCGGGGTGAGGACATGAGAACGGGTCGCATCGGTGTCCGGTTGCGCGCGGTCACCGGGCTCCTCGCGGGCGGTCTCGTCGCGCTGGTGGTAGTGCTGGGCGCTGCGTGGTTCATCGCCAGCCGCACCGGGACCACGGCGCCGGGGCCGGGGCCGGGCACGCTGGCATGGCACGGCGTGGCCGCCGCTGCGGCCGTCCTGGCGCAGCGCCACGCCGACCGGCACTCCGGAACGGGCGGGACGGTCGCCGCGCTCGCCGTCATCGGCGTCAGCGCGGCGGTGCTGGCCGCCCAGTGGCTCGCCTGAACCCGAGCAGCCCCGCCCGCACCGTGGCGAGCCCCGCCGTGGTGGTCAGCTCGACGGCCCAGCCCGTGCCCGGTACCCGCGGCAGGCCGTAGAGGTCCTTGGCCCAGGACGGAAGCAGTCCGATCGCGACCGCGGCGACGGCCGTCCAGACAGGTCGAGCCGGCGTCAGTAACTCGAGGTGGCGCGGCAGCGGGGCTATCGCAAGGCGCCGTGCCGCGCGTCGTGCCACCGGGCTCGCCACCAGCTCGGGACGGACGGCGGCGAAGTACTCCGCCACCTCCGCGCGGCTCGCCGGCAGCTCGGTGGCACCCAGCAGGGCGCCCGCCCGGACCTGTTCGGCGAGGAACCGGTCCTGCTCGGCGTCGTCGATCAGGCCGAGCCGGCGGACGGCTGCGGCGAACGAGCTCACCTCGGTGACGTGCACCCAGCGCAGCAGGTCGGGATCGTCGGCGGAGTAGCTCCGTCCGGTGACCGGGTCGATGCCGTGCACTCGTCGGTGGATACCCCGCACGCGCGCCACGGCGCGGTCCGCGGTGGCGGTGTCGGCGAAGGCGAGCGTGGTGACGTACTCGGCCGTGCGGTGCAGCCGGGGCCAGAAGCCCTCGGGGAAGTCGGAGTGCTGGTGGATCCCCGCCATCGCACGCGGGTGCAGAGCCTGCAGGAACAGGGCGCTGAACCCACCGACCAGTGCGGCCGGGTCGCCGATGACCTTGCGTGTCGTGCTGCCGGGGGGAAAGTAGCCACCCGGGTCGACCGTGGCGTCCTGCGCGGTGCTCACCACGTCAGCGTTGCCGGTGCCCGGCGGCATCGCCAGTCGATCACGGAGCGGGACGCAGCGCGACGACCTCGTCGCCGCGCTGCTCGAGCAGGACCTCCCCTGCGGCCGCGAGCCGCACCGGCGCGGCGGGATCGGCTCGGGTGACCGACAGGGTGCGCACCACGGTGCCGCGCGCGGGGTCGATCTCCGCAAGCCCGGCCGGTACGGGCACCAGCAGGCTTCCCCCGTAGGCCAGCGCGGGGCCGAGGGTTCCCTCGAGCGTCCAGCGCGGGGTGAGGTCGGTGGCGTCGAGGGCGAGCGTGCGCGAGCCGGTCCACCAGTAGACCCGCTCGGGATCGTGCTCGACCGCGGCGACGCCGCCGGGAGGATCGGCCGCCAGGTCGGCGTCTGGGACGTCGAGGGAGACCATGCCGACCTGGTGACCTGTCCCGTCGAGCAGCTGCAGTCGCGGCGGGTTGGGCAGCGCGACCGCCGCCCGGTCGGCGGACAGTGTCACCAGCGTCGCGCCGGTCGCGGGCAGCGGCACCGAGAACTCCTCCTGCGGCGTCTCGGCGCCGTCCGAGCCGTCGGGGACGAGCACCGTGAGCCGGTCGGTCGCCTCGTCGGGACAGCGCTCGAGGACCCCGAGCCGTCCGTCGACCAGTGCCGTCGAGCCGTACCTGCAGCCCGTGCGGGGTTGGCGGCCGACCTGCACCGGGGTGGCGACGGCGCCGTACTCGAGGGTCTTGACGAGGTCGGAGCGCAGGACCTCCAGGTAGTCGGTTCCGGTCGCGACCACGAACGTGCCCGCGCCCAGCAGCCGCGTACCGGGCCGTACGTCGGGATTGCGGGCGGCGACCCTGGCCCCGGTGTCGGGCTGCAACGCCGTGAGCTCGTTGCAGTAGCCGGACTCGCCGGCGTAGAGCGCGAGCACCCGCCCCATCCCGCTGTCGGCCCCGGGAAAGCCGGAGCCGACCGTGCACAGCGCGAGGTCGCGGGCGTAGCTCCAGCTCACGGCGCCGGTCACCGCATCGCGCCCGACGACCGTGGATCCGTCGGCGGTGACCACAGCCGGACCGGCGACGACGGGACCGGCCGTGGCGGCACTCGGTGCCCGCCACACCTCGGTGAACGTGTCCGGCACACCCGTCGCCGCCGGTGGAGCGACGATCGGGGTCGCGGACGGTTCAGCCGTGGTGTCGGTGACGGCGCTGGTCTGCCACAGCGCGGTGGCGGCGCCGAGCAGCAGCACCGCCAGCACAGCCACCACGACGAGGTCACCGCGGCGACGCCTCTCGGGTCGCCGTCTCGCGGGGCGCAGCCTCGTCGTGTGCACCGGGAACTGGGTCAGCTGGCGGCCGCGTCCGAGGCCTGCTCGCTGCCCTCGCCACCGGGGCCCCCGCGACGACGAGTGCCCCCACGCCGGCGGCGACGGCGCGGCTTGTCGCCCTCGGCGCGTGGACCGGCACCGACGCCGGTGTCCGGGCTTCCGTCCGAGGCCGCGGTGGTGGCGCCGACCGGCTCGGCGTCGGGGGCGGACCCGTCGGCACCGGTGGAGCCGGTAAGGGTGACACCGGCCCGGCTGCGGGTACGGGTGCGCTCCTGGCGGGAGCGACGTTGCACGGGGACGAGGTCCTCGCTGCGCCCGCGCCTGGTGCCGGCGGAGCGCGCCGACCGGTCGCCGCGCTTGCGACCGCCGTGGTCGCCCTCGGTGTCGACGTACTCGGCGTCCAGCCCGGCCCGGGTGCGCTTCGAGTGCGGCAGCCGGCTCGCGACATCGGATGGGATGGCGAGATCGGCGTAGAGGTGTTCGGAGGTGGAGTAGGTCTCGGCCGGCTCGGGGATGCCGAGCCCCAGGTCGTCGCTGACCGTCTTCCAGCGCGGGATCTCGTCCCAGTCCACGAGCGTGACCGCGACGCCCTCCTTGCCGGCGCGGCCGGTACGGCCGATCCGGTGGATGTAGGTCTTGGCGTCCTCGGGGCACTGGTAGTTGATGACGTGCGTGACGTCGGTGACGTCGATACCGCGGGCGGCGACGTCGGTGGCCACCAGCACGTCGACCTTCTCGGAGCGGAACGCGCGCAACGCCTGCTCGCGGGCGCCCTGGCCGAGGTCACCGTGCACGGCGGCGGCAGCGAAGCCGCGGTCGGCGAGGTCATCGGCCACGCGCTGCACCGTGCGCTTGGTGCGCGCGAAAATCATGGTGAGGCCGCGGTCCTGGGCCTGAAGCACGCGGGCGAGCAGCTGCACCTTGTCCATCGCGTGCGCGCGGTAGACCAGCTGCCGGGTGCGTTCGTGGATGGAGCCCTGGTCGGCCTCCTCCGCCCGGATGTGCGTGGGCCGGTTCAGGAAGGCCCGGGACAGCGCGATGATCGGGCCGGGCATCGTGGCCGAGAACAGCATGGTGTGGCGCTGCTCGGGCAGCATCCGCAGGATCCGCTCGACGTCGGGCAGGAAGCCCAGGTCGAGCATCTCGTCGGCCTCGTCGAGCACGAGGGCCCGCACGCGGCCGAGCACGAGATGGCGCTGCTCGGCGAGGTCGAGCAGCCGGCCGGGAGTGCCGACCACGATGTCGACGCCCTTGCGCAGGGCGGTGAGCTGGGGATCGTAGGCCCGGCCGCCATAGATGGCGGTGACGCGGACGCCCAGGTGCTTGCCGGCGTCGGCGATGTCCTTGGCGACCTGCACGCACAGCTCACGGGTGGGCACCACGACGAGGGCCTGCGGCACGTCCCTGGTGCGATCGGCGGCCTCGCAGTCGGCGTTCGCGGCGGGCTGCTCCGCGGGCGGGACGACGCGCTGCAGCAGTGGGACACCGAAGCCCAGGGTCTTGCCCATGCCGGTGCGGGCCTGGCCGATGATGTCGTCGCCGGCCAGGGCCAGCGGGAGCGTCAGCTCCTGGATCGCGAAGGTGCGTTCGATGCCGGCCTCAGCGAGCGCGCGCACGATCTCCGGGCGGACGCCGAGCTCGGCGAACGTGGGGGCGTCCGGCAGGACGGGGGCGCCGGCCTGCAGCGGATGTGCCTCGTCGAGGAGCTCCGCGGCGGCGGTTGTGGAGTTGTCGGGTGTATCGCTCGAAGTGTCGTTGGGGACGGACAGGATGATCGCCTCTCTCCGCGCACAGGAGCCCGGGGCCGGCTCATCGACCACCGGCCACCCTGTCTCGGTAGCACAGGGTGCCGAACGGGAGAGCCGACGAGGCGCTGCACGCACCATGTCGTTGCGGCCCGGTGGCACTCCCGTCTCGGAGGCGCCAGCCGACGGCCGCGTCAGGAGCGCGCACCCCTCCTGGGTGCAGCGCTAAGGCGAAGCATACCCGGGTTGGCAACCGCGGGGACCCGCCACGGGTGGGTCGAGTCGATCGATGCCTGCCGCAGGGGTTGTCGTGGCCGGGTTCGGGGCATCCCAGGATCGTGGGACCGACGCTGGTACGACTCGACGAGAGGAGCGGGTGATGGCTGAGTCCTGGGACGGCCGCGCCTCACCGGGAACACCAGGCCGGTACCGCGCCGCGCGGGCTGCGGGCAATGGCCTGCCGTTCGACCGCCTGCAGTTCGACGTCGTCGCTGCACCATCGCAGCTGTTCGAGGTCCGTCGCCGGCTGGAGCGGTGGGCGCAGGCGGGTGGCCTGGGCGAGGAACTCGTGGAAGTGATGGTGTTCGCGGTGAACGAGGCGGTGACCAACGCCGTGGAGCACGCCTACCCGGACGCGGTTGGGCACGTGTGGATCACTGCGGAGCACACCGTCAGCGGCAACCTCGTCCTGGAGGTCTCCGACACCGGCCAGTGGCGTCCACAGCCGGCCGACACCGGTTTCCGCGGGCGGGGGCTGATGCTGCTCGACCACCTGGCCGACGAGCTCGAACTGAGCTCCAGTGCTGCGGGCACCCGGGTCCGCTTGGGCTGGCGCCTGCCGCGATGAGCTGCAGGGACGCTCGGTACTACGGACCGCCGGATCATGGATCGAGAGGCAGGGACATGCTCGATGCCACGTGGTTGTGGTAGGTTACCTTCTGGTTGGGCCGCGAGCCGTTCTGGTGGGTATGCCCAGGTGAAAGCGGATGGTTCCCGCGTCGCGCCTCTGGGCTTTCGACGGCCAAAGGGGACGCTCATATGAAGCCGCAGCTTTCGACCTCGCAACGCAATCTGCAGGTCGATCCGACGGGCCTCGGTGTCACGGTCAGCACGGATAGTGAGTTCGAGTACCTCGTAGATGGCGCTACACCGGAGCCAAACCTGGAGGTGCGGCTGCATTCCCCCACGCGCGAGGTCGTGGTGGTGCGGGTCGGCGGCATGCTGGACACGCTGTCCGCCCCGCTGCTGGCCGAGCGGGTCGGCCAGCAGCTGAGCCGAGCACCGCATGTCGTCATCGACCTGGGCGACGTGACCTCCGTGACGGTTGCTGGCGTGGCGGCCCTGAGTTGCCTGCACCGGCAGGCCATGGAGGCCGGGACCCAGCTACATCTGGCGGCCGAGCACGACACGGTGCGCCAGGCGCTGCACGTGGCTGAGCTGGATCAGCTGTTTCCGATCGCGCCCACTGCTGCGGCCGTGCTCGCCTGCCTCGAACCGGTGGACCTCACCCGTACAGGAGGGTCACGGGGTGACACCTCCTCCCGTCGAGCACGCCGCGGACAGCGAACACGACGCTCCCGCTGGGATGGCTGACGAAAGCGGTCGGGTGTAGGGTACCAGCACTGGGAGCGTCCTCGCGTCACGGGCCCTACCGTCCCGCCGTTCTTGGCGATCGGCTATACGGCGCCCGTTCTGTGGGCCGCCGGGGCGGGGTCGTTATCCGCATGGCGGAGTCCTCTATTTATGAGACTGGTCCCGCGCTGTCAGAACTGGCCGGGCTGTTGTTGTCGACCGAGTCGTTCGAGGAGTTGCTCCAAGGCGTCGCGGAGTTGTCGGTGCGGGTCGTCGAGGGGGCGGCGACGTGCGGAATCAGCTTGGCCCAAGACGGTCGGGTATTGACCGTGGGCTCGGCCGATAAGCTGGCCGCGCTGCTCGACGAACAGCAATACGAGTATGAGGAAGGTCCGTGCCTGCAAGCCCTGGACACCGGGCAGGTCGTTCACGCCGTGGATCTCGCGGACGAGGATCGGTGGCAGAGCTACCCGCTGCTCGCCATGAGCCACGGTGTTCGGTCGGTCCTGTCCACACCGCTGCTGGTGGACGATAAACCGGTCGGAGTGCTCAACATCTACGGCTGGGCTGCCCACGCGTTCAGTGATCTCGACCGTCAGTTGGCAGCGCTGCTGGCTGGGCAGGCCGCGATCGCGATTACCGCGGCGCTGCGCCACTACGACGAGGTCACCCTGTCCGAGCATCTGCGTACGGCGTTGTCATCCCGCTCGGTGATCGATCAGGCCCTGGGAATCATTATGGGTCAGCGTCGCTGCATCTCGGACGAGGCGTTTGCGATACTGCGCACGATCTCGCAGCGGCGCAATATCAAGCTACGCGCTGTCGCCGCCGACCTGGTCGAGACCATCAGTCGCCCTGATGCCAAGCCCGGCCCGTCACCACGCGGGCAGTGATCACATGGCGGATCGGTCAGCAGCTCAGGAGAGGGTGGCGTCCACGGCTTTCTTCAGCGCACTGGGTTGCTCCGGGCGATGCGGAGCCTTCTTTCTCATCTCGATCATCTTTTCGCCGATCTCCTGTAGCTTCTTGCGACCGAGCCCGTCACGTACCTTGGGGAACCACTCCTGCTCTTCCTCGTCGATGTGATGAGTGACGTTCTCGATGAGAACCGCGGTCTTTGCGTCGAAGCGCTCGTTGTTGGCGTTCATCGCCGCCAGTTCCATGCAGAGCACGTCGGCCACATGATGCTCTTCGTACGACTCAAGAATATCGTCTTCAATGAGGCTTATTCAGCGATCTTGATCGGAGGCGCATCCCCGCAGCTCAACCGTGGTCTTACAAGATCCACATGACCCTCCTGAATAACCCTCAATGCCTGGAAGCAATTCCCTGATCGCGGGGTACATGCATTCGTTCTCGATATACGTGTGCACGGTCAGTGCTTCTATGATCTTCTCGACGATCGTAGTCTTCTGCACGATCGCCTTTTCTCCGGCGTTCTGAAAGTCGCGGAACAACTTTCGAATTCCTTTGTGATCTTCTTTGAGGAGAACGATTGCATCCGTTGACATCTGAGTGCCTCCGTGTAGTATCGTGCGCGAACGCGTGGGTAGGCTGGGTGTACCCGTGCTGGCTCGAAGTGAAACGTCAGGTGGCCGATAGCTCAGTGTCTGGTACTCCAGCGCCAGGTGGTCGGCGGGCAGCCGATCACCTGGGTAGTCCAGGGTTGGCTAGCGGTGGGTGGCGGTGCATACAACAGCGCCGGCGGGCTCAATTTTCGATCTTGGGAGCTATGATGATCTCCAGTGAGCAGTTGGGTGAGTACCTCACCGATCACCTGGGCGGGGCCGCTGTCGGCGTCGATATGGCCCGAAAGCTGCGCGCCGACGCCCGAGACTCCGCTGAGGAGGAGCTCTTCGGAACGCTTGCCGAGGAGATCGAGGCGGACCGGAAGCTTCTCGAGGACTTCATCGGCGTCCTGGGTGCCGAGCGCGGCGCCGTCAAGCAGGCGGTCGGCTGGATGGCCGAGAAGGCCAGCAGGCTCGTCATCAATGAGTACCTCGTAGGCTCCCATGATCTTCGTCGGCTTCTGGAGTGCGAGGCCCTGGCGTTGGGTATCTCCGGCAAGCTGGCGATGTGGGAGGCGCTGCAGTCGTCGTGTTCCGAGGATTCACGGGTGGCCGCGTTGGACCTGGCCACCCTCATCGTCCGCGCAAAGGATCAATTTTTGCGAGTGGAGAAACATCGACTGGCGGCTGCCAAGAAAGCGTTTGCCGGACAGGCAACTGCCGGCGGCTGAAACTGCGGCAAGCAAGGACACGCGGGCCCCCTGCCTGGCGGCATCCGTGCGACCATGACAGGCCGTCGCGCAGTCAGCGGAGCTGGTGACGATGACATCTGAACGAGATCATCAGCCGCCCGGGCTCGATCTGGACTTTCCGTGGCGTCGACACGGACCACGCCAGCCGGGCTGCGAGCTCGTATGCCGAAGCTGAACCTGCCCGACGCGTGTCCGGTCGGGTTGCCTGCCCCGGTGGAGCAGCTTATTGTGACGTTAGGTTGGATTCACAGCCGCTACAGCGACATGCTGGACAGCAGTGCTCCTTCGGATGCCGTTGGTTCACGCATGCGTGATCTTCGATCCGTCTATGGAGTGCACTGTGAGCAGCTTCTCAGGACCGGTTGACCAGTACCGTCCGACGCTGCTCGACATCGATATCGTCGGTGACAACGGACGTTGTGTGGTGCAGCTGCGGGGAGAGCTGGACCTGTCCAGTGCTGATCAACTTCGTGAAGCCCTGCACCGGTTGTGCTGCGATGGCCACCGGCTGGTCGTGGTCGACCTTGCCGCGCTGCAGTTTCTCGCGGTCGTCGGCCTCGCGGTTCTTGTGGAGGCTCACCAGAACCTGCATGCGGCGGGCAGCCGGCTGGTGCTCATCCATCCCGCCTCGATCATCCTCCGCGTCTTGACGATCACCGGCCTGGATGCCGTACTCGCTGTCGAAGACAGGTGATCACGATGGCCGTAGACCGCTGCGTCATCCGACTCCGCAGATGCGGCACTGCCACCGTGGACTCCCCGGTTGAGTTGGACGCCCTCCCAACGGCGTCATGTGATCAGCGTCGCTGACGCGCCGCCTACCTCCGGGACAGATATGTCGGTGCAGTCTGTGATCGCGCGGTCGGTAGAGCGCCCTGACCAGCTAGATCAGCGACAGGGGCCAGCACCGCGAAGACCGCTGTGGGCCACGGAGGAGGGAGAAGTGCAACGGTTGTGCAGAACATCAGACTGTGCCGGATCGCGGGCGAATCGATCGTAGTAGTGGCACCAGCCCGGGCTGGAACGTGCCGAACCCCGACAACGGGCGTCGTCGGGGTTCGGGCTGCGCCAGAGGAGTCGGTTGGTCAGCCGCTACCCTGGTCGCCGGTCGACTTGCCATAGGGCCGCTGACTCTCGCCCTTCTTCCCGGTCTCCTCCCACTCCTCCGGGTCACTCTCAGCGAGGTCCTCGCCGCTCTGGGTCGTGCTCTCTCCCACCCCGAGCGGGGTTGCGGCCGTGGTGTCGGTGGGGTCCACGCCTTGGCGCTCCTCCTCGGAGATCTCCCGACCCTCCCCGGGCGCTGGCGCGTACTCATCCGGACGGAAGGCCTTGTAGTCGGCCTCAGCGGCCGCACCGGTCTGTTCCTTGCGGCCCTCGTAGGGGGGAACCAGTGCGTCTGGATCGAATCCACCCGGGTTGTCGGTCTGCGGCCCGCGAGCCGCTGCCCCGCCGGGCGGCTGGGCCCTGGTCTGCTGCCGGTGAAGTTCGTCGAGGTCCACCTGGTCTTCTTCGGCCACGTCACCTCTCCTCTCACTTTCGACGGACAGGCCTGCTCAGGCCTGCGTAGAGACTACCCGTAACAGACCAGCTTAAACCAGCTCGGCTGGGTGGCGGCTGATACGACTGGACGAACCGGCGGGTAAGCAGGGCTGCCCTCGGCAGCAGCCCTGCCCGCGTTGACAAGTGGCACCACCTGCTTCTCGGCGACGAGCGGGCTTCGGGTGGGTGATCGGTTCGAGGCCTCGGCTACCCCGGGAGCCGTGCAGCCGAACCCGCGTCGAGGGCCTGGACCCGGACGCACAGTCTCGCCAGCTCGACGGCCTCTGGACGTCCGGGCCAGGTGCGCGGGCATCACGCCTCAGGGGGCGTCACTGTCAGCTGGCCATTGGCCACGTCGACGGCCACCCGCTGACCCGGGCTCAGATCGCCAGCGATGATCATGCGGGACAGCCTGCGGTCCAGCTCGCGCGCGATGGTGCGCCGCATCGGTCGGGCGCCGTGTTCGGGTTGGTAGCCGCGCTCGGCGAGCCAGTCGACCGCCGCGTCGGTCACGTCCAGCGTGATGCCCTGCGCGCCCAGACGCGCACCGGTCTGCGCGAGCAGGAGGCCGGTGATCTGGTGCAGCTGGGCGCGATCGAGGGCGTGGAAGAGCACGATGTCATCGATCCGGTTGAGGAACTCCGGTCGGAAGTGCGCGCGCACCGCGGTCATCAGCGGATCCCGGACCTGCTCGACGGTGTGACCGGCGGTCGCCGCGGCGAGCAGCCGCTCCGCGCCGAGGTTGCTGGTCATGATCACAACGGTGTGGGTGAAGTCGACCGCCCGGCCGTGGGCATCGGTGAGCCGGCCCGCGTCGAGCACCTGCAGCAGCGTCCCGGTGACGTCCGGGTGCGCCTTCTCGATCTCGTCGAGCAGCAGTACTGCATAAGGGGTTCGCCGGACCGCCTCGGTGAGCTGGCCGGCCTCGTCGTATCCGATGTGCCCGGGCGGCGCCCCGACCAGCCGCAACGCGCTACTGCGGTCGGCGTACTCGCTCATGTCGAAGCGCAGCAGCGCGTCGGCCGTGCCGAACAGCGCCTCGGCCAGGGCACGGGCCAGCTCGGTCTTGCCGACGCCGGTCGGGCCGAGGAACAGGAACGACCCGACGGGTCGGTCGGGGTGTGCGAGCCCGGCGCGTCCGGACCGCACCGCGTCGGCGACGGCCTCCACCGCGTCGTCCTGCCCGACGACGCGTCGGTGCAGCAGCTGTTCCAGGTCGAGCAGCCGGTGCCGCTCGTCAGTGGTGAGCCGCGCGACCGGGATGCCCGTGCTCTGCGCCACGACAGCGGCGACGTCGTCGGCGGTGATCACGACGTCGCCGGCCGGAACCTGGAACGTGGCCTCGGCCGCGTCGAGCTCTCGGGTGAGCAGCAGGGCGCGCTCGTACTCCTCGGCGTCGACGGCGACGTCCCGGGCCCGGCGCAGCTGATCCACGCGCTCGGCCCCGACGACGTCCGGGCGGCCCGCCCTGATCCGGGCTCGCGCGCTCGCCCGGTCGATCAGGTCGATGGCCTTGTCGGGCAGGAACCGGTCGGTGAGGTAGCGGTCGGACAGCTCGGCCGCCGCGACCACCGCGGTGTCACTGATCCGTACCCGGTGGTGCTGCTCGTAGCGGTGCCGCAGGCCCCGCAGGATCGTCACCGTCGCGGTGACCGAGGGTTCGGCGATGCGGACCGGTTCGAAGCGCCGTTCCAGCGCCGGGTCCTTCTCGATGTGCCGGCGGTACTCCCGCACCGTCGTCGCGCCGATGAGCCGCAGCTCGCCGCTGGCGAGCGCCGGCTTGAGCACGGTGGCGGCGTCCATCGCCCCGCCCTCGGCGGCACCGGCGCCCACGACCGCGTGCAGCTCGTCGACGAACAGCACGATCGACCGCTCGGCGGCGACGACCTCGTCGATGACCCCGGTCAACCGCTGCTCGAAGTCGCCGCGGTAGCGGGTGCCCGCGACCATGCCTGCCAAGTCGAGCGAGATCACGCGCACGTCCCGCAGCGTCGCGGGCACCTCGCCGTCGGCCACCCGCTGGGCGATGCCCTCGACGATCGCCGTCTTCCCCACTCCGGGGTCGCCGACCAGCACCGGGTTGTTCTTGGTCCGACGGGCCAGCACCTCGAGGACCTGCTCCACCTCCGCGTCGCGGCCGATGACCGGATCCAGCTTGCCCTGCGTCGCAGCCGCGGTGAGGTCGCGGCCGAATCGGTCGAGCCGCGGGGTGTGGGCCCGTGGCCCGGGCGCTGCGTCGGGCCGGCGCACGGCGTCGCCCAGCGTGGTCTCGAGATTCCCGATCAGTCGTTCGAACAGGTCATCGAACGGCCCGAAACCCGGTCTGTCCTCCGGCACGTCCACCTCCACGATGGTGCGTTGCCACCGATGGTCCTCCACCCGGGTCCGATCCGCCGGTCCGGCGCCCATGCCGGCCTCGGCCGGAACCGACCGCGTCCATCTTCTGGTTACCGGCTGGCTGCATGCGGGTACCCGAGCGATCACGGTCGTTGCACCGAGAACGGAGGTAGGGACGATGCCGAGGGCCTGGAGTGACAAGCGGGAACGCCAGTACGAGCACATCAAGTCCGGCCAGGAGGAACGCGGTGCCGGCGAGGACAGGGCGGAGGAGATCGCCGCCAGGACGGTGAACAAGAACCGGGCGCGTACCGGCGAGGCCCGGGAGGCGAGCAAGACGTCCCTGCAGGACATGTCACCGCAAGAGCGCGGCGGGAAGCGTTCCGGCAAGCGGATGGGCCCCGGCGGGCCGACCCGCGACCAGCTCTACAACGAAGCGCGGCAGCGCAACATCAAGGGACGGTCGAGGATGACGAAGAAAGAGCTGGAACGCGCGCTTGGCAAGTGAGAGCCGGCTGCTCGATCCCTGACGCCTCAGCAGCTCGCCGAGCCGCGCCCTACTCTTGCCCCATGACACCGCTCGTGCCCGGGTTTGCGGACCCGCCCATGTCGCTCCCCGTCGAGACGGATGCGGGGGACGCGGCGTGAGGGCCTCGACCGTGCTCGTCGTCGCGCAGGCTCAGGACGTGGCGGCCGACCTCGCCGTCGACGCGCTGCTGACCCACGGCGCGACGGTCGAGCGGATCGACGACGACGACGCCCCGCGCGTTCTCTCTCCCAACGCCGCTGCGGATCTGATCGACGGGCCCGGTCACCTCTGCGCCGGGAAGCGCCTGATCGACCTGAGTGCCGTGCGCGGCGTGTACCGGCGCAGCCCCGTCCGCTTCGCGTTCGGGGCCTTGACGCCGGTGCCGGAGGCTCAGCCCACCGCGTTGGAATCGGTGTTCGGGCTCGGTGGTGTCCTCACCGACCAACCGTGGCGCTGGATCGACCGGCCGAACGCGGTGGTCGAGGCCACCGTGCGGCCTCGGCAGCTCTCGGTCGCCGCGGAGTGCGAGCTGCGGGTTCCGCGATCGATCGTGACGAACGTCGCTGACCAGGTGCGCGCGTTCGCGGCCAGGGTCGGCGCGCTCGCCTACAAGCCGCTGTCCACCGGGATCGTCGTCAACCAGGACAAGGCCCGCATCGGCTACACCTCCCGGCTGGAAGCCGACGACCTCGACGACGAGGCGATCACGTTATGCTTCCCCCTGCTCCAGGAGTGGATCCCCAAGGCGTCCGACGTGCGCCTCACCGCCGTCGGCCACCGATGCTTCGCGGTCGCCGCTCATGCCGGCAGCCCCGAGGCAGAGATCGACTGGCGCTCCCGACACGACGACCTGCACTACGAGGTGTGCGAGCCACCCGCCGACGTGCGTCGCGGCGTGCAGGCCTACCTGCGCGAGTTCGGACTGACCTTCGGGGCCTTCGACTTCTCGGTCACCCCCGACGGCCGCTGGTGGTTCCTGGAGTGCAACCCGGTCGGCCAGTGGGGCTGGCTGGCCGAGGAGACCGGACTGCCGATCGCCGACGCGATCGCCACCGAGCTGATGGACGCGCCGTGACGGTCTTACGCTCTCGCCCATGGTGACTGCGCAGGCTGCGGATCCCGCCGGAGCGGGGCGGGCGACCGTCGACCTGTTCGGGGTGCTCGCCTACGGTGAGCTCTCCGCGTTCGACCGGCTGGCCGAGGACGCCAGGAGGGCGCCGACGTTGACCGGCCGTGCGGCGCTGTCGGCGATGGCCGCCGCCGAGATCGGGCATTTCCGACTGCTGGAGGAGCACCTGCTGGACCTGGGCGTGTCGGTCGAGGATGCGATGCGCCCCTTCGTCGCGCCGCTGGACTCCTACCACGCGTCCACCGCGCCCCGGAGCTGGCTGGAGTCGCTGGTCAAGGCGTACGTGGGCGACGGGCTGGCCGCGGACTTCTACCGCGAGATCGCCGGCTGGCTCCCCGGGCCGACCGGTGCGCTGGTGCAGAAGGTGCTCGCCGACACCGGGCACAGCGCGTTCGCCGAACGTGAGGTCAGGGCTGCGTGCGAGAGCAGCCGCGAGGTGCACGACCGGCTCGCGCTGTGGGGTCGCAGGCTGCTCGGCGAGGCCGTCACCCAGGCGCAGCACATCGTGGCCGAGCGCGACGAGCTCGCCGAGTTCATCGTCACGGGCTCCGGGGACCTCTCCGGGATCGCCGCGCTGCTCAAACGCCTGCAGTCCAACCACGGCAAGCGGATGGTGAACCTCGGGCTGAACTGAGCTGTCCCGGCTGGCCGGGGCATCCGGGCCGGCACCGCTCGACTAGCCTGGGCTGCGGTAGTTCACTCGTCACGACCAGGAGGTCTTCGGTGGAGGTCAAGATCGGCATCGCGGAGAGCACGCGGGAGCTCGTGGTGTCCAGCGACCAGACGCCGGATGAGGTGCAGGCGCTGGTTGACGACGCGCTGAAGAGCGACGACGGGCTGCTCCGGCTCACCGACGAGAAGGGCCGGCTTTACCTGGTCCGAGCCGGACAGATCTCCTACGTCGAGATCGCCCCCGAGGAGGGGCGCAAGGTGGGCTTCGCGATCAAGTAGCAAGCCCCGTGTCCGGTGGATCCTGTCGGCGTGAACGTCGTCAGCGTCTTAGAAGGCGATGTTCGCCTCGATGGTCATGGTGGGGATGGTGAGTACGGCGTCGAAGGCGTCGCGCACGGATGTGTGTATGTAGGTGCTTTGGGTGCGGATGCGGTCCAGGCCGGGTGAATCGGTGGTACCGCGTGGTGCCTGTCGTAGGTCGGCCAGACTGAGTCCGCACCCGGCGCTGACGACGGCGGCTTCGACACTTCCGGATTCGGGTGGGTCGAGGGGGGTGTCGGCGACGCTGAAGCCGTCCGGGGCGTCCTTGTCGAGGTACATCTCAGCGGTGTGATCGGCTGTGCTGGTCACGGCTAGGGCGAGGTAGTCGTCGTCGAGCATCCGGTGCAGGTAATGCCCCATGGACAGAACGGTCAGGTTGCCGTCGAAGACCAGCGGTGTCTTCTGGATGTGGTTGTTGTGCGCGGCGAGCACGATGCGCGTCCCGGGCGCGGATCGATCGAGGTGCCAGCGCACCGACTCGGCCATGTATATCTCGCGGACCGAGAGGTCGGCAGGTAGCCCGGTGTCGCTGTACAGGCCGTTGCTAGCCCGCCACATGTAGTCGGTGTGACAGGCGCCTTCGACCTGTCGCAGCGCCACGTCGTAGCGGTGCTGGTCACTTCGGGAGACGTAGAGCGGCTCAAGGGCCCGGAATCGCAGGAGCAGCCGAGCCAGTGCAGCGGTCAGGGCATCCTGATCAGCAATGGCGAGTTGTGCCCAGGCCCCAGACCTCCGGAAGTCGCTGATGGATTCGGGTGTTGGCCTGGGGTTTTCGTGACCTGATCGTTCCCGAAAATAGCTGAGATCTGGCCTGGTTTCCGGTAGTGTCGGTGCGTGTCCTCGACGACGACCCAACCGGTGCTGGA
>JBBSQN010000070.1:0-27759 GCA_038257875.1 Mycobacteriales bacterium
CTGGGCGCGGTCGGCGCCACCTGCTCCGGACTGGTCGGAGACGGCTCTACGGTAGACGCGAGCGGGGCATCGCGGCGGGGTATGCCCGCCTCGATGCCCAGCTCGCCATCCCTGAAACTACCCGGAGACGAGACGAGACGAGATTCGATGCCCCCCTCCGCGAGCCGGCTCAGTCGGACGCTCGCCCGCCGCATGGGGCCACAGGCGCAGTCTGACGTCATGCGGACCGCAGGCAACCGGGTCTTCCGACACCATGCGGGTCGCCCCCGGGTCCTGGTGGTGCTGCTGGTCATGGTCACCCTGGCCGGAGGGGGTACGATCCTCTTGTTGCCCGGTGCGTTGGCTGCCGCGATTGACGCCGCCACCTCCGGACAGGGCCTGTCCCGCGCGCTCGTATGGCTCGCGGTGGTGCTTGCCGTGGTTACAATAATCGAGGCACTCGATGAGCTGATCGGGTCCTACTACGAAAGCTTTATGACCGCCCGGTTGCGGCACCGGCTGGTGGACCATGTGCTCGCACTCGGGGTGTCCGGCCAGCGCCGGTTTCCCCCCGGTGACCTGCTCGCGCGGCTGACGGTCAACGCCGACACACCCTCCAGCCTCCTTCCCCGGCTCCTGGACGTGGCGCGCACGATGCTGGTCAGCGTCGGGGCGGTGGTGGCCCTGGCGGTGATCGACCTGAGGCTGGCGCTCACTTTCCTGCTCGGTGTACCGGTGGTGGTGATGCTGCTCCGGCGGTTAGTCACCAAGGCGAGCGATCTGTTCGTCCGCTACCAGGAACGTCTGGCGGAGATCGGCGCCCGGCTGCTCGACGCCCACCAGGGCGTCGACACGATCCGGGCGAGCGGAACCTCTCCACAGGAGATCGACCGGATTCTGCAGCCCCTGCCCGAACTGCACCAGGTCGGACAGCAGGTGTGGGAGGTACAGCGTCGGGCGAGCTGGCAGATGGCGCTGTTCACCCCGATGCTCCAGGTGCTGGTGCTGTCGGTCGCCGGGTTCGCGCTGGTCGCCGGGGACATCACCGCAGGACAGATCGTGGCGGCGGCGGCCTACGTCGTGCTGGCCCTGAGGTCGGTCGGGCTGGTGGACACCGTGGTCTCGCTGTTGGGCTGCCAGGTGGCGGCCGGCCGGGTGGGCGAGGTTCTCGAGACCACACCCACGGTCGTGCCTCCCGCACGGCCCGTGGCGGTTCCGCCCGGGGGACTGGGCCGGCTCGAGCTGCGCGACGTCAGCGTCACGATGGACGAGCAGCCGGTGCTCTACCACCTCGACCTCTCGGTGTCACCGGGTACGAGCGTGGCGCTCGTCGGAGGGTCGGGCACCGGCAAGACCGTGCTCGCGTCCCTGATCGGCCGCCTTCACGATCCTGACGAGGGTACAGTGCTGCTCGACGGGGTTCCGGTATCCACCATGGATCTCCACACGCTGCGGCGGATCGTGAACTACGCCTTCGAACGTCCCGCCCTGCTCGGCGAGACGGTGCACGACATGATCGCCTACAGTGAGCGGGAGGTGTCGCGGGCCGACGTGCAGGCAGCAGCCGAGGCCGCGCAGGCCGATCAGTTCATCCGGCTGCTTCCCGAGGGTTACGACACCCCGCTGAGCCGGGTCCGGATGTCCGGAGGTGAGCTGCAGCGTCTGGGGCTGGCCCGGGCCATCGCGACCGGGGCGCGGGTGGTCGTGCTCGACGATGCGACGAGCAGCCTGGACACCGCCACCGAGATGAAGGTCGCCGATGCGCTCGCGTGGATACTCAAGGATCGAACCTCGATCGTGGTGGCCCACCGCGCCGCCACCGCAGCCCGGGCGGACCTGGTTGCCTGGCTCGATGGCGGCCGGGTCCGGGCGCTCGCTCCCCACCGTGAGCTGTGGTCAGACCCCGATTACCGCGCGGTCTTCGTTACGGACTGGGAGCACCTGCCGGCCGCCCGCGAACAGCCGGTCATCGACGCGGGGGCACCGAAATGAACCTCTCCGAGGGCGCCCGATTGTTCGGTCGGCACCTGCGTCCCCAGCGCCGGGCCCTCTGGCGCCTCGGTGCCTGGTCGGTTCTCGAGGCGGTGCCGACCTTCGCCTCCGGCCTGTTCATCGCCCGTGCCCTCGACGACGGTTTCCTGGCCGATCGGCTGCTCGTCGGGTTCGGATGGCTCGCGGGGTTGGCGCTCCTGTACACGCTCGGCGCGTGGGGAACCCGACAGGCCTATCCGTGGTTGGCCTCGACCGTCGAGCCGCTACGGGACAGCCTGCTCGCCGGCGTGGTCACCGCCTCGCTGCGCCGCGCACTCGAGGGGGAGCAGGAGGTGGGCGGATCGAGCGTGGCGCAGGCCACCGTGCAGGTGGAGGCGGTGCGGGGACTGTTCTCGGCCCTGCTCCGCAGCTCCCGACAGATGCTTGCTACCAGCATCGCGGCCGTCGGTGGGCTCACCGTGCTGTCACCCCTGCTCGCCCTCGTCGTCGGCACCTTCGTGCTGCTGGCGTTTGGGGTGTTCGCCGTGCTGCTGCGCACCGCGGTCGTCCGTTATCAAGACGTTGTGTTGTGCGGCGAGCAGGTGGGGGCGAGCGCAGAGCCGGTAGTCGAGGGCGTGCGTGACGTCATCGTCTGTGCGGCGGAGGCGCGCGCCGCCCGTGCGGTGGGCGAATCCATCGACGCCGAGGCCGCCGCCCAGCGGTCCTTCGCGCGGGCATGGATGCTGCGGCTGCCGGTGGTGACATTGGGAGCGCACGTCCCCCTGCTCGCTCTGCTGGTGTTGGCTCCATGGCTGCTCTCGAACGGCTACCTGACCGTCGGGGAGTTCGCGGGGGCCGCGATCTACCTCTTCAGCGGGCTCCAGCCGGCCATCCAGATGCTGGTGAGTGGCGGGGGCACCATCCTGGTCAATATCGGAGTGGTGCTCGCCCGGCTCTCCGAGGTGAGTGCCGAGCCGCCGGTCGCCCGGGACGGCTCGTCCGGGCTGGTCCCGTCCGGCCACGACGTCGAGCTGGAGCGGGTCACGTTCGCCTATTCTCCCGCGGCCGAGCCCGTCCTTCGCGATCTCACCCTCGCCGTCGGAGAAGGTCTGCATCTGGCTGTGGTGGGCCCGAGCGGGGTGGGCAAGTCCACGCTGGCCAACCTGCTCGTCCGGCTGGCCGGCCCGCAGCACGGTAAAATCCGTCTCGGTGGGCTCGACCTGCAGCACGTCGACGAGGACCACCTCCGGCACACCGTGGCGCTGATCCCTCAGGAGGCCTACGTGTTCGCCGGAACGGTGCGGGAGAACCTGACCTACCTGCGGCCGCAGGCGAGCACCGGCGAGCTGGAGCAGGCGGTGAGCGCCGTTGGTATGGAGGAGTTGGTCTCCCAGCTCGGTGGCCTCGACGCAGAGATCCCGCCGAGCGGTGGCAATCTTTCCGCCGGAGAGCGCCAGCTCATCGCGCTCACCCGGACCTACCTGTCGTCGGCTCGGGTCATCATCCTCGACGAGGCGACCTGCCACCTGGACCCGGTCGCCGAGCAACGGGCGGAGCAGGCCTTTGCCGACCGGCACGGCACCCTCATCGTGATCGCCCACCGGATCAGCTCGGCGTTACGGGCCGAACTGATCCTGGTCATGGACGGGGCCGACCCCGAGGTGGGTGGCTATGACGAACTGCTCCAGAGCAACAGCCTCTTCGCCGAGCTTGTCGGCCACTGGCACGAACAGTCGACGGATAAAGAGCGGATCGCTCCGAGCACGGTCACCACCAGCATGGTCCGGGAATAACGAACAGCCGTTGGCCCAGCGCGCGAGGGCGAGGTGCTTCCGGATCCGGCGGTCCCTGGTCAGCAGCGCGCTGTGGCGGTTTGTCACGGTGTCGTTGTCGACATGGCCTTGGTGGTCGCGATGACCGCAGACTGCGGAGGAAAGTCGCTCAGCGTGTCGGGGCTGTGGGCTCGTGAGATGATCGCGTCATGGAAGACAAGCTGGCCATCACCTCTGAGGCTTGCGAAGGCTGAAGCCGGCCGAGGTCCTCAACGAATTTCTGGTAGAGGCTGGTGGTGCACCCACCACTTGACACCAAGCACCAAGCACCAAGCCTCTTTGTTCGCTTATATGGCCCGGTCCTGCGGTGGTCCATTCGACCTGTGCAGCCACCCCGGACGCGGTCTTGTTCGTCGACGCTGTATCGGTCGATCGGGAGTCAGCTGCTGTGCTGCCCAAGCCGGCAACTCGTGTCGGCTGAAGGCGGGTCGGTGGTCGGTGCGGTGCTGCTCGGTGCTGGTTCTGTGGTCGGCCAGGGTGGTGCGGGGTCTCGTCCTGGGTCGGTGGCGCGGTCGTGGAGGGCGGCGAGGATCGCGTCGCGGAGCGCCTCGGTGTGCTCGGTCCGGACGCGGTGGTGGGCTTGTGCGGCGTGGCCGATGGTCAGGGTGGTGTCGTCGTCGCGCCAGACGGTGATGTTTCCGGGCAGCTTCGGCAGGTCGGGTGAGCCGTCCCAGTGGCCGGGTGCACCTGTGTGCTGGTGGAGACCGCAGCCGGTGAGGGCGTCGGTGAGGGCGCGGCGCAGGCTGCCGGTGTGGTGGCGGGGGATGCGCCAGAAGGTGTCGTAGGGGTGTCCGATGCTGAGGTCGCCGTGTCCGCGTTCGGTGAGCAGCACGCAGACCGGCATCGTCGGGTCGGTGGCGGTCATGACGCGGCCGGGGGGTCGTCGGTGGCCGGCGTGGCCTGTCGTGCGGAGGTGATGGCTTGGGTGCGTAGCCGGTTGAGCGCGGGAAGGAGGTCGTTGATCTCGCGGAGGAGGGTGAGTGCGTCGTCGTGCCGCAGCGTTCCGCGGTCGAGTGAGTCGATGACGGCGAGTATGAGCGTGGCTGCGAGGCGGGTGGCGTCGGCTCGGCTGCAGTCGGTCCGGTCGGGGCAGGTGAGGATGATGCGCTGGTAGTCGACGTGATCGGCGTACTCCGTCTCGCCGGGTAGGGCACTCCGTGCGGCGAGATGCTCACTGAACACGGGTGTGGTCGTGACGACGATCTGCCCGCGTGGCCGGTTGTCGTCGAGCGTCGAGGCCGTGATGGTGGCGCGGTAGGCAGGCTCCGGCGCGGAGGGCGGATTCTCGGCCGGCATCGTGTGGTCGTCTTTCGTCGCTACGCAAGAGGGGACGTGGTGTCATGCTGGTGGCGCCATGGCCGTGGTGGTCGCGATGACCGCGGACTGTGGGGGGAGGTCGCTGCGCGTGTCGGGGTTGTGGATCCAGTGCCGGCGTCCGAGGTGTTCGTCGTCGGGGGAGGGCAGGACGACGTCGTCTCCGGGATGGGCGACCGAGGTCTGTAACTGGAGCAGGTCGGCGTGCACGGTCTCGGTGAGGGTGTGGCCGGGTCCGGTGAGGAAGGTCCAGCGGTGGGTGTGGGGGTGTGCGATGACCGGTCCGGTGAGCATCCGTACGCGGAGACCGGCGAGGACGCGGTGGCCGAGGGCGGTGGGCATGGTGATGGCGCCGATCAGGCCGCCGATGGGGAGGAGGATCCGTCGGGACGTGGGGTCGACGGTGGCGGGCAGGTGGTGGTCGCGGCGGTAGCGCAGGCACCGTTGCTCGGGGGTGGTGTCCGGGTGTGTCGCGGGCCGTGTGGTGTTCGATGTTGTCACGACGGTCTACGTCCTTCGGGTGGGCAGGGATGATCGATCACGCAGCGTCGCCCGGGTCGATTTGTCGGGGGGAGCCATCACGGTGGTGGGTATCAGTGACTGTCCGGTGTCGTGAGTACGCGTACCAGGTGGGGTCGGATGTTGACCGTCGTGTGGTCGTCGAACTGCACGGTCAGGCGGTTGATGCCGTGGCCGAGGACCTGGCCGTGGTGGTGTAGTCGGGACGGTAGTGCGCCGTACTGTTTGTCGATCGCGATCTGTACGACGCGGCACTGCGGGGGGATCGGGGTGCCGTCGGCGTCGCGCCACGGGTCGTAGGTTTGAGCCGGCATGATGTGGGTCTCCTCGGGGCGGGCTGGTGACCGACCGGCTGCCCGGCGGTTGGGAGTCCTCTCCGGCGGCATCCCGGTCGGTGTTCCCGGGATTGAGGTCGTTGATGAAGGACGTGATGCCGCCGATGCAGGTCAGGGACCGCGTCCGCAGAGCTGAGCAAGGTGAGGCCTTCTGCGAGAAGCAGCCTGGCTGCACAGCGCTTCGGCATGGTCCCGCTGGTCACGGCGACATGAGGGCGCCCACTGTTGTGGTGGCCATCGTCTCGGCAGCATGCCCACCGTGGCTGATCCACGTGTGGTTGTATTGGGCCAGGGTGATCAGGCTGGGACGTCATCATGTTCCACCTCCCTCGGTCGTGAGGTGGTCGTCTAGCCGAGCCAGCCATGCTTGTGAGTGATCTGAGTGGTGGGGTCTTGTGAGACGATCGCGTCATGACCGATAAGCTGGTTACCACCTCCGAGACTGCGAAGGGTGTCGGGCTGAGCCGTTGGGGCATCGGACAGCTCTCAGAGATCGGATCCGGGGACCTGGTGGTTCGCGAAGAATCCGAACGGTTCGGGTGCCTGAGATGACCACGAGACAAGTGTCACCGATCCTTGCCCGTGCGCGGAACATGTGGCATGTAGACGGCTCGTTTGGCCACATGTCCACACAGGGGTGCCATGGCTCACCGGTCTAACGATCTATCTCCTCAGAAGGGCGGCTGGCATCTCTGGGGGGCAGAACTACGTTGCCTGCGTGAGCAGAGTGGACTTTCCTGCCGGGGGTTCGCGAAGCTGGTCAACTACGATCCGTCGACCGTCTCCAAGGCGGAGAACGCGATCCGGCCACCCAGTCTCGACCTCGCGAGAGCGTGCGATGAGGCATTGCACGTCAACGGTACCCTCACTGACTTACGTGCGTCGATCGTTGATTCGAGCTTGGCGCACCGTCTGCCGGTCGCCGATCGCGGCCGTGGCTGGCGGGTAACCAGCCGCAAATATGTCCCGATGTACCTGGGCTGCGGCGCGGTCGAGGCTCTCACCTTCGACTCCAGCTTCACCGACCACATGTGTGAATGGTTGCCGACCCGTGTCGTCTCCGTCCCCTACCCCGCAGGCATGTGCACCCTGTCGCTGTTCGAGTTCGGGGTGCTGGTCGCCGAGATCGTCGAGGAGCGCACATTCCACTCGATCTCCGAGTTGGCCGTCTGGCGCAAGACCAGCTATCGCGCCGCGCGTGAGACCGTCGCCGCGCTCGTCGCCGAACGCTGGACCACGCTCGGCCGGCCGGCGCCGGCCTACGTGCTGTCGACCTACTGTCTGCACGACTCCCACTGGCCGTGCGAGGACGACCTTCACACCGCCATGCGGCTACTGTGCGCCCCGGGGGTGTTGCTGGACCGTCACGACGGCGATCCGTCAGCACACATCGTGGCCAAGGCCGAAGTCGCCGAGCGCGCCTGCTTTCGCGATGGGTTCTCCCGTCCCGACGTCGAGACCTTCGGCGTTGACGGGGTGGCGATCGGCTACGCCAGCTGGTCCGGAGTCTCCTACCTGCCCCTGTGCCCCGCCCGGGCCGTCCCGCCGGAGGAGATCGCGTCGTTCGAAACCGTCGTGCAGGCCCTCTGGTGCTACACGAATATGATCTCCGAAGTTATCGAGAACGGCGATGATCCGATCGTGCCCGAGTCCTACGGCTGGCGGTTCCTGCGGGCCTGCTTATCCCGGCTCACCGCCGCGCGGCCCCGTGAGACCGGGCAGCAGCGCATGATGAAGGACGCGATCCTCAACACCAGCAGGCTCACCACCCAACTGGTCGACGCGCACACGATCCTGCGCGACATGGCCCCACTCGCAGGACGGCGATAACTCGGATGGATCTCTCCAACAGCGTACTGATCGTCGTCGACGTACAGAACGGCTTCGTTCGTTCCCACTCGCGGCACGTCGTTCCCGCGATAGTGCGCCTGGTGCAGGAGTGGCAGAAATCCGGTGGTGACACGGTGTTCACCCGATTCCTGAACTACGAGAACAGCCCCTATGAGCGGATCATCGGCTGGAAGCGGATGCGTGAGGTTCCTGAGACGGACCTCATCCCCGAACTTGCGCCCTACACGGCCGGCTCGACGATCCTCGACAAGACCATCTACACCCTCTTCACCGAGGACGGCGCGGCGCTCGTCAAGCACCACGGCTGGACCGATCTGGTGATCTGTGGCATCGCGACCGAATCCTGCGTCTGCAAGACCGCCGTCGACGCGTTCGAGCGCAACCTCACGCCATGGGTCGTCACCGACGCCTGCGCCAGCCACGCCGGACAGGAAGCTCACGCGGCCGGACTACTGGTCACCGGAAGATTCGTCGGCCACAAGCAACTCATCACTACCGCCGAACTGTTACATCGGTAGAGGAGACTAGCCATACGTCACCCGTCTGTACGACGCCTTAACGCTAAGGAGTCGTGTGGGTATGTTCGCACGTATACATTCAGCCTGGTGTGTGACCTGCGATTGAGCGCTCGGTGAACGACGTGGTCCTCGCCGACGCCGACGTCGGAGCAGCCCTGGAGATCGAGACCGGCGACCGCGTCCTGCGCAGGGCGTGGGAGCTGACAGATCCTCGGACCGGGCGCCGGGAAGCGTGGAGCGTCTCCCACATCCCCGAGGCCTACGTGCGGGCGAACCCTGCCCTGTTCGACCCGGCCAACGAGCCCTGGCCCGGCGGGACCCAACACCAGCTCTCCACCGTCGGTATCGAGATCATGACCATCATCGACGAGGTGACCGCCCACATGCCCACCACCGCCGACGCACAGCTGTGGGACCTCCACCCCGGCGTCCCGATGCTGCACTGCCGCCGGATCTCCATCGACCAGCACCGACGCCGGGTCGAGATCTCCGACGCCGAGTAACCCGCCGACCGGACCCGCCTGGACTTCGTCACTCCGCTCACCACCCCCCTCCGTCGGGCTGACGGTCACGGTCTCCTCCTGATGAACGTACGTCTGCTTCCACCGTACGTACGGACGATGATCGAGCTAGTATTCGAACATGTGTTCGAGTTTGGTGAGGGGTCGGAACACCCCAGAGGTACCGCGGAGTGAGCCCGAGCCTGCGCCGCGGGTGCCGTACGCCGAGCTGCACTGCCACTCCAACTTCAGCTTCCTCGACGGCGCCAGCCACCCCGAGGAGCTGGTCGAGCAGGCCGCCCGGCTGGGGCTCGACGCGATCGCGCTCACCGACCACGACGGCATGTACGGCGTGGTCCGGTTCGCCGAGGCGGCCGCCGAGCTGGGCGTGCGGACGGTCTTCGGGGCGGAGCTCTCCCTCGGGCTCACGGCCCCGCAGAACGGGGTGGCCGACCCCGAGGGCAGCCACCTGTTGCTGCTCGCTCGCGACCCGGAGGGTTACCGGGCGCTGTGCCGGGCCATCAGCGCGGCGCAGCTGCGCGGGCAGGAGAAGGGGCGCCCGGTCTACGACCTCGAGGAGGTCACGGGGCTCACCGCGGGTCGGGTGCTCGCGCTCACCGGTTGCCGCAAGGGTGCCGTGCCCCAGGCGCTGCGTACCGGGGGCCGCGCCGGCGCCGCTCGCGAGCTGCGGGGCCTGGTCGAGCGGTTCGGCGCCGAGCACGTCGCCGTCGAGCTCACCCAGCACGCGCTGCCCACCGACACCGAGCGCAACGACGCGCTCGCCGAGCTCGCGCGCGACGCCGGCCTCCCGACGGTCGCGTCCACGGCCGCGCACTACGCCACCGCTGCTCGATTTCCGCTGGCCACCGCCCTGGCTGCGGTGCGTGCCCGGCGCAGCCTCGACGACGCCGACGGCTGGCTGCCCCCGGCCGGCACCGCCCACCTGCGCTCCGGCGCGGAGATGGCGGCCCGGTTCGACCACCGGTACCCCGGCGCGGTGGCGCGGGCGGCCGCGCTGGGCGTCGCGTGCGCGTTCACGATCGACCTGGTGGCGCCGGACCTGCCGCCGTTCACGGTGCCGCCCGGCCACACCGAGGCCAGCTGGTTGCGCGAGCTCACCTACCGCGGCATGGCCCGGCGCTACGGCAGCTACGCGGAGTACCCGCGGGCCGTCGCCACGGTGGAGAAGGAGCTGCGCATCATTGAGGACAAGAACTTCCCCGGCTACTTCCTGATCGTGCACGACATCGTCGAGTTCTGCCGCCGCTGCGACATCCTCTGCCAGGGCCGGGGCTCGGCCGCCAACTCCGCGGTCTGCTATGCGCTGGGCATCACCAACGTCGACGCGGTGGCGCACGGGCTGCTGTTCGAGCGGTTCCTGTCCCCGGCCCGCGACGGCTACCCCGACATCGACCTCGACATCGAGTCGGGCCGTCGCGAGGAGGTCATCCAGTACGTCTACGCGCGTCACGGGCGCGGACGGGCCGCGCAGGTGGCCAACGTGATCACCTACCGGCCGCGCTCGGCGGTGCGCGACATGGCCAAGGCGCTGGGGTTCTCCCCGGGCCAGCAGGACGCGTGGAGCAGGCAGATCGAGCGCTGGCACGGCTTGGACGCGGCGAGCGCGCCGGCCGGGATGCCCGAGCAGGTGGTGGCCCTCGCCGGTGAGCTGCTCGGGTTCCCCCGGCACCTCGGCATCCACTCCGGAGGGATGGTCATCTGCGATCGGCCGGTGTCGGAGGTGGTGCCCGTCGAGTGGGCGCGGCGGGCGGGTCGCACCGTCGTGCAGTGGGACAAGGACGACTGCGCGGCCGCCGGGCTGGTCAAGTTCGACCTGCTCGGACTGGGCATGCTCACCGCGCTGCACCTGATGATCGACCTGGTCGCCGCCCACCACGGGCGGCGCGTCGAGCTGCACGAGCTGGCGCCCACCGACCCGGAGGTCTACGCGATGCTCCAGCGCGCCGACTCCGTCGGGGTGTTCCAGGTGGAGTCGCGCGCTCAGATGGCGACGTTGCCGCGGCTGCGGCCGGAGACGTTCTACGACCTGGTCGTCGAGGTCGCGCTGATTCGGCCCGGCCCGATCCAGGGTGGTTCGGTGCACCCCTACATCCGGCGCCGCCGCGGCCAGGAGCACTGGGAACACGACCACCCGCTGCTGGCCAACGCGCTGGACAAGACCCTCGGCGTGCCGCTGTTCCAGGAGCAGCTCATGCAGATGGCCGTGGACGTCGCCGGGTTCTCCGCCGCCGATGCCGACGAGCTGCGCCGCGCGATGGGATCCAAACGGTCGGAGGAGAAGATGCAGCGCCTGCGCGGGCGGTTCTACGCTGGCATGGCGACCAACGGGATCTCCGGCGAGCTGGCCGACACGATCTTCGCGAAGATGCTGGCGTTCGCGAACTACGGCTTTCCGGAGAGCCACTCGATCAGCTTCGCGTCGCTGGTCTACTACAGCGCCTGGTTCAAGTGCTACTACCCGGCGGCGTTCTGCGCGGCGCTGCTCAACTCCCAGCCGATGGGGTTCTACTCGCCGCAGTCACTGGTGGCCGACGCCCGCCGGCACGGGGTCCTCGCCCGCGGGCCCGACGTCAACCTCGGCCGCGCCGAGGCGGTGCTGGCGCCCGAGCCGCGCAGCACCGGCGGGCAGGCGATCCGGCTGGGCCTGGCCGAGGTCCGGGGAATCGGGCGCGAGCTCGCCGAGGAGATCGACGCCGAGCGCGAACGCGGCGGGGGCTACCGCGACCTCGCCGACCTGGCGCGGCGGGTGCGGCTCACGGTGCCGCAGGCCGAGGCCCTGGCCACGGCGGGCGCGTTCAGCTGCTTCGGGGTGGACCGCCGCTCGGCGCTGTGGGCCGCCGGGGTGGTGGCCGCGGTGCGTCCCGAACAGCTGCCCGGCACCGCCGTGGGGCTCGACGCCCCGGCGCTGCCCGGCCTGACCGCTGCCGAGCTGACCGTCGCCGACGTGTGGGCCACCGGTGTGTCGCCGGACAGTCACCCGGTCCAGCACCTGCGGGATCGTCTCGACGGCCTGGGCGCCGTCCGGATCGACGGGCTCGACGCGCTCGGGCGCCACCTCGATCCGGACGACCCGGAGCGCCGGCCGCCGCGGGTGCTGGTCGGCGGGCTCGTCACGCACCGGCAGCGCCCGGCCACCGCGGGCGGGGTCACGTTCCTCAACCTCGAGGACGAGAGCGGGATGCTCAACGTCACCTGCTCGGAGGGGTTGTGGGCGCGTTACCGCACGGTGGCGATCGGCAGCTCGGCGCTACTGGTCCGCGGCCGCCTGGAGCGCAGCCCGGAAGGCGTACTCAACCTGGTCGCCGACCGCCTACAGAAGCTGGCACTCACTTAACCCCCGCGAGTCGGTACGATCTGGTGCGCGAGTCGGCACAACCTGGTGCGCGAGGCGCACGAGTCGGTTACGCCCTTCACGGCTTGCGTGCCACGGCGCCGTAGCCGTTGATCGGCTTGATCTCGCCGATCTCGGCGGTGTCCGGTCGCCACAACGTGATCGGCACTAGACCGGGGTCCACCATGAGGCTTATTCACGGGCGAGAAGTAGATCATGCTCCACCACGTCTGAGCTGCGGTGATGCTGAACCGTACGCGCGTCCTGAATAAGCCTCCATCTCCAGGCCGTCGAAGCACCGGCCGACCTGCTCAGGGCTGCGCAAGCGATAGGGGATGGCCCCGGTTTCCGCGTACTCCTCGGCGGCCTTGTGGCCGACCTCGGTCTCGGTGCCGTCGTATAGCGCCAGGTAGCTGCCGGACGGGACGGCGGCCAGCACCCGCGCCACGATGGAGCGCATCTCGTCGTCGTCGGCGACGTGGCCGAGTACCCCCATGAACATGACCGCGACCGGCTGGGTGAGGTTGAGCACGTTGCGGGCGTTGGCAATGATCAGGTCCGGGTCGTGGAAGTCGGCGTCTACATAGCTGGTCACCCCCTCGGGGGTGGTGTTGACGAGCAAGGCACGGGCGTGTGCCAGGACCAGCGGATCGTTGTCGACATAGACGATCTGGGACTCGGGTGCGATCTGCTGGGCGACCTCGTGGGTGTTCTGCATCGTGGGCAGACCGGTGCCGATGTCGAGGAACTGACGCATCCCGGCCGCACCGGCCAGGAAACGGACGGTACGGATGAGGAACTGCCGGGACTGTATGGCGCCGGTGACGATGTCCGGGTCCACCCGGGCCCAGGCGTCACCGGCGTCCCGGTCGACCTGATAGTTGTCCTTGCCGCCCATCCAGTAGTTCCAGATCCGCGCCGAGTGCGGCACATCCACATTGATCTTGGAGTTTGGGTCGAAGGATTGTTCGTCGGTCATGTTCAGACTCCAGGCTCTCCGGCCTTGATCGTTCAGAGGGGTGGCGGCCCCTGCCGAACTGACCGTATCCCGGTCGCTGTGCTCGACCACGGAACGACTACGACCCCGGGCCACGCAGACGCCGTCCGGCGTGGGTGCTCGCGGCCGCCGACGTGGGACAGGCATACTGCGACGGTGGCGACCGTTAGCGTGCTGGATCGGGAGATGTACAGCGAGGCCGAAGCGGCCCGCTACCTGCGCGTGCCGCAGAGCACCCTGCACTACTGGCTCGAGGGTGGGGAGCGACGCGCGAAGGTGTACCCGCCGGTGATCCGGCAGGGGCCCACCGGTCGTCACGCGCCGGTGACGTGGGCGGAGTTCATCGAGGCGGGGTTGCTGCGCAGCTACCGCCGTAACGGTATCCCCATGGCCGAGCTGCGGGCGTTCATCGACCTCCTGCGGGATCGCTACGAGGTCCCGTACCCGTTGGCGGACCGGCGCCCGTACATCTCCGGCCGCGAGCTTGTCTTGGAGGCGCAGGAGGAAGCTAAGCTCGACCCGGATTTCTGGCTCGTCGCGCCCGTATGTGGTCAGATTCTCCTCCTCCCTGCCTCGGACGCTTTCCTGCGGAAGGTGACCTGGGACGGTGACTCCGCCGCGGCATGGCGCCCGCATGACGACCCTGCATCCCCGGTCCAGATCGATCCGGAGCTCCGTCACGGCCGACCCGCAGTCGGTGGCATCAGCACTGCTGTCATCCGAGAGCACGACGAGGCCGGGGAGGACTCCGAGGACATCGCCGATGACTTCGGCCTTACCGTCGAACAGGTGCGGTGGGCGCTGGTGTATGAGACGTCGATCCGGGCCGCCTGAGACGTGCCGATCCGGCCGGCGGTACCCGGGCGGCACTACAAGCCGGCCACGGTCCTGTTCTACTTCGATGCCGACGTCCTCGGCCTCGCTCACCAGATCGCAGGGCTGCGCTCCCCGGCGGTGTCGTGATGAAGCGGCTGCGGCCGCCGTGCCCCATCACGAGCCCGGCGACGAAGGATCGGGACTGGATACCGAAGGTGACTGCGCTCGGCTGGTTGATCATCACCCGCGACGGGCAGATCCGGGAGCACGCGGCCGAGATCGCGGCCGTCCGGGACAGCGGAGCGCGTGTGGTGGCGCTCGGCGGCCGGGACTCGCGCGGCACCTTTGATCAGCTTGAGGTGTTCATGTCGCGGTGGCGAGCGATCCAAGCATGCCTCGACGAGCTGGGCCCGTTCATCTACGTCGTGACACGTTCCACGTTCAGGAAGGTCGAGCTGGAGGGCCCGCCGTGACAGGGGAAGGGCGGACGCAGCGAGATAAGGCAGAAGCCATGCTTCTGCTCGACCACACATGATCGGAACGTGGGCGTTCCTGCGTGCCCTTCGCGCGCGGGTGGCGATCCGACAATCGAAGTGCCGGTTCGCCTGGTCGATGCTGCGCAAGAAAGCCACCCGGAGCAGGACCTGGCCATGCTGCTGCGTACTGAGCAACGCGCACCGCAGCGCCTACGCAGCTCCAACTGTTCATCCAGGACTACGTACTGCGCAGCGGTCGACGTGACCGTTCGGAGTCGTCACGCGGCTGTTGGCGGCCCAGTGTCGCGTTGGCCGTGTTGGACCGATTGCTCACCGCGGCACAACGTCGGACGGCGGGCCGCCGACGCGCACGATGGCTCGCCCAGTGCTCGCCATTCTGCCGGTAGAACTCGGCGGCCTGTTCGCTGTCACCGCCACTTCAAGCCCACCCTTCACGGCTTGCGCGCCACGGCGCCGTAGGCGTCGATCGACTCGGCCGCGCCGACCTCGGCGGGGTTCGGTCGCCACAGCGTGATCGGCACCAGGCCGGGGTCCACCATCTCCAGGCCGTCGAAGCACCGGCCGATCTGTTCGGGGCTACGCAGATGGTAGGGAATGGCTCCGCTCTCCGCGTATTTCTCGCCGCCCTCGAGTATGGCCTCACCGGTTTCGGTACCGTCCCACAACGCCAGGTAGCTCCCGGACGGGAAGGCAGCCATCACCCGCGCCACGATGGCCCGCATCTCGTCGACGTCGGCGACGTAACCGAGCACGCCCATGAGCATGACCGCGACCGGCTGGGTGAAGTTCAGCACGTTGCGGGCATCGGCGAGGATCAGATCCGGGTCGTGAACGTCGGCGTCCACGTAAGTGGTTACTCCCTCGGGGGTGGTGTTGACCAGCAGGGCGCGGGCGTGTGCGAGGACCAGCGGGTCGTTGTCGACGTAGACGATCCGGGACTCGGGCGCGACCTGCTGGGCGACCTCGTGGGTGTTCTGCATCGTGGGCAGGCCGGTGCCGATGTCGAGGAACTGCCGTATCCCGGCTTCGCTGGCCAGGAACCGTACGGCGCGGATGAGGAACTGCCGGGATTGCGTGGCCATGGTGACGATGTCCGGGTACACCTCGGTGACAGCCTCACCGGCGACACGATCAACCTGGAAGTTGTCCTTGCCGCCCATCCAGTAGTTCCAGACCCGCGCCGCATGCGGCACCTCTATATCGATCTTGTCGGCCAGGTCGGAGCGCGGATCAGAGGACTGCTCGTCGGCCATGCTCAGGCTCCCGTGTGAGCGAGGTCAATGTTGAGGATGCGGGTGACTCGGTAGGAGTGGGTGCCAGGCTCTCCGCCGGTGCGGACTCGTCCGCACTCTCCTGGGACACCGTGCGAACCGCAGGTGGTCGCCTGGGGGTTGTCGGCACTTCACGGCTTGCGCGCCACGGCGCCGTGACCGTTGATCGGCTCGGCCTCGCCGATCTGGGTGGTGTCCGGTCGCCACAGCGTGATCGGCACCAGGCCGGGGTCCACCATCTCCAGGCCGTCGAAGCACCGGCCGATCTGTTCGGGGCTGCGCAGGTGGTAGGGGACGGCTCCGGTTTCCGCGTACTCCTCGGCGGCCTCCCGGCTGGCCTCGGTTGCGGTGCCGTCGTGCAGTGCCAGGTAGCTGCCGGACGGGACGGCGGCCAGCACCCGCGCCACGATGGAGCGCATCTCGTCGTAGTCGGCGACGTGGCCGAGCACCCCCATGAACATGACCGCGACCGGCTGGGTGAAGTTCAGCACGTTGCGGGCATCGGCAAGGATCAGGTCCGGGTCGTGGAAGTCGGCCTCCACGTAGGTGGTCACCCCCTCGGGGGTGGTGTTGACCAGCAAGGAACGGGCTTGCGCCAGGACCAGCGGGTCGTTGTCGACGTAGACGACCCGGGACTCGGGTGCGATCTGCTGGGCGACCTCGTGGGTGTTCTGCATCGTGGGCAGGCCGGTGCCGATGTCGAGGAACTGTCGCATCCCGGCCGCACCGGCCAGGAATCGTACGGCCCGGATGAGGAACTGCCGGGACTGCTTGGCGAGGGTGACGATGTCCGGGTCCGTCCTGGCCCAGGCGTCACCGGCGTCCCGGTCGACCTGGTAGTTGTCCCTGCCGCCCATCCAGTAGTTCCAGATTCGCGCCGAGTGCGGCACCGCTACGTCGATCTTGGAAGTCGGGTCGGGGACTGCTCGTCGGCCATGTTCAGGCTCCCCTGTGAGCGAGGTCAGCATTGCGAACGCAGCGCCTCCACCGGACTTCCGAGCCAGCGCACCGCTGCTCACGGTACCGGCTGTCCCTCGGCTTCACCAACGTCCCGATGACCACACCGAGAACGGCGTGCACAGGGCATGGCAGGTGGTGATCTGGCTGGCTCACAGCTGCTCCCGGAACCTGCGAGGATGGCGATGTGACGGCGACGGTGATGGACGGCAGGGCCACCCTTGAGTCGATCCTGCTCGAGCTGGGCGGCCGGATCGAGAAGCTCGCGGCGAACGGGATCACGCCCGGGTTGGGCACCCTGCTCGTCGGGGACGACCCGGGCTCGCGTGCCTACGTGCGCGGCAAGCACCGCGACTGCGCGAAGGTCGGGATCACCTCGATCCAGAAGGAGCTGCCGGCCGACGCGACCCAGGCCGACGTCGAGGGGGCCATCGACGAGCTCAACGCCGACCCGACCTGCACCGGATTCATCGTGCAGCTGCCGCTGCCGCCCGGCCTCGACGCCGGTGCGGCCCTGGAACGGGTCGACCCGGCCAAGGACGCCGACGGCCTGCACCCGGTGAGCCTGGGTCGGCTGGTCCTCGGTGAGCCCGGCCCGCTGCCGTGCACGCCGCGCGGCATCGTCGAGCTGTGCCGCCGCTACGGCGTGGAGCTCGACGGGGCGCGCGTCACCGTGGTCGGCCGCGGGGTGACGGTGGGGCGACCGCTCGGGTTGCTGCTCACCCGGCGCGTCGAGAACGCCACCGTGACGCTGTGCCACACCGGCACCCGCGACCTCGCCGCCGAGGTGCGCCGTGCCGACGTGGTCGTCGTGGCGGCGGGTGTGCCGACGCTGGTCACCGCGGACATGGTGGCGCCGGGCGCCGCCGTGCTCGACGTCGGGGTGACGCGCACGGACCGCGGCCTGGTCGGCGACGTCGCGCCCGAGGTGGCCGAGGTGGCCGGGCTGCTCGCCCCCATGCCTGGCGGTGTCGGGCCGATGACGCGGGCGATGCTGCTGACCAACGTGGTGGAGGCGGCCGAACGACCCGCCTCGGTCGGCTGACCGTGGCCGACCTGCGCTCCCGGCTCCTGGTCCACGCCCCATCGACCCTCGTGCTGGTCATCGCGGCCGCGGGCATGATCCGGGTGCTCACGCAGCACTGGCGGGAGGGTGCGGCGCTGCTCGGCGGCGCGCTGCTGGTGGCGGCGGTGCTGCGGGTTTTGCTGCCGGTGGATCGGGTCGGGCTGCTGGCGATCCGTAGCCGCGCGGTCGACGTGCTCTGCTACGCGCTATTCGGCGTGGCCATGGTGGTCCTGGCGGTGACGATCACCCGGGGCTCGCTGAACCTCGTCTGAGCGCCGGGCTCCCCCGGCGCGGCTCATGATCGCCGAGAAAGTGCTGTGAGGGTTCCGCGGAGAACGCTCACAGCACTTTCTCGACGATCATGACTCCTGCGGGTCAGCGTGCGTAGAGGGTGCGGACGAGGTCCTCGATCGAGGGCTCGTCGACGGTGACGTCACGCAGCTCCACGCGCCGCGCCACCTCCGGGATCAGCTCGGCGGCGGTGGTTGCGCCGGGTGCGAACTCCAGGCGCTGCCGCAGCCCCTGCGCCTCCACGGCCACGTCGACCACGCCGGGGAGTCCGTGCAGCGGCGGTGCCGGCTCGGCCAGCTCGACGACCAGGCACCGGTTGCCGGCGAACCGCTGCCGCAGCGCGGTCAGCTCGTCGTCGACCAGCACCTTCCCGTGGTCGATCACGACCACCCGGCGGCACAGCCGCTCGACGTCGGGCAGGTCGTGGGTGGTGAGCAGCAGCGTCACGTCGCCGCGCGCGTTGACGGCCGAGAGGAACGTGCGCAGCCGCTCCTTGCTCGCGAGGTCGAGCCCGATCGTGGGCTCGTCGAGCACGAGCAGCTCGGGGGAGTGCAGCAGCGCCGCGGTGACCTCCCCGCGCATCCGCTGGCCCAGCGACAGTTGCCGAACGGGCGTGGCCAGGAACCCGCTCATGTCCAGAAGCTGCACGCACTCGTCGAGCCGGTCGCGGTAGCGCCCCGCCGGCACCCGGTGGATGGCGCCGTGCAGGTCGAAGCTCTCGACCAGCGGCAGATCCCACCACAGCTGGCTGCGCTGCCCGAACACCACCCCGATGCGGCGGGCGAGCTCGCGGCGCTCGCGCACCGGGTCGAGCCCGCACACCCGCGCCCGCCCTGCGGTGGGCACGAGCACCCCGGTGAGCATCTTGATCGTCGTGGACTTGCCGGCGCCGTTCGGGCCGAGGAACCCGACGGCCGCACCGGGCGCGACGGTCAGCGTCACGTTGTCCACCGCCGTCACGCGATGGCGCCGCAGCCGAGGCCCGACGAGGAACTCGCGCCGCAGCCCATCCGCCTGGATGATCACGATCCCGTCCCCTCGTAGTGCCGCGTCCCGGCTCGCCACACCAGCGCTGCAGCGCCTCCTATCACGGTTCTTTCCCGGGCCTCTGTATTCGAAACAAGATCAGAAGCCTCCAGGGGGGGGAGGGAGGCCTGACGGCTGTGATCCGCGGACGGGGCCTGAGGGGGAGGCCTGAGGGCTCATGACGCATCGGATGGTAGCGCGGCGGCGCCGCGGAGCGAGTGACAGCGCATCGGGAGTGGTGCGGACCAGCGAGATGACTGGGCTCCAGGGATGAGCACCCCCGCCTTCGGACCCGACCGCGTCCGGCGTGGTGAGACGGGCGTGACGGTGCTGGTGGTCGACGATCACGAGCTGGTCCGCGTGTCCATGGTGATGGCGCTGCGTGACCAGGGTGTCTCGGCCCACGCGTGTACCGCGCGGACCATTCGGGGGATCTGCGCGGAGGCCGCCGAGTACCCGGCCGGTCTGGTATTGCTCGATCTGGATCTCGGAGTAGACCAGCACGATATCCCGGTCGAGGGGTCCGACGCGGTTGCCGAGCTACGGTCCCTGGGTTGGCGGGTTCTCGCTGTCAGCGGCAGCGACCGACGCCGTCGGGCCCGGATCGCCGCAGCCATCGCTGCCGGTGCAGTCGGTCAGGTTCCGAAGTCGGCGTCGTTCCCCGCGCTGGTGGACGCGCTGGTGAAGGCGGTGGCCGGGATCCCGGTGATGCGAGCCGAGGAGCACCGGGAGTGGATCGAGCTGAATCGGCGCTACGTGGCCGAGGCGCGCTTGCGTGCCGAGCTGCTCTCCCGGCTGAGCGTCCGCGAGCTGCTGGTCCTGGAGCGGCTGGCCGACGGTCACCGAGCGGCCGAGATCGCCGCGGAGCTCGTCCTCTCGGTCAACACCGTGCGTAGTCACATCCGTTCCATCCGAGCGAAGCTGCAGGTGAGCTCGCAGCTCGGCGCGGTCGCGCTGCTTCGCGAGCACGAGCCTGGGTGACAGCGTCGGTCACAGCAATTACCCAAAGTTGGGGATGCCCCCCGGTTGGTTGACGCGGATCCTCTTCAGCGGGGGTTCATAGTCGTCGCGAGCGACGACGCTCGTGGACGGGGGCTCGACGATGTTGCGTTGGATGGTGGCGACGAGTCTCGCGTTCCGGTTGGTCGTCGTGGCACTCGCGCTGGGTGTGGTCGCGCTCGGCGCGGTCGCGCTCGGGTCGGCACGGGCGGAGACCTTGCCGGAGATCGACCCTCCCTACATCGAGGTGCAGACCGAGGCGCTCGGGCTCTCGGCCGTCGAGGTCGAGCAGCTGATCACGGCCCCGCTGGAGGCCGACCTGCTCAACGGCGTCGCCTTCGTCGACGAGATCCGTTCCGACTCGATCCCCGGGCTCTCGTCGGTGGTGCTGGTCTTCGAGCCCGGTACGACGCTGCCGCACGCCCGCCAGCTGGTGCAGGAGCGGCTCACCCAGGCCGGCGCCCTGCCGCACGTGTCCAAGCCACCGGCCATGCTCGAGCCGGTGTCGTCGGCCCGCCGGACCATGATGATCGGGCTGTCCTCGCCGGATCTGTCGCTGATCGAGCAGTCCGTGCTGGCCCGCTGGACCATCCGGCCCAAGCTCTCCGGCGTCCCCGGGGTCGCCAACGTGGCCGTCTTCGGCCAGCGCGAGCGTCAGCTGCAGGTGCAGGTCGACCCGGCGAGGCTCGCCGCCAGCGGCGTGACGATGGAGCAGGTCATCAGCACCACCGGGAACGCGATGTGGGTCTCCCCACTGACCTTCCTGGAGGCCTCGACGCCCGGGACCGGCGGTTTCATCGACACGCCGAACCAGCGGCTCGGGGTCCGGCACGTCTCGCCGATCACCGACGCTGCCTCGCTCTCGCAGGTCGCGCTGGAGGGGAACCCGGCGCTGCGCCTCGGCGACGTCGCCTCCGTCGTGGAGGACCACCAGCCGCTGATCGGCGACGCCGTCACCGGCGGCGAGAGCGGCCTGATGATGGTCGTCGAGAAGTACCCGGACGCGAACACCCTCGAGGTCACCCGGGCCGTCGAGGCCGCGCTCGAGGACCTGCGTCCGGGGTTGTCCGGACTGGAGCTCGACACCTCGCTCTACCGGCCGGCGAGCTTCATCGAGACGGCCACCGGCAACGTCGGGCTGCTGCTCGGGCTCGGGCTCGCACTGGCAGCGCTGCTCATCGGACTGTTCTTCTTCGCCTGGCGCACCGCGCTGATCGCCGTCGCGGTCATCGCGGTGTCGTTGGCCGGTGCCGTCGCGGTGCTGCTGCTCACCGGGACGCCGCTGAACTTCCTGGTGATGCTGGGGCTGGTGGCCGCGCTCGCGATCGTCATCGACGACGCGCTCGCCGACACCGGGACGGTGCGCCGGACCCGGCAGGCCGCGGGGGAGCACACCTCGACCCAGACCACGATCCTGGGCTCGGCGGTGCGCACCCGCAGCGCCCTGACCTACGCGACCGTGATCGGGATCGCCGTGGTCGTCCCGGTCTTCGTCATTCCCGGTGCGCTGGGTGCGCTGGTCGCGCCGCTCGCGATCGCCTACCTGGTGGCCATCGTGATCAGCCTGGTGATCGCGGCGGCGCTCACCCCGGCGCTCGCGTCGCTGCTGGCGCCCAGGGCCGACCGGGAACCGCAACCGTCGCCCGCGCAGCGGGTCCTCAGCGACCGCTACACCCGCATCGCCCCGCGGCTGGTCACCCGGGCGGTGCCGGCGCTGGTCACCGCGGTCGTGCTGGCGGTCGCCGGGGTGGCGCTGCTGCCCGCGCTCGACACCTCGTTGGCACCCGCGCTGCGGGAACCGGACCTGCTCGTCGAGTTCGACGGCGCCGCCGCGACCTCGCAACCCGAGATGAGCCGCATCGTGGCCGCGGCCTCGGCCGAATTGCGCACCGTGCCGGGCGTCGAGGACGTCGGCGCCCACGTCGGGCGCGCCCTGCTGTCCGACCAGGTCGCCGACGTGAGCTCCGGCGAGATCTGGGTGCACCTGGCCGCGGACGCCGCCTACGACAGCACCGCCGCCGCGGTGGCCGACGTCGTCGCCGGCTACCCGGGCTTGGCGCGCAACGTCTCCACCTACCTGGGCGGGCGCAGCGCCGACCTGCTGACCGGCCCGAGCTCCGACCTGGTCGTGCGCGTCTACGGGGCCGACCTCGCCACCCTCGACGCCAAGGCCGACGAGGTCCGCCAGGCCCTGGCCGGGGTCGAGGGCCTGGTCGAGCCGACGGTGCGGCGCACGGCACAGGACCCGACGATCGAGATCACCGTCGACCTGGCCGCCGCGCAGCAGGTCGGCATCAAGCCCGGCGAGGTCCGGCGCGCGGTCGCGACCCAGGTCAACGGCATCGGGGTCGGCTCGATCTTCGAGGAGCAGAAGGTCTTCGAGGTGGTCGTGCGGGGTGTGGCGAGCACCCGCAGCAGCGTCACCGACGTCGAGAACATGCTCATCGACCTGCCCGAAGGCGGCCAGGTCCGGCTCGGCGACGTGGCCGCGGTGCAGGTCGCCCCGTCACCGACGGTGATCGAGCGCGAGTCGGTGTCGCGCTACGTCGACGTGGTCGCCGGGGTCGCCGGGCGCAGCCGCGGCGCCGTCGCCACAGACGCCGCGACGGCGCTGCGGGCGGTGCCGTTCCCGTTCGAGTACCGCGCCGAGATCCGCACCGGGTTCGACGACGCGCGCGGCGCGCTCTGGCAGTTCGGCGGGTCCGCGATCGCGGCCGTGGTGGTGATCCTGCTGTTGCTGCAGGCCGGGTTCCGCAGCTGGCGGCTGGCGGTGCTGGCCCTGCTGGTGCTGCCGGTGTCGTTGGTCGGCGGGCTGGTCGCGGCGCTGCTCGCCGGTGGCGTGCTCGGTCTGGGGTCCCTGATCGGGCTCGCGACCGTGCTGTTGATCGCGGCCCGGCACCTGATCACGCTGGTCCGGCACTATCAGGAGCTCTCCGACGACGGCGCCGCGCCCGGGCACGAGCTCGTCGCGACGGGCACCCGTAACCGGCTCGGGCCGATCGTGGCGACCACGTTGGCCGTGGCGGTGGCTCTGTTGCCGATCGCCGTCAGCGGGCCGATCGCCGGGCTGGAGCTGATCTGGCCGATGGCGATCGTCGTGCTCGGTGGCCTGGTCACCTCGGCGCTGCTCACCCTGTTCCTCGTGCCGGCGCTGTACCTGCGGTTCGCCGGCGGCCGCGGCGGCCGCGGTGTCGACGACGAGGAGATCGCCGTCCCGACCCAACGGACTGACGATCTCGCACCCAGCGCGAGCACCACCGCGTAGGAGGGAACCCCATGCAACGTCGTACCCGCTGGTTCGCTGTCCTGATGCTCGGGGTCGCCCTGCCGCTGTCGGCCTGTGCCCAGGCCGCCTCCAGCGAGCCCGAGTCCGAGTCGGCGGCCACCGTCGAGCAGATCAACGACGAGGGCCTGAACCGGCTGACGCTCACCGACCGGGCCGTCGAGCGGCTGGCCATCGAGACCGCCGAGGTCACCGAGGAGCGCACTGTGTCCGGGGACACCGAGACGGTGACCACGGTGATCCCGTACGCGGCCCTGCTCTACCAACCCGACGGTGCCACGTTCGTCTACACCAACACCGAGCCCGCGACCTACGTCCGGGAACCGGTCTCGGTCCAGGAGATCGTCGGCGATCGGGTCCTGCTCACCGCGGGTCCGGCCACAGGTGTGCAGGTCGTGACGACCGGCGCCGCCGAGCTGTGGGGCGCCGAGTTCAAGATCGGCAAGTACTGAGCCCTGACGCGCACTGACAACCTGGTAGGGGGTCTCCGGCCATGATGCGTTGGATCGTCGGAACGAGCATGAAGTTCCGGTTCCTCGTGCTGGCCGGCGCCCTGGGCCTGATGGTCCTCGGACTCGTCCAGCTGCCCAAGACGCCCGTCGACGCGTTCCCCGAGTTCGCGCCGCCCCGGGTGGAGGTCCAGGTGCCGGCGCTGGGCCTGTCCCCGGCCGAGGTCGAGGAGCTCGTCACCATCCCGATGGAGCAGGCGCTCAACGGCATCGAGGGCCTCGACGTCATGCGGTCCAAGTCGGTCGGGGACCTCTCGCAGATCGACATGCGCTTCGACCGCGGCACCGACCTGCTCCGCGCCCGCCAGCTCGTGCAGGAGCGGGTCAACCTGGTCACACCCACGCTGCCGCGCTGGGCCAGCCCGCCGTTCATGATCCAGCCGCTGTCCTCGACGAGCCGCGTGATGAAGATCGGGCTGTCCTCGGACACTCGCTCGGTCAGCGAGATGTCGATGACCGCCTACTGGAACATCCGCCAGCGGCTGCTGCGGGTGCCCGGCGTCGCCAACGTCACGATCTACGGCGAGCGTCTGCAGATGTACCAGGTGCAGACCGACCCCGAACGGCTCGCGGCCAACGAGGTGTCGCTGGACGCGGTCATGGAGGTGACCGCGGACGCGTTGGACGCCGGCCTGCTCCAGTTCTCCGACGGTGGGTTCATCGGTACCGGTGGGTTCGTCGAGACCCCGAACCAGCGCCTCGGGGTGCGCACCGTGCTGCCCATCGTCACCCCGGAGGACCTCGCCCAGGTCGCCGTGGCCGAGCGGGACGGGCGGACCCTGCGCCTGGCCGACGTGGCCGACGTCGTGCAGGACCACCAGCCGCTGATCGGGGACGCGGTGATCAACGGTGGGCCCGGGCTGATGCTCATCGTGGAGAAGCTCCCGTGGGGCAACACCGTCGACATCACCAACGGGGTGGACGAGGCGCTCGCCCAGCTCGCCCCCGGTCTGGGCGGGATCGACGTCGATCCGACGATCTTCCGGCCGGCCACCTTCATCGAGCAGGCCATCGACAACCTCACCCTGGCGCTGCTGATCGGCGTCCTGCTGGTGGTGCTGATCCTGATCGCGTTCCTGTTCGAGTGGCGCACCGCGCTGATCAGCGTGGTGGCGATCCCGCTGTCGCTGGTCGCGGCCGGTCTGGTCCTTTTCTATTCGGGGGCCGTGGTCAACACGATGATCCTCGCTGGGTTGGTGGTGGCGGTCGGCGTGGTGGTCGACGACGCGATCATCGACGTCGAGAACATCATGCGCCGGCTGCGCCAGCACCGCCGCGACGGCAGCGGCTTGTCGACGTTCCGGATCATCCTGGACGCGTCGATCGAGGTCCGCACCGCGATCCTGTACGCCACGATCATCAACCTGGTCGCGGTCGTGCCGGTGTTGTTCATCGAGGGCCTCTCCGGCGCCTTCTTCCGGCCGCTGATCACCGCGTTCGCGCTGGCCGTGCTGGCGTCGTTGATCGTCGCGTTGACCGTCACCCCGGCGATGGCCGTACTGCTGCTGCGCAACGCGCCGATGGACCGCGGCGTGCCGCCGCTGGCCCGGGTCCTCCAGCGCGGCTACACCGCCGTTTTAGAGCGCACCGTCCGGAGCCCGAAGCCCGCGTACACGACGGTCGGTGTGATCGTCGTCCTCGCCGCCGTGGTGACCCCGCTGCTCGGCCAGTCGCTGCTGCCCTCGTTCAAGGAGCGCGACTTCCTCATGCACTGGCTGGCCAAGCCGGGTACCGGCCAGCCCGAGATGGTCCGGATCACCGAGGCCGTCGCCGCTGAACTGCAGGAGGTCCCCGGGGTGCGCAACTTCGGTGCGCACATCGGCCAGGCCCTGCTCGCCGACGAGCCCTACGGCATCGACTTCGCCGAGAACTGGATCAGCATCGATCCCGACGTCGACTACGACGAGACGGTCGCCAAGATCCAGGAGGTCGTCGACGGCTATCCGGGGCTCCAGCGGGACCTGCAGACCTACCTCAAGGAGCGGGTCAAGGAGGTGCTCACCGGGGCCAGCGACTCGATCGTGGTCCGCATCTTCGGTCCCGACCTCGACGTGCTGGGCGTGAAGGCCGACGAGGTGCGCGCGGCCCTGGCCGATATCGACGGTATCAGCGACCTGAAGCGCGACCAGCTGGTCAAGATCCCGCAGATCCAGGTGACCGTCGACCTGGCCGCCGCGCAGAGCTTCGGGCTCAAGCCCGGCGACGTCCGCCGCGCGGCCGCCACGCTGATCAACGGCGAGGAGGTCGGGGACATCTTCCGCGACGGCCGGGCCTACGACGTGCAGGTCTGGAGCACGCCGGCTGTTCGTTCCAACGCCGAGGACGTGGCCAACCTCCTGCTCGACACCCCGGACGGGCGGCAGGTGCGGCTGGCCGACGTGGCCGACGTGGAGCTGGTGCCGACCGCCAACGGGGTGCGGCACGAGAACACCGCGCGGCGCATCGACGTCACGGCCAACGTCGCCGGGCGTGACCTCGGTTCGGTGGCCCGCGACGTCGAGGCCCAGCTGGCGTCGGTGGAGTTCCCGCTGGAGTACCGCGCCGAGGTCCTCGGCGAGTACGTCGAGCGACAGCAGGCCGCGGACCGGTTGTTCTACCTGGGGATTCTTGCCGCCGCGGTGATCTTCATCCTGCTGTTCTCGTCGTTTCGGAGCTGGCGGCTGGCGGTGCTGGCGTTCGTGACCTTGCCGATGGCGCTCGTCGGTGGCCTGCTCGGCGCGTTCCTGGGCGGCGGGGTGCTCTCGTTGGGCTCGCTGGTCGGCTTCCTCGCGGTGCTCGGCATCGCCGCCCGCAACGGGATCATGATGATCAGCCACTTCCAGCACCTGGAACGGTACGAGGGCGAGGTCTTCGGGCCCGGGCTGGTGATCCGCGGTGCCCGGGAGCGGCTCTCGCCGATCCTGATGACCTCGCTGGCGACCGCGCTGGCGGTGGTTCCGCTCGTGGTCGCCGGCTCGATCCCGGGCAACGAGATCGAGCACCCGATGGCGATCGTCATCCTGGGTGGCCTGGTCACCTCGACGCTGCTCAACCTGTTCGTGCTGCCGTCGCTCTACCTCCGGTTCGGGAGTGGAAGTCTCCAGGCCAGCCGCCCTACCGGTGGTATGGCCACGCTGGGGTAGGCGTGCTGGGTGATCATGATCCGGTCCCCTGGTAGTGCCGTACCCCGGTCCGCCACACCAGCGCCGCGCCGGCCACGGCCGCCACCGCGACCAGCGGCGAGCTCCAGCGCAGCGCCTCGGGCAGCCCGAGCGGGTCGGGCCGTCCCAGCAGCGCGAGCGCGGGGAAGTAGGCGACGAACGCCCCCGGCACCAGAAAGCACATCACCCGGCGTAGCCACGGTCCGTAGATCGTGATCGGGTACGCGGTGGCGAAGTTCGAACCGTAGGTGACGGAGTTGGCCACCTCGCGGCCGTCGACGAGCCAGAACGACACGGCGTTGGCCGCTATCCAGATCGCGGCGAGGATCACGGCCCCGACGATCGGGGCGGTCAGCACGAGCAGCGCACGAGCGGGCGTCCATGCCAGGTCGAGCGTGACCAGTGACCAGCCGAGCACCGCCAGCCCGACGGTCACCCGGCCCAGCCGCTTGAGCGCGACGTCGGCGCAGATCAGCTGCGCGAGCGTGCCGAGCGGGCGCAGCAGCATGACGTCGAACTCGCCGGTGCGGATGTAGGCGGGCAGCTCCTCGATCTGGCCGACGGTCAGATCGGCGAGCCCGAACGCGGTGGCGGACAGCCCGTAGATCAGCACGACCTCGCCGGCGCGGAACCCGCCCAGGCTGTCCACCTGCGTGAACACGACGAGGATCGCCACCAGCTCGGTGGCCTGCCCGGCGAGCTGGGCGACTACGTCCAGGACGAACGACCCCGGGTA
>JBBSQN010000071.1:0-27261 GCA_038257875.1 Mycobacteriales bacterium
AACGACCGCGGAGGCGCCACTAGACCGGCGCCCACGCGCAGCCACACCGCCAGGAACCGGCTGACAACGCCCTCACCTGCAACGACGACACCAACAAAAACGATCTAGCACTGTAGTACTAGGCCGCCGACTTCCGGGTTGCAATCCCTCGTAGGGGCGATGAGGACCCGGCAGCCCGACCACGATCGCCGTCGCCTGCCATTCGTTGCAATCCCTCGTAGGGGCGATGAGGACACATCGGGTGGATCTTGTTATCGACGAGGTCTTCAAGTTGCAATCCCTCGTAGGGGCGATGAGGACGGTCTCGTCGCCTGGCGCGACATCGAGATCTGACCACCAGTTGCAATCCCTCGTAGGGGCGATGAGGACTGGATCAGCGAGATCGAGGCCGGTCGCCGGCCCTCACTGTTGCAATCCCTCGTAGGGGCGATGAGGACACGGCGGGACTGGCAGACCGCAGCGTGGGGCTACCGGTTGCAATCCCTCGTAGGGGCGATGAGGACGTCGCCTGCGTCGCCGCCGACACCATCGGCTGGGTCGTGTTGCAATCCCTCGTAGGGGCGATGAGGACTCGGAGATCTACCACTCGCCGCCCACAACTGCTGATGGTTGCAATCCCTCGTAGGGGCGATGAGGACCACAACCACGCCGGGCAGAGGCAGTGGCACGACTGACGTTGCAATCCCTCGTAGGGGCGATGAGGACGATCTACCGGGGCGCTGTGTCCACCATCGGGTTAATGTTGCAATCCCTCGTAGGGGCGATGAGGACCGGAAAGGACAGATACCCGACACGAAGGACAAGCAGCTAGTTGCAATCCCTCGTAGGGGCGATGAGGACACTGGTCCAGTTCGGAGACTATCCGTCGGATCAGGTCGTTGCAATCCCTCGTAGGGGCGATGAGGACCGGGTGCACGTGTCCCCGGTCCGCACCCACAGCGGCCCCGTTGCAATCCCTCGTAGGGGCGATGAGGACGCGAACACGACCACCACGCCGACCCCCGTCACGGGTGCCGGTTGCAATCCCTCGTAGGGGCGATGAGGACACGACTGCCGTCCGGGCGTTACCGCGCGATGATCCGGTTGCAATCCCTCGTAGGGGCGATGAGGACATCTGCGACCACCCCGACGATGGCGTCGGTGCATTCCCGTTGCAATCCCTCGTAGGGGCGATGAGGACGGGTGCGGTGCATCAGCAGGTGAGCGTCCAGCAGGGGTTGCAATCCCTCGTAGGGGCGATGAGGACAGGAGGGGGAGCTGGCTGAACGGGGTCCAGTATCCGGGTTGCAATCCCTCGTAGGGGCGATGAGGACCCCGGGCGTCGAGGCGCTCAGTGACCCACAGCGCGCCTGGTTGCAATCCCTCGTAGGGGCGATGAGGACGTGCGTCCTGGTACCGCGGCATCAGGCGGTTGGCCGCCGTTGCAATCCCTCGTAGGGGCGATGAGGACGTGGTCGATGATCCCGACCGCGACCCGTTTCCACGTCGTTGCAATCCCTCGTAGGGGCGATGAGGACCCCGAGCCCCCGGGGGCGTGGGGGAATGACCGGAATTCCGTTGCAATCCCTCGTAGGGGCGATGAGGACCATGCCAGGTCCCACCCGGATGGTCGACGCCGTCGCAGTTGCAATCCATCGTAGGGGCGATGAGGACCGGTGTCCACGGTCATGGTCCCGGACACGACGACGTCGTTGCAATCCCTCGTAGGGGCGATGAGGACACGGCACGGTGACCGCGCCGATCACCGTGACCAACTAGTTGCAATCCCTCGTAGGGGCGATGAGGACTGGTTCGGATGGATGAACGAGGAGGCGGACGTCTCCCTGTTGCAATCCCTCGTAGGGGCGATGAGGACCGCGATCCGGGACGTCCTCGACGGACTCCTGCCCGACACGTTGCAATCCCTCGTAGGGGCGATGAGGACCGCCCGAACACCACGACTCCGGCCGGCCTTGCATGTTCTGGTTGCAATCCCTCGTAGGGGCGATGAGGACGTGACCGAGCGCGATCCCGCCCTGGTTCGACACGCCGAGTTGCAATCCCTCGTAGGGGCGATGAGGACCCGGACGGGCTGCCAGTGCTCCGTCGTCGTGTTCACTCGTTGCAATCCCTCGTAGGGGCGATGAGGACCGGTCAACGCCGAGCTGCGGGCGCAGGTCCCGATGACCGCGTTGCAATCCCTCGTAGGGGCGATGAGGACCCGAGACGGTGGGGTACGGCGCGCCCGACGAGCAGCACCGTTGCAATCCCTCGTAGGGGCGATGAGGACATGAGCGCGTTGGCGCTGGTGAGCAGTGTGGAGGAGTTGCAATCCCTCGTAGGGGCGATGAGGACGTCTCCAGCTGCGACACCGGCCCCTGCCCGGCCTTCTAGTTGCAATCCCTCGTAGGGGCGATGAGGACCCGCAGGTCTCGCCGGGGCCGCTGCGGCGTTCCGGAACCGGTTGCAATCCCTCGTAGGGGCGATGAGGACTCGACGTCCCTGTGCTCGACACCGCTCGGCTCAAAGCGTTGCAATCCCTCGTAGGGGCGATGAGGACTGGAGGGGGAGTGGCTGCACCTCGACGCTGGCGTTCTGTTGCAATCCCTCGTAGGGGCGATGAGGACGCTGTCGCACCTGGCTCAGCTGTCGCAGGTGTCGCTGTTGCAATCCCTCGTAGGGGCGATGAGGACCCTGGCCCGGCAACGGACTCACACGCGCCACCACCCAGTTGCAATCCCTCGTAGGGGCGATGAGGACCCGGGTGGCGGCATCACTCATGGCGCTGTCACCTCAGAGTTGCAATCCCTCGTAGGGGCGATGAGGACTCGACGGCCCACGCGACCGACACGGCCGCTACTCCCTGTTGCAATCCCTCGTAGGGGCGATGAGGACCCGTCGGCCCGCGGGGTCACCGGCTGGCCATGCTGACGTTGCAATCCCTCGTAGGGGCGATGAGGACACCGGCACCGAATACCTCTGCCACGACCACCCGCTCTCGTTGCAATCCCTCGTAGGGGCGATGAGGACCCCACAGTAAAACTGCAGGTCAGGCACCTGACTTGACGGCTGCCGGGGGTGATTTTTGCAGCGAACCGGCGGTCGCGCAAGACGGCCAGGGGGTTCGCTGCAACGGGGGCGTGTCGCCTGGTCAGAGGATGTCGTCAGCCTGGGTGTCTGGGGCGCCCCAGCTGTGCCGTTCGGGGTGGGCGCCGGGTGGGAAGGTGTAGACCAGGACACGGTCATAGCCGGGGTCGGTCTTGCGCTCCATGGCCACGCGGAAGCGGGTCATCTGGGCGGGGGTGAGGTGACCTTCGAAGACGCTGCGCTGGATGTGGTGCAGGTACTGGCGGCAGATCTTGAGCACGCCGGGGTTGCGTTCCGCGGCCGTATCGTAGACGACGATGACGTACACCCCGTCACCACCAGATCCGGAACGCCTTGTAGGGGGCGTCTTCGAGGCAGGTGCGGGTGAGGCGGAGGGCTTCGAGGTAGATCAGCTCGTCATAGGCGACGTTGCGTTGCAGCTGGCGGTGCTGGACGGTGGTGGCGAGGTCGTCGCGGACGGTCTGTACGACCAGTTTCCGGCCTTCCTCGCTGAGGGACGCCTGGTTCGAGGTGGTCTCGAAGTGCCGGGAGTGGAGCTGGCGACGGGAGGCCAGGCGCAGCAGCAGCCGTTCGGCGAACAGCGGTTTGAAGACCTCGGCCAGGTCCAGGGCGAGGGTGTGGCGGTGGCGTTCCATGGTGCTGTGCAGGAAGCCGATGCCGGTGTGCAGCGGGGTGAGGCGCAGGGCGGTCAGGACGCGCGCGTAGACGATGCCGTTGACGTAGCTGATGAAGGCGTTGCCCGCGTTGCGCGGCGGGCGGCGGCTGCGGCCGTGCAGCTGCAGCCAGTCGGGCAGCTTGGTGTCCATCACCGCCCAGGACGAGCGGCGGAAGGTGCCTTCGGCGCCCATGAGCTGCTCGCGGCTGGTGGCCGCCGCGGCGCTGTCCTCCAGCACCCGGTAGGGCCGGTCCAGCAGCTTGCGGTCCACGACCCGGCGGACGTTGAACGCGCAGGAGATGACCAGCTGCCGGGCGACCGCCAGGCAGCGTTCGTGGTCGGCGGCGAGACGGACCTGAGCGACGACGGTCTCGCCGGACGTGCTGCGCTCGGCACCGAGCAGGGAACCGGCATAGTCGCCGTAGTATCCGAGCAGGTGGACGTCGATGTCGTGCTTGTTCAGCAACGCCACCACCGCGGTGTTCACGTCCACGTTGTCGCTCGCGACGATGTCGCGCACGTCGTTGACGGGAATGTGCCGGTCCTCGTGGTCGTCGCGCTCGATGACGAGCGACTGGTCCTTGCGCCGGATGCGGCAGGCGGTGGTGAGCCAGTAGGTACGGGACGCTTCGGGCATTCACTCCACCCAGCAGTAGTCGAGGTAGCTGCAGCCCCGGCAGCGGGAACGGGCCAGCCGTGGTGGCGCGGACTGCTCGGCGACGGTGCGGAGCACGGTGTCGATGTCGGCCGCGGCGCGGCTCGCCTCGTCAGCCTCGTAGGGAATGGTCACGGTGCGGCGGGTCGAGGGGTAGTGCAGAACCGCGCCGCGTACCGCCACCCCCAGCTCGGCCAGCCGGTGGCAGTAGTGGATGGCCTGGGCCCGGTCGGCCTCGGTGGATCGGGACGAGGACTTCACCTCGTGCACCCAGGCCTGCCCGTCGACGAAGTCGATGCGGGCCGCGCCGAGGTCGACCGGGGTGCTCCGGGTGTAGGTCGTGTCGTGCACGGCCTCGCCGAACTGCACCAGCGAGCTGAGCCGTTCCGGACGCAGCCCGCGGGAGAACAGCCACAGCTGTCGCGGGCAGTGGTACAGGTACTTGACGTGGACCCCGCCCACGTCCTCGGCGCTGATCACACAATTTCCCCGGACCGGTAGCGGCTACCTGCGTGATCGCGGATCTCCATCAGGCCGCGGTCGGGGTAGTACTCGGCGTCGAGGATCCGGACCTTCAAGGTGGAGTCCCAGCGGCAGCGGGCGATGGCGTACTGCGGCAGTGGGATGAGCAGCTCCTCGGCCAGCAGGCGCCCGGCCGCACGGCGGGCTGAGAACAGCAGCTCAGCGTACTCGTCGCGGTCGTCGGCGAGTACCGCCTCGGTGCCGTTGAACATCTCGTCGAACTGGTCGGCCAGCCGGCTGCGGTCGTCGAACGGGTGGGTGAAGTCGAGAAAGGCCCTGCGGAACTCGTCGCGGAACCGCTCGACCTCCTCGCGCCACCGCGTCCCCCAGTCGCTGGTGTAGATCTCGTTGAGCCAGCCGAGGATCTCGCGTTCGTCGACGACGTGCCCGTCGTGGCGGGACAGCAGGGCCATCGCGAGCCGGGTCGGGTCGGCGTCGTAGACCCCGTCGGCGTACTCGGTCGGCCCGCCGCCGCGGCGCGGCCGGTAGGTGGGCGGGTGGACGACGACCGGGGCCGGGGGGCGGGCGCCGAGCCGGTTGACCCGGCCGACGCGCTGCAGCAGCGCGTCGAGGGGGGCGCCGCTGGTGTGCAGCACGTCGAAGTCGACGTCCAGCGAGACTTCCACCACCTGGGTTGCCACGAGCAGGCCGGGCCGGCGGGGCCGGTGGGTGCCGAAGCGGGCCGCGATGGCCTCCTCGATCCTGGACCGGTCCCTGCGGCGGAACCGGGAGTGCAGCAGCAGCGCCGCGTCCGGCCCGTGCAGCTCGGCCACCACCGGGGCGAGCGTCTCGTGCAGGGCACGGGCGTCGGCGACGTTGTTGGCCACCACGAGCACCGCCTGCCCGGCCCGCACCTGCTTCTCGATCTCCGCGACGGTGGACGGCTCCGTCAGGTGCGCGGCCCCGACCGTGCTGCGGTGGCGCTGCGGCCAGGAGCCGGACAGGGCGACCTGCTCGCAGCGCGTCGCCAGGGTCGTGTCGATCAACTCTGCCAGGGCGTCCGGGAGGGTCGCCGAGAGCACCGCGATACGTCCGCCGAGGTCCTCCCACAGCCGTAGCATCGCCAGGATCATGCCGAGGCGGCGGGGATCGTAGGCGTGCAGCTCGTCGAGGACGAACACGGAGTTGGCGGCGTCGACGAGGATGCTGCTGTGCGCCGGCCCGGCCAGCGCGCCGCGCAGGAGCTGGTAGGGGGTGCCGACGCGGACCAGCTCGCGGAACAATCGCGTCGCGGCCGCCCGGGACACGGCCTTGTCCGCGGTGGCTTCCTGGTGCCCGTCGAGCTGCGGGACGCAGTCGTCGCGCAACGCGCGGGCCAGGTGGTAGGAGGCCGCTCGGGAGTGCGCCACCCCGATGTCGGCCGTGTCGAGCTCGGCGCGCAGCCGGTTGGTCATCGCGTTGATCGACGCCAGGTAGGGCAGGGTGTAGAAGAGGCGGGGGGTCGCGCCGGTCGTGCGGTGCAGCGCCTGGAGCTGGGCCTGCGCCCAGAGCAGGGCCGCCTCGGTCTTGCCGGAGCCGGTCGGGGCGCGCAGCAGCAGGTGGCCGTCGACGGCGGCGGCGCGGGCCTGGTGGGGGCGCAGCTCGGCGTCGTGCTCGCGCAGCCGAGCCTCCAGCCGGGCGGGGTACTCCGGGGTCAGCGGCGAGTTGGTGCAGAGCCGTTCGTGCGCCGACGACACATGATCGGCGAGGGTGACCGCTCCTTGCAGCAGCACCGCGGTCAATCCGGTCCGTTTATCGCTGCGCCGCAGCGGCCATTCCCACCGCTCGCGCAGCTGTTCGAAGAGCTCGTAGGCGTCCTCGCCGAGTCCGTGGTCATCCGGGATCGGCCCGCCGGCCTCGGGCAGCAGCTCGTGGGTCCGGGCCGTGGCGGTCAGCCAGTCCGCCAGCTCGCCGACCACCTCCGGATCGGCGGTGCCGAAACGGGCGGCGAACGCGGCCGGATCCGCGTCGTCATAGCAGGAGAACAGGGGCAGGAACCGGGTGTCGGCGCCCGCGGTGAACGGGCGGTGGTGGGTGGCGACGCCGGTGGCCACCCACAACCGGTCGTCCCGGTCGAGGTCGGTGAGGACACGGGCCACGAAGCCCAGCGAGTACACCTCGTGCCGCTCGCCCCACGTCTGCGCGGGGAGCGCGCCGTTGCCGACCATGGTCTGGAAGCCGTCGGCGACCTTGCCCGCGTCGTGCAGCAGGATCGCCAGCCGCGCCCACGTCCAGAACCGTTCCGGCAGCCCGGCGACCTGCCCGACCCGCTGATGCAGCTCGTGCATCGCCTCCAGCCCCGCGGCCAGGTGCGCGGTGAGCAGCTCGCCGACGGTCTGGTCGCGTCGAGGGCTCTTGGCCCACAACTGCCGCCCGCTCACGGGACCTCGGCGGCGGTGAACTGGGCCGGGTGCACCGGGGGGAGCAGGGCCACGGCCTGGCCGTCCTCGGTGGTCCACCCGGTGTCCACGTCGTTCGGGCTGCCGTCGTGGTGGTAGCGGTAGGCGTGCCACCGTGTCCGGGACCGGTCGAGGCTGATCGCGGTGGGCAGCCGCAGCAACGTCCCGGCGGTGGTGAGCTCGGCCGGTACCACGGCATGGCCCTGACGTCCGGCTCCCGGCGCCAGCCGGACGCGTCGGGTCCGGGCGGTGGCCAGATCCTGGCTGCGACCCAGCCGCAACGGCCACACCGGTCGGCGCAGCGCCCGTTCCCACCGCTCGAGGTCCTCGACCACCCAGAGCCGCAGGGTCACCTCGGCCAGAAAAGGCCGATCCTTGGGGGTCGGATCGGCCTTGCGGCCCGAGGCGTCCAAGGGGTGGTAGGTCTCCAGGTCGGTGCCCGCACCGGCGGCGGTGAAGGTCATCCCGAAGCGCAGCTCGCTCGGCACCCGGTCCCAGCCACCGGCCGCCGCGGCGAGCATCCCGCCGACGGTGGCCGGCGGGGGACAGGGCAGCCCGATCTGCACCCCGGCGTAGAGCGGGTTGCGGAACGACGCGACCGGAGCCCGGACCTCGACGTCGAGGGCCTCGATCATTCCGTCGGATCCTCGAACCAGGTGTCCTGCGCTCCGCCTTCGACCTGCTCGGCCAACCCGGTCAGGACCACCCGGGGATGGTCGATGGCGACCCGTCCCGAGCCGATCAGATCGGTCAGCGCGGTACGGGCGCGCTCCCGCTGGTCACCCAGGAAACCGGGAGCCCAGCCGATCGACACCGGACCGTCCAGCTCGTCGGCCCAGGCGTGGAGCTCCTCGCGCAGCACGTCGGCGTCGAACACCGTCTGCTGCCCCTGGGCGCGCAGCACCCGGGTGAACGGGTTGATCCCGCCTTTGATCGGGGCGAGTAGCACGAACGCCGGAGCGCGGTCCCCGTAGTGCAGCGACCGCTTGGCCCCGCCCCGCACACTGGCCAGCGCGCGCAGCAGCAGCGCCACCCGGCGACGGCGCTCCGCGATCGGCATCCGCAGCGCCCCGACGCCGCGGAAGGTGACGCGCTCGGCGCCGGCCTGCTCGGCGTTCTCCGCCGCCTCCGCGGGCAGCGCGGTCCGCAACCCGGAGCCGCCCATCTCGAAGGTGCCCACCCGCGGCAGGTCCAGCAGCACGTCCCCGGCCACGTCGGCGGTATAGTGCTCATGCTCGTGGATCACCGGGTTCTCATCGGCGGCGAAGCCACGACTCATGGTGCCGAAATCCTTCGTCGGCGCCTGCGGTGCCACCGCCACCAGCGTCCCGGTGGCCAGCACGGTGTCGCGCTGGAAGTTGCTCTTCTTCACCGCGACCATGTAGCCGAAGAGGTCGTCGTCCAGGTACCGGTCCGGTCGGCCCTCGGTGAAGGCCTGCTGGCTCGCGCCGCTGCCGGAACGGGTCACCCCGGAACGGGGCTCGTCGGCCGGCAAGGAGTCCCGCAGCCACCGTCGGAACGCCTGAGCCGAGACGTAGGCGTGGATCTTGCCGTGGATCCGCGTCTGTTTGACCAGGGCGATGTTGTCCTCGCCGCGCCCGTTGTTCGGTGCTCCCGCGATGATGTCAAGAGCGATCTTGCCGACCAGGTAGGTCACTGATTCTCCTCAGCAGGGAGGTCGTCGTCGAGTTCGGCACGGGCGTCGACGTCATCGGCGCGCCACCCGCGGTGATGCAGCTGTTCGAGCACCGCGATGAACAGCAGGTCCTGATGCAGCCAGCTCCGGCCGTCCGGATCGAACAGCAACCGCCACTGCTCGGAGGTGACGAACGGCTCGTTCTGACTCTCGGGTCGCGTCAGCGTCCAGCTCACCGCGCGCTTCTGCAGCCAGTCCTGCAGCCTGCGGGTATCCCGGTGCGCGTTCTCGTACGCCTTGAGCACCCCGCGCTCCCGGTTCGGCTCCATGACCTCGGCGATGTGCTCGGCGAGCTGCCGGATGCGGTTAACGTCGTTCTCGTTCACATGCAGTACCTCGATGGCATAGGAGAAACTCAGCGGAACCAGGTGCGGCGCCTCACCCGGTACGGCCGCCGACTCGGCGAGAATCGTGCGGAGGAAGTAGCCGACCCGGGTGAACACCCGCTGCGGGGAGCGGAACGCGAGACGCGCGAGCATGGCGCTCCCGGGAACGTTCTTCGTCCGGTGTGCACGGCCCAGATACCGGAAGCCGTCACGACGCAGCGGGTCGCGAACCGTGCTGCGCAGCCACTCGGCCAGCGGCTGCTCCAGTGCATGCTCGTCGAGCACCTGCTCCTTGTTGCTGTTGCTGAAGACGATCAGTTCCACACCTGCGGTCAGCCGGCGCGGGTGGTTGCGCAGCTGACGCAGCGCGGTGACCTCCCGCCAGTACGCCGGCCGCGTGGCGGCCTCGGCCTGAACCACCGCCTGCTGGCGCGTGCGGGTCACCTGGACGCTCACGAACCGCTGCAGGAAGTCCTCGTCCCAGCTGTGCAGGACCGCGGCCCGGCCACCGCCGATCTGGCAGCCGTAGGGCAGGGCGTGGAAGCTGCTCACACAGGCGAAGCACAACGCCAGCCCGGCGTGATCGGGTGGGGTCGTGTTGCGGTACGCCGTGCTGGCACCGAGCGGGACATCGACCTTGCCGTAGTACCCGCAGGCCGCCCGGCCGCACAACGAGCACGGGACTCCCGGCCACCCGGCCTGGTCCGGGAACGCTCGCCACTGGGTGATGCGGTCCCGCCGCTCCTGTGGTGACTGCTTCTTGCGGTTCGTCGGGTTCATCGGTGAGTTGGGCCAGAACAGGTAGCTCGCCCCCAGCCAGAACCCCCCCGGATCCTTCGAGCTGTCCACGTCCGCGGTGCCCAGCAGGTGCTCGGTCATCACCCGGGTCGCCTCGTCGAGCTTCTCCGGGACGACCTGGTCGGGGTGGTCGAGATCCACGAGCTCGGCGAGGGCGAAGGCGCCGACCCGCTGCAACGGGTGCGCGGTGAGCACCACGGTGCGTTGCGCGTGCGCCACGTCGGACTGCGTCCTCACGCAGCCACCCAGCCGAAACCGGCGGTGTTGGCCTGCCCGAGACCCCACGACCACACGGCCTGCAGCGTCTCCGGCGCCGCGCGCAGCTCCACCTCGACGGGCGCACCCACCTTCAGCCCGTCCCCCACCGCGAACGAGCGTTTCGCCCCGATCCAGGTGATGCGTTCCAGGCTCACCTCGGGATCCAGACCCAGGGTCTCGGCCTTCCGTCGCAGGTTCCCGGTGAAGTACACCGGGAACTCGGAGTCGGTGGGCAGCACCCATGCCTGCCGAGTCACGCGCTGGCCGTCCACGTCCCGACCCGACCCCTTCATCACCACCGGAGTCGTGGTACGCAGCCGGGCGTAGCCGGACGTGAAAGCTGGCGGCTCCACCACTCGCACGTTGTTCAGGCGGAACGCCGCGCCGCCCCAGTCGATGACCTGTTGCGTCTTCAGACTCGTTGCCCATGCCTGCACCACGGCTGCCAGCGGGCTTCCCAGCTCCACGCTGCCCGGCCCACCCAACGCGTACACGCCGGAACGGCGGCGAGCCGACGGGAAGACCGGAGCCCCGTGACCGAACGGCCCCAACCGGTGCGGCCCCCACCCCGCGCTGTGCAGGCGCGCACCCAACTCCGGATCGGCACTGGTCAGCAGGTTATAGGCGAGTGCTCGTCCGGGCCTCAGAATCTCACGCCACGGCAGCTGTTCAGCCGCCGTGCTTACCTCCAGACACAGGCGCATCACACCTCCACCACGAGACCGAATCCATCCCCCGAGAGTCCTTATCCGGCACCGACGCTGCCACAGCGTCGTGGCGAGACCGTCAGCCAGCAGCCACAGTTCCCCTGGCCCTCGGCGTGGATGAGATCACACCCGATAGGGGCACCGACAACGAGGTCCCCTCCCGCTCGGAGACCGTGCACCGCGCCCTGTTGTCCTCGCGCGCTCGTTGTGGTCCTCGCAGAGTCCACGGGCCCGGCGAGGACCACAATCGGCGCGCGGATGTCCGGTACCGACGTCGGCGTCGGGAGCGGACCGCAGCGATATCCAGGGACGTTCGGTGGACGCCGGGCACGGACGGGCACGATGATTAGGTGCGACTCGACCGAACCGATGAGGACATCATCGCGCTGCTCGTGGACGACGCCCGCAGCAGCTACGCCCAGCTCGGCGCGCGCGTCGGGTTGAGCGCGTCGGCGGTGAAGCGGCGGGTGGACCGGCTGCGGGCGGGCGGGGCGATCACCGGGTTCACCGTGCGGCTGGACCCCGCGGCGCTGGGCTGGTCCGTCGAGGGCTACATCGAGCTCTACTGTCGGATGAGCACCTCGCCGGAGACCATCCGGGCGGCCGTGCATCGATTCCCCGAGGTCGTCGACGCCAGCACCGTCTCCGGCGAGGCGGATGCGGTGCTGCGCATCCTCGCCGCCGACATGCGCCACTTCGAGCAGGTGCTCGAACAGATCGGAGCACAACCGTTCGTCGCCCGCACCAAGTCGGTGCTCGTCCTCTCCCCCCTCCTCCGCCGCCCCGCCACCCCCGCGAGTCGGTACGAGGTGGCGCGTGAGTCGACACAATCTGGTGCACACAACGATCACTCGCCAACGTGACCGGTTCCGCAACGATCCGCCGCTCCGAGACAAAAGATCGTGGTTGTGGCGCGTCGCGGCCGTCCTAACGTGGTAGGTGCCCGACCTACCCGTGGAGCGAGCCCGTGACCAGCGTCCTGCCCCACCCGAGCGCTTCGCGCGAGCGTGTCGCCACCCGCCGGCACTACCTGATGTGCCGGCCCGAGTACTTCGCCGTGACCTACGCGATCAACCCCTGGATGCGTCCGGAAACCCCCGTCGACCGTGACCGCGCGCTGCGTCAGTGGGACGTCCTGCGCCGCACCCACCTCGAGCTCGGCCACCGCGTCGACCTGCTCGAGCCCGTCCCTGGCCTGCCGGACATGGTCTACACGGCCAACGGCGCCACGGTCGTGGACGGCGTCGTGCTCGGCGCCCGGTTCCGCCATCCCGAGCGCGCGGCCGAGGCGGCGGTCCACCGGGCGTGGTTCCGCAGCGCCGGTTTCGCGTGCGTCGTCGAGCCGGAGTTCGTCAACGAGGGGGAGGGCGACCTGCTCGCCGTGGGTGAGGTCGTGCTGGCCGGCACCGGCTTCCGCACCGACCCGCGGGCCCACGCCGAGGCGGCCCGGGTGCTGGGCCGGCCGATGATCACGCTCGAGCTGGTCGACCCCCGGTACTACCACCTCGACACCGCGCTCACGATCCTCGACGACGACACCATCGCGTGGCTGCCCGAGGCCTTCGCGCTCGCCTCGCAGGCGGTGCTGCGTGAGCGTTTCCCCGACGCGGTGCTCGTCGATCCTGCCGACGCCGCGGTCTTCGGCCTCAACGCGGTCAGCGACGGCCGCCACGTCGTGCTGCCCGCGCAGGCCACGCGGCTCGCGGGCGCACTGGCCGAACGCGGGTTCACTCCTGTCCCCGTCGACCTCTCCGAGCTGCTCAAGGGCGGTGGCGGACCCAAGTGCTGCACGCTGGAGGTGCGATCATGACGGCGACGCTGAAGACCGCCCCGCCCGAGAACGACACAGCCCACCACGAGCTGTTGATGCGCGAGCACTCGGCGCACAACTATCACCCGCTTCCGGTGGTGGTGGCGCACGCGCACGGCGCCTGGGTCACCGACGTCGAGGGCCGCCGGTACCTGGACTGCCTCGCCGGCTACTCCGCGCTCAACTTCGGCCACGGCCACCCCGCCCTGCTGGCCGCCGCGCACCGGCAGCTCGACCGCGTCACGCTCACCAGCCGTGCCTTTGGCAACGACCAGCTCGGGCCGTTCTGCGCCGAGCTCGCCGCGCTGGTGGGCAAGCAGCTGGTGTTGCCGATGAACACCGGCGCCGAGGCGGTCGAGAGCGGGCTCAAGGTCGCGCGCAAGTGGGGCTACGAGGTCAAGGGCGTGCCGGCGGACCGCGCACAGATCATCGTCGCGGCCGGGGGGTTCCACGGGCGCACGATCAGCATCGTCAGCTTCTCCACCGATCCGGACGCCCGGGGCGGGTTCGGGCCGTTCACCCCCGGCTTCACGGTGGTCGACTACGGCGATCCGGACGCGCTCGCCGCCGCGGTCACCCCCGACGCCGTCGCGGTCCTGATCGAACCGGTGCAGGGTGAGGCCGGGGTCGTCGTCCCTCCGGCGGGATACCTGGCCCGCGTCCGGGAGATCTGCGACGCGACCGGCGTGCTGTTCGTCGCCGACGAGGTGCAGTCCGGCCTCGGCCGCACCGGCCACCTGCTCGCCACCCGGGCCGCGGGCGTCGACGCCGACGTCTACCTGCTGGGCAAGGCGCTCGGCGGCGGGATTCTGCCGCTGTCCGCTGTGGTCGCCGACGCCGACGTGCTCGGGGTGTTGCGCCCGGGGCAGCACGGGAGCACGTTCGGCGGGAACCCGCTCGCCTGCGCCGTCGGACGGGCGGTGCTCGAGCTGCTCGCCGATGCCGGGCCCGACGGGATGCTGGCCCGGGCCCGGACGCTCGGCGAGGTCCTGCACGGGCGGCTCACGGAGCTCGTCGGGCACGGCGTGGTCGGGTTGCGTGGCCTGGGGCTCTGGGCCGGGATCGACGTGGACCCGCGGCTGGGCACCGGGCGCGCGGTGAGCGAGGGGCTGGCGCGCCGCGGGGTTCTGGTCAAGGACACGCACGGTTCGACGGTCCGGCTCTCGCCGCCGCTGGTGATCACCGAGGAGGAGATCGGGCTCGCGGTGGACGCGCTCGCCGGGGTGCTGGCGGAGCTGAGTGGTTCGGCTGCGCTGCGCGTACCCGAAAGTTGTCCGGACGGTCTCGATCGGGGGTGTTGTTCGTCGTAGAGTAGCCACCATTGGGTTGACTTCGCTTGACTCCACCTTGTGTGTCACCCAGGATGCGTACTTGGACGTGGTTCAGGTACCGTCTGAGTTACGTACAGGAATATTGGGTGAATCCGATCATCGTCGGGCACGGCGAGGATCGGAGGACGAAGGAGACAGCGGAATCGCCGGCCTGCCGTCGGGGACCTGCAGGTATCAGGCTGGACGTCCGGGTCTTCTGAGCAGGGCTGCTTTATATGCCGACGCGCCCCAGACGCGGGCGGGGGTGTATGTGTTCGCGTCACACCGGCGGGAGGCCGCCGTTGTTGGGAGGGGAACCCCGACGATGTCCGAGCCCGTTCGATGGCGGCTGAGCCGCCGTGACCACACCCGAGGTCCGCGGGAAACCCTCGCCCTGATCGCACCACCACAAGCCCCCGCTCCGGTCGGCTGCGGCCAGCCCGCCCGGGGGGACGTCGAACCCGCCCTGCTGGAGGGCCTGGTAGCCGCTGCCGTCGACGGTGATCCGGAGGCCAAGGAGCGGTTGCTCGGCGAGATCCATCCGCTGGTACTGCGCTACTGCCGCGGCCGCCTCGGTCGCCAGGAGACCGTCATCGGGTCGGCGGACGACGTCGCCCAGGAGGTGTGCCTGGCTGTCATCAGCGCGCTGCCGAGCTACACGGTCAAGGGCCTGTCGTTCCGGGCGTTCGTCTATGGGATCGCCGCGCACAAGGTGACTGACGCGTTCCGCGCCTTCGGTCGTAACCTCACCGAACCGATGGATGACCTGCCCGACACCCCCGTCCTGCGCGACGGTCCCGAGCAGTGCCTGCTCGCCGTCGAGCTCGCCGAGCGCCTCGGCGGCCTGCTGCACCGGCTCACGCCGCGTCAGCGCGAGGTGCTCGTGCTGCGGATCGCCGTGGGACTCAGCGCCGAGGAGACCGCCATGATCGTCGGCTCGACGCCAGGGGCCGTACGCGTCACCCAGCACCGCGCCCTCAACCATCTGCGCGGGTTCATCGGGGGATCTGATCAGGTCGAGGACGGCGCGTCCACGGGGGTCGCCGAGTACTGAGCCCCGGCTCGCGCCCGCGCCGGCGAGGAGTAGCCTGTCCGACGATCAACTCCTGTCGAGTGTGCGGTACCGAGGAGGCTACGTGTCGGCTGGCCAGATCGCTGCGCTGATCGCCGCGGGAGCCTTCGTGGTTCTCGTGCTGCTGGCGGCCGTGCCGCTGCTCAAGCTCGGTCGCACGCTCGACGAGGCCACCGTGGCGATCCGCAAGGCGCACGAGGGCAGCGCGCCGTTGCTCGACAACGCGCAGACCACCCTGCACCAGGTGAACACGCAGCTGGAGCGGGTGGACGGCATCACCTCCAGCGCGCGCACGGTCACGAGCAACGTCGCCGTCCTCGCGTCGCTGTTCACCGCCACCCTCGGCGGGCCGCTCGTGCGTGCCGCGGCGTTCTCCTACGGCTTGAACAAGGCGGTGCAGGCCCGCCGGGCCGGCCGGGAGGCTGGCGCGCACGCGCTGCGCACCCGTGCCAAACGGGGACGTCGACGATGAGCGAAGGTAGCGGGGGAGTGCGGTGAAACGACTGTTCTGGTTGGGAGCCGGCCTGGGTGCCGGGCTTGCTGTCGGGGTCTATGCCACGCGGCGGGCCACCGACGCCGCCCACGGTCTCACCCCGGCCGGGGTCGGCGAAAACGTCGCCGACGGCCTCCGCGCGCTCGGCGCTGGCCTGGGCGCCTTCGGTGCCGAGGTGCGCCTCGGGATGATCGCACGTGAGCAGGAGCTCACCGAGCTCGTCGAGCGCAGCACGGGCACCGCGCTGCCCACCGTGCGCAACGTGCTGGCCGAGCCCGAACCGGCGGTGCGTCCGGGCGTGCGAGCGCGCCGCGCAGGGGCCTAGCACGGGCGTGCCGCGCCCGTCCCCCTGCCGTTTCGCGTCCCGCTCGCAACAGACCCAGGAAATACCACCGTGCAGACCCACGAGATCGCCCGCCGCTTCACCGACCACTTCACCGCTGCCGGGCACATCCGCGTCCCCAGCGCGTCGCTGATCCTCGATGACCCGACCCTGCTGTTCGTCAACGCCGGCATGGTGCAGTTCAAGCCGTACTTCCTCGGCGACGTGCCGCCGCCGCACCCGCGGGTCACCTCGATCCAGAAGTGCGTGCGCACCGGCGACATCGACGAGGTCGGCCGGACGACCCGGCACAACACGTTCTTCCAGATGGCCGGGAACTTCTCCTTCGGCGACTACTTCAAGGCCGGCGCGATCACCCACGCCTGGGAGCTGGTCACCGGCAGCCGGGATGCCGGGGGCTACGGCTTCGACCCCGACCGCATCTGGGTCACCGTCTACCTCGACGACGACGAGGCCGCCGACCTGTGGCGCACGATCGCCGGCCTGCCCGCGGAGCGCATCCAGCGCCGGGACGGCAAGGACAACTACTGGGACATGGGCGTGCCCGGACCCGGCGGGCCCAGCTCGGAGATCTACGTCGACCGGGGGCCCGAGCACGGGCGCGCCGGTGGCCCGGTCGTCGACGAGGATCGCTACCTGGAGATCTGGAACCTCGTCTTCATGCAGGACGTGCGCGGTGAGCTGAGCCCCAAGAACGGCCACCCGCCGGTCGGGGAGCTGCCCAGCCGCAACGTCGACACCGGGATGGGCATCGAGCGCGTCGCCTACCTGCTGCAGGACGTCGCGAACGTCTACGAGACCGACCTGGTCCGCCCGGTGATCACCCGTGTCGAGGAGCTCTCCGGCCGCCGTTACGGTGCCTCGACCGAGGACGACGTCCGGTTCCGCGTGATCGCCGACCACGCCCGTTCCGGCGTCATGATCATCAGCGACGGGGTCACGCCGTCCAACGAGGGCCGCGGCTACGTGCTGCGCAGGCTGCTGCGCCGCATCGTGCGCTCCTCGCGGCTGCTCGGCGTCGGGGAGCCGGTGCTGGAGTCCTTCGCCGAGGTCGTCCGGGACGTGATGGTCCCGTCGTACCCGGAGCTGGCGGGGGACTTCGAGCGGATCTCGGCGGTCGTGCGCGCCGAGGAGGAGGCCTTCCTCGCCACCCTCACCGCGGGCTCGCGCATCTTCGACACCGCCGTCGCGGACACGAAGCGGGTCGGCGGGACGGTGCTGCCCGGCGATCGGGCCTTCCAGCTGCACGACACCTACGGCTTCCCGATCGACCTGACGCTGGAGATGGCCGCCGAGGCCGGGCTGGAGGTCGATCAGGACCGCTTCCGGACGCTGATGGACTCTCAGCGCTCCCGGGCCAAGGCCGACGCCGCCGCCCGCAAGGTGGGCCACGGCGACGGTTCGAGCTACCGGACGGTGCTGGACGCCAGCGGCACTACCGACTTCCTCGGCTACACCGAGCTGGCCGCCGAGGCCACCGTCGTCGGGCTGCTCGTCGACGGGGCGCCGGTGCCGGCCGCGCGGGAGGGCGAGCAGGTGGAGATCGTGCTCGACCGCACCCCGTTCTACGCCGAGGCCGGTGGCCAGCAGGCCGACACCGGTGAGCTGCGCGGCGCGTCGTTCACCGTGCGCGTGGACGACGTGCAGTCCCCGGTGGCCGGGCTGCGCGCGCACCGCGGCACCGTCACCGCGGGCGAGGTGTCGCTCGACGCCGCCGTCGTCGCCGAGGTGGACGGGGCCCGGCGGGCGTCGGTGTCGCGCGCCCACACCGCCACCCACCTGGTGCACGCCGGGGTCCGCAGCGCGCTGGGGACCTCCGCCGCGCAGGCCGGCTCGCTCAACGCCCCTGGCCGGTTGCGGTTCGACTTCACCTCCCCGACCGGCGCGGTGGCCCCCACCGCGCTCGCCGAGATCGAAGAAGAGATCAACACCGTCCTGCAGCAGGACCGCGAGGTGGCGGCCTACGAGACCTCGATGGAACGGGCCCGGCAGCTCGGGGCGTTGATGCTGTTCGGCGAGAAGTACGGCGACCGGGTGCGCGTGGTCGACATGGGGGACTACTCGCGCGAGCTGTGCGGTGGCACGCACGTCGGGCGCACCGGCGAGATCGGCATGGTCAAGGTGCTGTCGGAGGCGTCGATCGGCTCCGGGGTGCGCCGGGTGGAGGCCCTGGTCGGGCTGGACGCGTTCCGCCACCTGTCCACCGAGCACCTGCTCGTCGCGACGCTGGCCGAACAGCTCAAGAGCCGCCCCGAGGACCTCCCGGAGCGGATCCACGGGCTCGTCGAGCGGCTGCGCACGGTCGAACGCGACCTGGAGAAGGTGCGCGTGGACGCGGTGCTGTCGTCCTCGGCGGCGCTGGCCGACGCCGCCGAGTCCGTCGATGGCGCCGACGGGGTCGCGCTCGTGGCCGTCGCCGCACCGGACGGGGTGGGCGGTGCCGACCTGCGGGCGCTCGCCTCGGACGTGCGGGGGCGGCTCGGGTCGCGCCCGGGTGTCGTGGCGCTGTTCTCCGCCGACGGCGACAAGGTGTCCTTCGTCGTCGCCACCACCGCGGCCGCCCGCGTCCGGGGTCTCGCCGCGGGCACGCTCGTCGCGGCGTTCGCGCCCGCGGTGGGCGGCCGCGGCGGCGGCAAGCCCGACCTCGCCCAGGGCGGTGGCACCCATCCCGCCGGCGTCCCGGACGCGATCGCGGCACTGCGGGCCGCTGTCGGTCCGTGAGCGAGCGGGGCCGGCGGCTGGGCGTTGACGTCGGGGCGGTGCGGGTGGGTATTGCGGTGTCCGATCCGGAAGGGGTGCTCGCCACGCCGCTGGTCACCGTCGCGCGCGATGTCGAGGGGGGTACGGACCTGCGTGCCATCGCCGAGCTGGTCGTCGAGTACGAGGTCGTCGGGATCGTCGTCGGGTTGCCGCGCACCCTGGCCGGGAGAGAGGGCCCGGCGGCGGAGGCGGCCCGCACGTTCGTCGATGCGCTCGGCGCCGTCGTCGACGTGCCGATCGAGCTCTCCGACGAGCGGCTGACCACCGTGGTCGCCACGGCGCAGCTGCGGCAGCGGGGCGTGCGGGGCCGCAAGCGGCGTGCGGTGGTGGACCAGGCCGCGGCCGTCGTGATCCTCCAGGGCTGGCTCGACGGCGGGCGCTGACGCGGGCGTCGGGCGCCGGACCGGACCCCGGTCCGGCGCTGCTCCACGACCCTGGTTACCCTCCGACACTGTGAACCGGACGGACGGGATGCTCCCGCATCGCCCTACCGTGGCAGCGCAGTGACCATCTGGGGTGGGACCGACCGGGCGGAGCTCGTCCCCAACCGCCGCGAGGAGCTCGCGGCGCGCCGCGCGATGCTGCGGGCCAGGACGCGCCGCAGGCGCCGGCGGGCCGTGGTGCTGGTTCTCGCGGTACTCCTGCTACTCGGTGGCGTCCTCGGCGGGCTGTACCTGTTCTCCTCGCCCGACTTCTCGGGCGAGGGCACCGGTCACGTCGTCGTCCAGGTCCAGGACGGCGACTCCACCACGCAGATCGGCAGGATGCTCGCCGAGCGCGGTGTCGTGGCCGAGGTCGCGGCGTTCACCAGGGCAGCGGCCGACGATGATCGAATCCGATCGGTCCAGCCCGGCTACTACCAACTGCGAATGCGCATGTCGGGCACGGCTGCGGTGGAGCTGCTGCTGGACCCCGCGGCCCGGGTGGGCCAGCTGGAGATCCGCGGTGGGGTCCAGCTCGACGACACCAGCGCGCCCGACGGCACGGTGGCCCCCGGTGTGCTCAGCCAGATCTCGCAGGCCACCTGCGTGACGATGGACGACGCGCAGCGGTGCCTGTCCGTCGACGAGTTGCGCGACACGATGGCCGAGACCGACCCGGCCGAGCTCGGCGTCCCCTCCTGGGCGTTGGACGACGTCGAGAGCGCCGATCCCGCACGTCGCCTGGAGGGTCTGCTGGTCCCGGGGCTCTACGACGTCCCCCCTGGCACGCCCGCCCTCGAGGTGCTGCGCAGGCTGCTCGACACCTCGTCGGCCCGGCTGGAGGCGTCTGGGCTCGTGGCGGGGGCACAGAACATCGGTTACACGCCGTACCAGGTGCTCATCGTCGCGTCGCTGGTGGAGAAGGAGGCCATCACCCCGGACATGCCCAAGGTCGCGCGGGTGATCTACAACCGGCTCGATGCCGGGCAGCGCCTCGAGCTGGATTCCATGGTCAACTACCCGCTCGATCTGCAAGCGCTGCGTACCACCCCGGAGGATCGTGCGCAGCCGGGGCCGTACAACAGCTACGCCGTGGCCGGGCTGCCACCCACCCCGATCGCGGCGGCGGGCCGAGAGGCGATCGCCTCCGCGCTCACCCCTGAGCCGGGGCCCTGGTTCTTCTTCGTTCGCTGTCAGGCCGACGGCACGTCGTGCTTTGCCGACACCTTTGAGGAGCACGCCGCGAACGTCGCGCAGGCTCGCGCAAATGGCGCATTCTAGTACTCCATATGCTGTCAGCAGGAATTGTTTACGGTGTTCCGGCATGACTTGTAACAAGCCGGTCATCAGCCGCTTCTAACGTACGCGACGTCCCACCGACACCACGTGCCGGTCTCAGGAGGTCGCCGTGACGCAGACCATCGATCCCACGATCGCCGGAAAGGGCGGTGGTCGGCGGGGTTTCCGCCGGTGGGCCGCTGCCGAGTCGATCGAGGACTACTCGCTGAGATACGCCCCGACGACGTTCCGGAAGTGGACGCCGCTGGTCGTGGCCTCCACTGCCCTGGGTGGGATCGCCTACCTCGCGGACTACGCGATCGGCGCGTCGATCGTGCTCACCAACGGCGCGCCGAGCGGGCTGGTGGGCATCCTGCTGGCCGCGGTCACGATCTTCGTGACCGGCGTCCCGATCTCCTACTACTCGGCCAAGTACGCGATCGACATGGACCTGCTGACCCGCGGCGCGGGCTTCGGCTACTTCGGCTCGACACTCACCTCGCTGATCTACGCAAGCTTCACGTTCATCTTCTTCGCGCTCGAGGGCGCGATCATGGCGCAGGCCTTCGAGCTCGGTCTGGGCATCCCGCTGCCGATCGGGTACCTCGTCACCGCGCTGATGGTGATCCCGATCGTGATCTACGGGATGAAGGCGCTCACCAAGCTGCAGGCGTGGACCCAGCCGTTCTGGCTGCTGATCTTCGCCGCGCCGCTGATCGCGCTCGCCGTGCAGCAGCCCGAGGCCTACGGGCGGTTCCTCGCCTTCGCCGGGCCGGACGGCGCGTCGGGGGTGAGCCTGCTCGGCGTCGGGCTCGCGGCTGGCGTCGCGCTGTCGCTCATCGCGCAGATCGGCGAGCAGGTCGACTACCTGCGGTTCATGCCGCCGCGCACCCCGGCCAACCGGTTTCAGTGGTGGGCCGCGGTGCTCTCGGCCGGGCCGGGCTGGGTGATCCTCGGTGCGATCAAACAGATCTCCGGGGGCCTGCTGGCCGTGTGGATCCTCGACCGGGTCGGCGAGGCCGCCGCCCTCGAGCCGATCCAGCAGTTCACCGCGGGCCTCGGGCTGGTGCTGCCGGGCTGGCTGGTGATTCCGGTCGCCGTGCTGTTCGTCGTCGTCTCCCAGATCAAGATCAACGTGACGAACGCCTACGCCGGCTCCCTGGCCTGGTCGAACTTCTTCTCCCGGGTGCTGCACGCGCACCCCGGCCGGGTCGTGTGGATCTTCCTGAACGTGGGGGTGGCGCTGGCGTTGATGGAGCTCGGCGTGTTCGACTTCCTCAACGCCGTGCTCGGCTTCTACTCCAACGTCGCCATCGCCTGGATCGGCGCCGTCGTGGCCGACCTGGTGATCAACAAGCCGATCCTGAAGCTGAGCCCGTCCTACGTCGAGTTCAAGCGCGCGCACCTGCGCTCGGTGAACCCGGTGGGCTTCGGCGCGATGGTGATCGCCTCGGTCGTGTCGATCCTGGCGTTCTTCGGCGCGTTCGGCGACCTGCTCGCCGCGTTCTCCCCGTACCTGGCGCTCGTGATCGCGTTCGTGCTCTCCCCGGTGTTCTGCTGGCTGACCCAGGGCCGCTACTACCTGGCGCGGCCCGACACGCTGGCGCCGCCGCTCGAGGACGCAGACGGGACACTGTCTACCGCGTTGTTGCGTTGCGGCGCCTGCGAGACCGAGTACGAACGGCCGGACATGGCAGCCTGTCCGTTCCACGGGGGCGTCGTCTGCTCGTTGTGCTGCAGCCTGGAGATGCAGTGCGCGGAGATGTGCAAACCGGCGGGTACGAAAGCCGACTTGCCGATGCCGGGCGTCCGGTTCTGACCGTCGCCGGCTAGGCAGCGGGAGGTCATGGTTGTGGTGAAGGTGGTTTCAGGTGCCACCTGTGGGTGAGCAGGAGCCCGGCAGTGCCGGTGTCGGTATGGCGGAAGTCGACGGTCCAGGCGGTTGCGGCTGGGCGATGAAGGCGTTCCCAGCGGTCGATGAGCGTCATGAGCTCGTCGCGGAGGTGGTCGGCCCCGGCGAGGGTGATGCCGCCGTCGCGGTGAATCCACGCGCCGCCGTGGACTGGGTCGACGAGGGCGCACGGGCCGCGGGTGGGATCGAAATCGGGGTCGGCGAGGTAGGCGCGGGCGATGCGCTCGTCCTCGGTTCCGAGGTAGAACCACAGGTTGTGGTACTCGTCGGCGGTCAAGCTGATGCCGGTTCCGTCGACAGGGTGGAGCCGGTCAGCGGGGAGATCGTCGGCCGGGTGGTGGTGGAACAGCGTCGGCGGCCGGAGGGGGCCGGCGGCGGGCATGAAATCGGCCCACAGCGCGACGCGGGCGACGAGCGCGGCACCGTCCAGCCGGGTCGCGAAGATCGGATGGACACCGGCGTGGGCGATGGGTGCGAGGATCAACCCGTCGTCGGCGAGCTGGTCGAGCCAGTGCGGTGGGATACCGGCGACACCACACGTGACGATGATCCGGTCGTACCGACCGTGCTCGGGGTAGCCGGCGTAACCGTCGCCCTGAATGACGTGGACCTGGTCGGCGAGATCGAGCGCACGGATGGAGGCGGCGGCACCGGCGGCCGCCTCGGCGCCGGACTCCACGGTGGTGACTTCGGCGCCGGTGATGTGGGCGATCAGCGCGGCGTTGTAGCCGGTGCCGGCCCCGATCTCCAACACCCGGTGACGCGGCTGCACGTCGAGCGCTTCGAGCATCTTCGCCATGAGCGAGGGGGACGAGCTGCTCGACGGCGGGTCACCGTCACGGCCGGTGTGGGTGACCAGTGAGTTGTTCGCATAGACCAGGTCGAGGACCTCTTCGGCCGGGGTCGTGTCGGGTTCGACGGTGTACTCATCGGCGCGGTAGCGGAACCGCTGCAGGCAATGGTGGCGCGGCACGGTGGCGAATGCGTCGTGGACGGCATCGGTTCGGATGGCTCCGGCGAGCCGGAGCTCAGCAGCGTAGACGGCGAGCCGGTCGGCGAGCTTGGCCGTCGTGGTGCCAGTCACCGCGGTGATCCCTCCATGTCAGACGGTGATGATCGTTGTGTAGTGCCAAGAGTCGTGAACAGGCGCCGGAATCCGGTCACGTCGCCAGCGGCGACCGTGCAGGCTGGACTGATTAACACTGCATGGAAGCTGCCGGGCAAGGTCATGAGCCCGGCGAGATCCCCACGAACGGCTTTGTCGAGCCGACCAGCCGGGGCGATGCACTCGCCGAGCACGACCGCTCGCACCGGACCGTTGACGATCCGAACGCTGCACCGCGGTTGGTGGCCGATGATCGCCGGTCGATCCGAGGGGTGCCGGGCGAGTACGTCGCCGACACCGCGCAGCAGAGACGTTGTATGCGCCGCGGACGCGGTATCCGGCAGTGCACACCACCAGGCGACACCACCGCACCCGTGCCGCCCATAGCGATCAGGCATTGATACAGGTCACTCCCAGTACCCGCCAGCATCGCTGTCGTCGGAGTTGGAGCGGGAGTACTGCCCCGTGGTCACCGCGTCGAACCGACCTACCTCTGTCAGCACTGGCGGCTCGTAACCGGCGGACTGTTCGTCGATCTCATGCATCAGTTCGTTCTCCTTTCCTCTCCTCCCGGCCCTGCGCCGAGACGGCTCACATAAGGTTGACAGCTGCGCTGGTGTTGCTCGGCTCAGGCGGCGTGGGTGGCGCGGAGTTGGTCGTGGAGCGAGCGGACGGGAGCTGGGAGGCGGGTGGGGGGCAGGGCGGCGAGATCGGCTTCCAGCCTGCTCAAGACCAGCGCGCAGCGCCGCGACCGCACCGTGGTTGCCCGGCGCAGCGCGGCGTGTCCGGCGGGCACCGCCCGCTCCAGGTCGCCGGCCGCGACATGCGCCCTGGCCAGCCCGGCCGGGTAGTACACCGCGTAGACGGGGGTGCTGGCCGGATCGGTGGCGTAGCGACCGAGCACTACCTCCGCGTCGTCGAGCAGACTGCGACTGTCTCGGGAGGTGACTTCGGCGAGGACGAGTGCACTATGGGCGAGTTGGCTTTCCAGGGCATCCGGTCCGAACCAGCTCAGGTAGGGCGGGAGGGCGTCCACCGCACCTGGTGTGTCGAGCAGCGCGAGGGCCTCGTCTGCGGCGGCGTGGAAACCGCGCGCGTTCCCGACCGCGGCTTGGGCTTGGGCGAACCGGCTGGCGGCCTGTGCCCGCACCGCGGCGGGGGTCGACCGAGCGGACTCGTAGGCGGCGTTGGCCAGCTCCACCGCGTCCTTCGCAGCGCGACCCAGGTCGATACCGTCACCGAGCTGGCCCCGGCTCACTGCCGCCTGGGCCATGGAGACCAACAGGAAGGTTCCCACCGAGCGATCGCCCGCGGAGTGCGCCGCGTGCAGCCCGCTGGTCAAGTACCGCTGAGACAACCCGTGCCTGCCCGTGTCGTGCGCCACCCATCCCGCCAGCTGCGCCAGCTGCGCCCACTCCGCGAGCAGCCGATCGGCCACCGCGTTGGTACTGAACCGGGATCGCCGCAACAGCGTGCCGACCCAGGTCAGGTGGCGGTGCACGATCCGCAGGTTGTCCTCGTGCCCACCCTCGACGTCACCCAGGTTCCGGATCACGGCCGTCATGCCCGCCACCGCATCCACCGTCGCCGACGTCACGGTCGTGGTGGGCTCGACGTCGGCCAACGCCGTGAACGACCCACCCCGACCGGCGAGGTGATCCACGTACCCCCAGGCTGGACCGGTCAACGCGGCCCCACCCACCGCGAGAAAGACTCGACGATCCATTCCGCTCGAGCCTCCGGTGTGGCGCAGCCAGTCGTCCAAGACCTCCACGGTACCCGCTGCGGTCCACGGCAGCTGCAGATCGATGTCCGCCGACACCCAGAACTCCGCAGGTCGGGCGCGACCCGACCACAACCCCTGCACCGACACCTCACGGTCCAACGCATCAGAGATCAGGTGCGCCACCACCGTAGGCAGTGGGCTACGGGGCACCCGATCTTGGTGCAGCCAGTCCGAGACCGTGCTGCGCCCGACAAAGCCCGGTCCGAGCAGACCGTTCACGGCCTCGGTCAATCCACTGGCCGACCAGCCCAGCTCCACCAGCAACGTCGTCAACATCTCGTTGCCCCGATGCTTGACCCCCACTGCAACCCTCCGAGTCCGAATATCCGCACGAATCACAACGGTCTCCTATAATAACGAGCACCGGACCTTGAACAGTCGTTTCCGGTGTCGACTTCGGGACCGCGACGGGGCAAACCGACACGACAGCGCCACACAGGGTCCGTCGCTTCGTGGTCAGGACCCCGGTTCGAGTGGTCAGCGCTGGTCAGCGGAAGATGGCGATCGGGTGCAGGACGAGACGGTGGTTCTGGGGGTCCCAGTCCTGCACACGGCCGAGGCAGTTGGCTGGGAAGGAACCGTCGGGGACGGCGGTGCGCAGCCCGCTTGCGGCGCACGTGCAGTGCACCTGGGGTCCTTCGGTGGGATCGGGGGGGTCGCCGTAGGGCGCCTGGAAGGTGGCGGCTGAGTCGGTTCGTTCGGTCAGGCGGAACCGACCGCGCACCGACACGAAGGTGTCCATGCCGCGTAACCGCACCGAATCGGAGGCTTCGTCGTCGGCCGTGTCCACGATCGCGGCCAGCGCGCGGTTCGCGACGACCTCGCGCCTGCGCAGGTCGACGGCGACGATGTCGTCGGCGTGGTCCAGCACGTCGAGGATGATGCCGATGACCGTGATCGGCTCGGCCTCCTCGATGTAGCGGCGGAGCACCTCGCTGTTCACGCTGCGGCGTCCGCCTGCCCGTACCGGGGCCAGCTCGGCGAGCACCCCGGTCTCCTGGTTGTTGGTGATCTTCTCCTCGATCTCCTGGCGCAGGGCGGCCCGGTACTTACCGCCCTGCAGGGCGTAGAGGTCCATCACGAAGTCGTCGTCGAGGTAGAAGGCGCTGCCGCCGCCGGGCGGCCCTGCGGTCTCTCCGCCGGTGCGTGACCGTGATCGTGACGGCAGCCACCACCGACCGGCGGTGCCGGCCCAGACTGCCATCCAGGGCCACCAGAACCCCCACCACGACGCGTCAAGAACAGCCACGGATCTCCTTGAAGGCGGCGGGTAGCGAGCCGCGGTCAGCCGCGTGCAGGTCGTCGGCCAGCTCTGTGTTGGCCAACCTCCGCGGCGTCACCGCCCCGCGCGCGCTCATCATCGAGAGGATGGGCAGTTGCCCACTACCGGGATCATCGTTTCCAGCAGGGGCAACTCTGGCAGCACTGTCCTGGTGCTGCGTGCAGGGACGATCGGTACCGGCAATCCGTGCTCGGTAAGGAATGTCGCCAGCTGATCGCTGGAGTTCAGGCCGGTGAAGTCGAGGACTCGGTAACCGAGCTCCAGCGCACGCCTGCGCAGCTGCGGATCAGTGATGAGGAGGCGGCCAAGCCGATCACCGTCGTCAGTGAGTGCGATGAGTTCTGGCTCGGTCTGGAGCACTGTGAGTTCTGGCTTGGGCTGGAGCCTTGTGCCCGGGTAAAGCAGTACCCGGTCGTGATCGGGCTTGCCGTATCGCTCGGTGAACTGCACTTGGTGAGCCAAGAACTGGAGGGTTATTCAGCCAGCCTTGTGACTATTTACACCCGAAAGTGTATGTCCCCGCTCGGCGTGTCGCCACGGGCGGCGGCCCGTTTGCTGCAAGAATCCGGCTTGCCATAACCAACCTCACGTAAACGGGCCGCCAAG
>JBBSQN010000072.1:0-27066 GCA_038257875.1 Mycobacteriales bacterium
ATCGGAATCCTCCGGCTGAACGGTGTCGATACGATTAAGGAAACCACCGAGCGGATATGTCGGGACCGGATGAGGGTGCTCCCATTCCTGGCCACTTAGAGTGACGGGCAACTACGGGTTGTGAACATGACGTTGCCGTGGCTGCGGCCGGTTGTCATCAGCCAGGCCCACTCGCTCGACCTGCTCCGTACGGCGCCGGTGTCCGTCCTCAACCTGCCGCTGCTGCATCGAGTGCCCGCAGCTGTCACTGAGGACTGCTACCTGGAGATCCTCGAACAGGTTCTGCAGCGGCTCGGGCCCGTCGTGGTCATCGAGGACACCTATCCCGACGTGCGCTACGGCGCCCTTCGGGCGCTGCGTCACGTCCCGAGGCTGCTCGTGCTTCGGCGTCTCGACGGCGCATCCTTCGACACCCTCCGTAAGGCGGGTGCGTTCGCGCGCTACGACGAGATCCTCCTCGCCGAGGACGGCGACGACCTCGCAGCCGAGGGGCACAGCGGCGACAGCCTCGCCGCCATCCAGCACAGCGGCACTGTCCAGGTCGTCGGCAACATCCATCAGCTCCCTGCCCCTGACGAGATCGCTGCCGTCCGTGCCCGCCACGGTTCGCCCCTCGTGGCCGTCAGCGGTGGCGCTGGCGGTGACCAGCAGCCCGACGGTTACGGCGACCGCTTCCTAGCCGCCTGTCATCGCACCGTCGCCCTGCTCCACGGAGAGGGCCACCCAGCCCGGTTCGTGATCGTCACCGGTCCGTACTACGCGGGGCGTCCCCTCGCGCCGTTGTCCAACCTCACCGTCCACCGCTTCACCCCGCAGCTGCCAGCCCTTCTTGCGGCAGCTGACGTCGCCGTCATCAAGCCGGGGAACAACGCGCTCAGTGAGGCCCTCCACGGCGCCGCGAACCTGGTCCTTGTGCCGGACGTCGCGTTCCTCGAGGGCGTGAGCCAGCGTGCCCGGTACGTCACCCGTCGATACGGCGGCGTGGTCGTCGCACCTGAGCAGGCCCGCTGGAACACGCGATCCGCGACGCTCTCGCACACCCGCCCCGAACGAGACGCCCATCCGATCCGACTCGGGCCATCAGGCGCGTGGTCGATGCGATCCACACCCACGCCGCCACTTCGCCCCCCACCGTTCTCCCGAAGCGCCTGATTGTCGTCCTCCGCCCGCCCGCTGGCCTTGCCCCGGCGGCGATCGCGTTGCGAATCCCGCACTCGGTTGCCATCGGAGGTGGCGTCGGCCTGCTCAGCACCGCCGACACCGCCGAGGTGATCCCGACTGTCCTCCTGGCCGACGCCCCACCCCATTCTGGGCTGGGGCCGCAGGAGCTGGTCGACGCAGGGGCGGAGCTTCTCCTCTCCGAGGGAGCGACCCGTCCTGCTGTCGAGCGGTGGCTGGGGCTCGATCCGCCCCGGCCGGCGCTGCTGCACGCCATCCTGCAGTGCGTCTCCGTGCAAGCAGGTGAGCAGCTGCGGCCTCGTCGCGCGGTCGCGGCAGCTCTGCGCGACGCCGCCCATGCGGCGTTCCTGCTCGATCTGCGCAGCCTCACCGGCCCTGACGCCCTCGAGCTCGTCGATGGCATGAACCAGTGGATCTCGCGCCAGCCGGTCGAGTTCACACCCGTGGAATGGCTGCGCTCATCGGCAGCGACCAGACTCCTCCGAGGAGGAACCAGTGCACCGTGACCGTGACGTCCTCGACGTCCGCCGCGACGACGCCGATCCCGGAGACTTCGCCGACCGGATCGTCGAGCTCCTCGCCTTCGGGCCGCCGTTGCTCGTCGACATCTCCCGGCACACCGACCACGGCAACCGCATCACGTTGCACGTCACGGCGCAGGAGCCCCGTCATGACCCGGCCTGACCAGTTGGCCGCCGAGGTTCGCCGCACCGGCGCCGCCGTCTGGCCCGGACTCGTGGACGGCGACGCGCTCACCTGCCTCCAGCAGATCTCCCGAGCGGTCGCGAGCGGTGAGCACGCGCTGCGGTTTCCCACGTCCACGCGGGTCTGGGACCTGTACCGCCACGGCGCGACCTACCTGGATCTGCTCACCAGACCGGACCTCACCGAGCTTCTCGACCTGCTGCTCGGAGAGAATTATCTGCTGTCGGACTTCAGCCTCAACACCGTCCACCCCGGCGGGCGACCCGACCGCTGGCATCTCGACTACCCATTCAACGAGATGCCGGATCTCGCCACCGGGCCGCTGCTCGGGATCCAGTGCGTGCTGGCGCTCGACGCGTTCAGCGGCACCAACGGCGCCACCCAGTACGTCCCGGGCAGCCACGACCCGCCGCGCCGCCCTGACCCCGCCGAGGTGAGCACCATCTGGTCGCCCCTGCTCATGCCCGGCTCGATGCTCATGATGGGGGCAGCCACGTGGCACCGGTCGGGCGTCAACACCTCGACGGCACCACGCTCGGCGATCCTGCTGTCGTTCGTCGAGCGGTGGATCCGGTCCATGACCGGGCCACCCGAACCCGGACCCTGGTCGGCGACGCAGAGACTGCGGCTGCTGCTCGGTATGCAACGCCCGTCCGAGACGATCGACGGTCATCCCGTGACAGGCCCGTAGCAGGTGCCTCGCCCCACCCCGTGCCGCCGGCCTCGAGCCGTTCGCGGACGTCCGCGATGACCCCGGGTCCTCGACCAGCGTGCTGTCCTAGTTCCGCCTCGGTTACCGGTCACGCCGGTGATCGAGATGACGACTGGGTGGTCGGACCGATCGTGCCGGGCGGGGTGCAACTCGGCACGACCTGAGACAAGGAAGCACAGCGCAAACAGGGCTGCTAGCTTCCGGCGGGTGCGGATCCTCGTTGTCAACAACCTGTACCTGCCCGTGGTGCGGGGTGGCTACGAGGTCGAGTGCCGCGACGTGGTGGAGCATCTGCGTGGGGCGCATCAGGTCGAGGTGCTCACGTCCACGCTCGGCCGCTCGCGGGTCCCGGCGCAGGATGGCGTCCAGCGGATTCTCCCGTTCAGCGACCCCAACCGGGCCGGTGTGCTGCGCGCCCCGTACAGCGCGCTGCGGGGTGTGCGCATCGTGCGGCGGGTCCTGGCGGAGCAGCGGCCCGACCTCGTCTACGTCTGGAACGGGGCCGGTCTGCCGCACGCGGCGCTGCGCGAGCTGAACCGATCGGGGGTGCCGGTCGCCTATCGGGTGTGCCAGCAGTGGTTCGGAGGCCTGTACCGCGATGACCTGTTCCTGCGGTATCTCACTTTGCGCCACACCGGCAAGGACGCGCTCTGGGCGGTGCTGGTGCGCGCGGTCAACCGGCTGCCCGCGCTCCGCACTGGCGTCCATCCACCGGTGGACGTCGCGGTCTGCTGGAACAGCGACTACCTGCGCTCGACCGTGCCGGTTCCGGACGGGCTGCGCGTCGTGCATGAGGACGTCGTGCACCCGATCAACGCCGCGGCCGACGCCCTGGACACCGTCGCGCGCCAGCCGGCCGCGGGCAGGCCGGTCGTGCTGTTCGTCGGCCGGGTCGCCGAGGAGAAGGGTATCCAGGTCGCGATTCGCGCGGTCGCGGTCCTGCGCAGGGACCACGGTCTTGTCGTCGGTCTGCGCGTGGTCGGCGACGGGGAGAGCCGCTGGCGTCGGCAGCTGGAGACCGTGGCGGCGGCGGAGGGTATCGCCGAGCAGGTGTCGTTCGCCGGTGCCCAGCGGGGAGCCGCGCTGCACGCCGAGATCGCGGCCGCTGCCGTCTGGGTCGTCCCCTCGGTCTGGGACGAGCCGGCGGGGATGGTCGCGGTGGAGGCCGGCCTCGCCCGGGTGCCGCTCGTCGCCTCCCGCGTCGGGGGGATCCCGGAGTTGCTGCGCGAGCCGGACGAGGCGCTGATGTTCGACCGCGGAGACAGCATCGGTTGCGCAGCCGCGCTCGCCGAAACCGTGCGGGGCGGCCCGGCGGTGCAGGCGCGGGTCCAGCAGGCCCACGTCCGGGCCCGGGGCCTCATGTTCGGGCCATACCTGGAACGGATGGACCGGTTCCTGCACGGCGCTGTTGCGCGGCTGGGAGCGGCTCACTCCCCCCGGCAGGCGCGCGAGCGACGGCGATGATGCCGGCGGCGATGCCGAGCAGCGCCGGCCACCGCCCGGTCGTGGACAAGAACGGAGCCGTGATGGCCGAGATCGGCACCATGAGCACGAACATCGCCGCCGCGGTCTGCACGACCGTGAGCGAACGGTGGGTGCGGAGCAGGGCGAGGGCCCGGGCTGCGAGCAGTCCGAGCACGAGCGTCACCAGGGTGACGCCGACGAGACCATAGCGGAGCCAGTCGAGCAGCCACTCGTTGTGGACGTAGACGATGCTGGACTCCTGGACCACGAAGCCGGGCAGCGGCGGGTGGCGCGATCCGATCCCGGCGATCGGCGAGCCCAGCACGTAGTTCCAGCCGATCTCGAGGTCGGTGATGTGGCCGCGGGTGGAGGCGTCGGCTGCGTTGTCGAGGGAGTACAAGGTGTCGTAGACGCGGGTTCCCACCGTCGCGGCGAGACCGGGCACGAGCAGCGCGACCGGCACCAGAGAGACCGTTCCGAGCGTGAGCCGGCGAGCCGCCGTCCCACGACCGTGCGCCACCACGAGCGCCACCACGAGCGCCACGACCACCGCGACCCACACGTTGCGCCGCAGGCTGAGAATCACGATCGCCAGGGCGGCCAGCCCGACGAGCACCTGCGGCAGGCCTGAGCCCCGGTTGCGGTGGAACACCAGGGCCAGCAACACAGCGCCGGCGGCAGCGGACATCGCGGCGTCGAAGAAGATCGGGTACTGGGTGTCCAGGCCGAGGCCCACGCGGCCGGTGGCGAGGTCCGCGCCCGCCAACGCCAGGAGCGCCACCAGGGCCGCGCCCGTCGCGACCTTCGTGGCGGCGGGCTCCCGGCGTGCGTGGTGTATCCCCACGCCGACGACGAACCCGAACGCAAGCAGCAGGAACGGCTTCGCCTCCTGGTTCACCGCGGCCAGCAGCGACCCGGAGGCACGCACACCGGCAAGGACCGTCCAGGCGACCAGCGCGACGATCGCGACCAGGATGGCCGTACCCGTCCTGCTGAGTCGCACGCCCGCGGGCTGCGAGCGACCGAGGATGTTGATCGCGCTCACCGCGGCGGTGACGGCGAGGAGAACCATGATGGGCAGGACGGTCTGCTGCCCGTCATCGGTGCCATCGGGCCCGTAGTACAGCTGGTTGCCCAGCGTGAGAGCGAGCCCCCCCGATCCTTGCTCGTCCGCCGCCGGCAGCACCTCCTGACACAGCACCAGTGCGGCGATCGGCAGCGCGGCGGGCCATCGGACGATCAGGACGGCCCCGATGACAGCGAGCGGCAGCAGCTGCACGAGCGGTTGGCTGACGACGAGGAACCCGAGCGCGGCCGCGCCGAGGGCGGTCACCGCGGCCCACCCCACTGTCCCCCATCGATGTCCGGCCACACGGCGAGAGTAATGGGGGAGCGCGCCGACCGTCGGTCGATCCGCGTGGTGCGCCGGCCTCAGACGACGATCACCGGAGCGCCGGGATCGAGGCGGGTCATGTCTCGGGGATCGCTGGTGACGATGTGGTGTCCGAGGGATCGTGCGCACAATAGAACCGAGGCGTCGACGCCGTCGGTGGTGCTGGTGTGTCCGCACAGTTCACCAGCGGCCCGGGCGGTCGGGCCGTCGAGCGGAGCGAGGATCGGAGCATCGCGTCGCGTGCGGAGAAACCCTGACAGCCGAGCTTGCTTCCTGCCGTCACGCCACACCTGAGCAAGTACGCCAGCGGGGACGACGATCGGCAGCTCGGCGTGTCGGGCCGTCCGGATCAGGGCGATCATCCGTTCGTCGCCACGCTCGACGGCGATCAGCCCTCCGGCGTCCAGGGTCAGCCCGAGCGCGTCGCTACGTCTGGTCACGCCGATCGCCGCGACCGATCGCCGGTACCCAACACCGACTCCGCCCAGGCGAAGGCCTCAGGAGAGGGCGGCCCGAGCTCGTCGTCGACCTGATCCAGCCACTCGTCGAGGGTCACGGCCTGGCGATAGTGCTCGATGGCGGCGACGATGTACCCCGAGACGGAGGCGGCATGGCCAGCGTGGACGGCTTCGCGAGCCGCCGCGGCCACGTCGTCCGGAACGCTGATAGTGAGCTTGATTGTCACACCGTCGAGACTACCGGCCTGGTCGTGGGGCAATGCCAGGGAGATGAGTGGTTTCGGCCTTTGTCTGGGGCTGCCCGCCGCGGTCACGTTGAGTGAGGTGGGTCTGGTGTGGGTGGGCTCGATGTGATCGGGCGTGTTCGGCGTGGCGTGCCGGGGATGGGTGGAGGCTCCCGGTAGAAGACCAGGTGTCTAAAGCCGATCTTCGTCCTTGGAGCCTCCGCGTGTCTTTCTACCCGGTCTCGTCCTGGCCCGCGATCCCCGGTGTGGAGATCCCCGGTGTGGATCAGGGGGTGATGGTGGCTGTTCCGGTGTCGGCGCTGGTCTGGCCGGTGCGGGAGGATTCGGGCGGTGATGGCCGGTCGGCGCTGCTGGTCGCGGAGGCCGAGCAGATCACGGCGGGCGATCAGGTGGTGTGGTGCAAGGTTGTGGTGGTGGCGCCGGCGGTGGTGCGCCGGGACGTGCGGGTCCAGGCGCAGGGCAGGCCGTGTGATCATGCCCGGCTCGGGGCCGCGGAGCAGGAACTGGACCGCCGCTGCGGGCCGGGGACGATCGAGCGGATCGCCGCGGGGGTCGGGCCGACCGGGAAGATCAAGGCCGTGGCGCGGCGGGAGATGAGCGTGGCATGCACGCTCCGCGCGGTGCTGCTGATGACCTTGATGCCCGACGCCGACCACCGCGAGGTGCTCACCACGCTGCTGGGAGAGCTGGTCGAGGTGCCGTGGCAGCGGAAGCACACGGTGCCGTCGGGCACGGTGCTGTCGACTTGGCGGACCGCGATCGGTGCGGCGCCGATGGCCGCGGTGCAGCGGGAGTTGCTGGCCGCGGTCGTGGCCGAGCACCGCGCCGACGGGCTACCCGCGGTCCAGGTGGGTGGCGGGCTGCGGCTGGGGGCCATCGACGGGACCGTGACCCGGATGCCCGACACCGCGGCCGACCGCACCCGGTTCGGTACCGCCGGGGCGGCCGAGACCGGCTACCCGCAGATCCGCCACCTGCACGCCTCCGACGCGCTCACCCGCGCCACCCTCGCCGTCGTGACCGGCCCGGCCGGTGGGGACAAGGCCGAGGCCGAACAAACGCTGCTGGACCGGATGCCGGCCGAGGATCCGCAGGTGTTCGGCCCCGACCGGTTGTGGGTCATGGACCGGAACTTCCCCGGCGTGCCCCGGATCGCGGCGATGCTCGCCACCGGCACCCACGTCCTGATCCGCGTCAAATCCGACATCCGACTACCCCGCATCGGCGGGTTCGCGCCCGACGGGTCCTACCTGGCCCGCCTGTCCGGCGGCGGGACCACCCTGATCGTCCGGGTGATCGAGTACCACATCGACATCGACGGGGTGACCACACCCGAGTTGTTCTGCCTGGTCACCGACCTGCTCGACCACCAGGCACACCCCGCCCACCTGCTGGCCGACGCCTACCGGTGGCGCTGGGACGGCTCCGAGACCGCCCTGCGGGAGGCCAAGTCCACCATCCACGACGCCGGCCCGGGGACCGGGGCGATCCTGCGCTCACACAGCCCGAACCTGATCACCCAGGAGCACGCCGCGTGGATCGTGGCCACCGAACTCGTCCACGCCGCCATCCGCTCGGCCGCCACCATCGCCGCACCCTTCCAGAAAGGCCCCCGCACCGGTCAGGCCGTCGCGGCCCGGCACCTGTCGTTCACCACCACCCGCCGCACCCTGATCACCACCGTCCGGACCGGCACCGCCACCGCCTCGCTGCCCGCACCCGCCCGGGCCGCCGCCCACCACGCGGCCCTGGCCGTGATCGGCACCACGCGCGTCACCACCGACCGGCACCGCCACCGCGACCACAAGATCAAAACCAGGCAACCGTTCTCCTGCGCCTCCCGCAGCATCACCACCCGCACCGCCCCCGCCCACGTGCACGTCTGCGGCACCACAGCGGCATAACCCCGGCCTAACCCACCACCCCGTCACTCGATCAGGACATCACCACCCCGGGCAGGAAACCCGGCGCACCCGGCCAGACCGCCGGGCCACCACCATGCGCCCCAACCGCTATCACTCTCCGTACACAACCCGAAGATCATCACAAGGGGTCCGCCGCTCCGCGAACTACCTCATCCCCATGGCATTGGGCCGTGGGGGGTCGAGACGATACTCCCGGCCCGGTGGGACGCGGTCAAAGCCCTGTCCGCGCCGACCTGACCACCACTACGCCACGCCGACGACCACGAACCCGTGAAAATCCAGGTGGGACGTTAGGATTCGGACATGGCGCAAGGATGGCGAGAGCCGATACTACGTGCCGCGCGGAGTTGTGGAGTGGAGCGGCCGTTACGTGTTGTCCAGCGCACAGTGGAATCACGAGTCAGCAAGCGTGACCGGCGCGATATGGAGCATCTCGACCTGCTGCTCGTCTACGCGCTGACCGCCGATTCCAACTGCATAGATGTCGGCGCCAACGTCGGCGACGTCCTGGCGCGTCTCGTCTTACGGGCACCCGCCGGGCAGCACATCGCCTTCGAGCCGCTGCCCGGGCTGGCTGCGGCGTTAGCCAGTCGGCACCCGGAGGTTGACGTTCGCCGGGTTGCGCTCTCCGACACAGCTGGGACGGCGACCTTCTACCGCAACCGGCGAAGCCACTCGCGCTCGAGCCTGAGTGTGCTTGATGCCTCTCCTGACGAGCTCGAGCCCATCGAGGTCGAGCTGCAGCCGCTCGATGACCAGCTGCCCGACGGCTATGCGCCGCAGTTCATAAAGATCGACGTCGAGGGTGCCGAGGTCGGTGTGCTCCGCGGCGCGCGACGCGTGCTTCGCGAGTACCGTCCCATCGTGGTGCTGGAGCACGGAGCGGCGGCGGCCGCCCACTTCGGGACAACGTCTTATCAGGTGTACGCCGAGCTGGCGGCCGCCGGGCTACGCGTCTTTGACATAGACGGTGGCGGGCCGTATGAAGCGGATACCTTTGCCGGTCGGGTCCGGGAGGGCAAGCTGTGGACCTGGGTCGCGCGGCCATGAGCGCACGTCTCGGCGCCGTTCACCGGCCCCATAGTGCGCGGACTGCCTCGGTGTAGACGCCCTTGTCGTTTCCCTGAACGGTGAGTACGCCGTAGTGGCGCTCAGGGTTCGAGTCGACGTCGGGAGAGCGCTGGTCATATCCCTGGTAGACCAGGAACGCGCCGACGTCGTGCCGGGCCAGGTCAGCAACCACCTGTAAAAGGATGGCTGCGGCCTGCTCCGCATCCAGGCACCGGTCCCAGCCGCGGTTGTCCTCGAGGCAGCGACCGTCGTCGAGCGCGAGCCCCCACTCGGTGATCCACAGCGGCCGGACGGCAGCGTGCTTGCTGAGCTGCGTGCGGGCTCGGTTGAGACGGGCGTCGTATCCGGGCCCGTAGGGATGAATGGTCCAGCCGGTGACGTGCTCGGCAAGGTCGGGGACCGCGTCGAACATCGCGTCGATCCACACCGGGCCGGTGTTGGCGTCGTCGGCCTGGACGAGCAGGCCCACCTCGGGATCGACGGCCCGGATCGCGTCGGAGGCCACCGCGGCGAGCCGGGCGTAGGTCCGGGCCCGCTCGGTGTACGACTCATCCTGCGGGCTGTCGTCGTACTGGTAGGTGTAGCTGGTCTCGTTGCCGAACTCGATCGCCGGCACCGGCAACAGCCGACCGGAGGCGGGCCCGAAGGCCGCGGCCCACCGACCGAGGTTGCGCGCGTCCGGCTCGGTCGGCGTCCGGCCGGCGAAGCCCGCCAGCAGCAGTACCCGGGTGCCCTCCACAGCGTAGGCATCGACATACGGCTGGATCTGGGCCGGTGAGGTCTCGATCGGGAACTCGACGCGGACCAGTGGCGGATCGAGCACGCCGATCTTTGCGGCATCCTCGGGGGGGCCGCTGTTGGCCACCACGCCGGTGAGGATGGGCGGCGGGTCCGCGCGCAGCCGCGCGATGCGCTCGGCCAGTTCTCGGTCGGCCGGCTCGGGACCGGCCGGTGTCCCAGCGCTGCATCCCAGGGTGATCACTAAGAGTAACCCCAGCAGCCAGGTGCGGCACACCCGGGGGATGCTACTGCGGACGACGGCTGGCCGAGAGCCGGCACGCGGTTCCATGCAGTGAACCACGTCTGTTAACGATTCCACCCGCTCGGACGAGTACGCCGAAGAGCGCCGCCTACCCCGTGTGACGGAGTCGGAAGGCGTCAGGACGCGGCTACCAGCGCGACAGTAGGTCGCGTGACGAGGACCGGAGGGATGAGAATTCGTGGAGCGCACCGTCAGGCCTGATACCGATGACGGCGATCTGTCGCCTCCGACGTGCTCGCACGCTGAGGCCCGGGAGCAGCGGAGGAGTCGACTACGGTCCGTCCGAGCATGGATGCTCGTCCCGCCCATCGATGTGGCGATGTTGACGTCCCCCATCCTGTGGACACCCCAGCACACCACGGCGGTCCTCGCGACCGCGGTGCTCACCCTCGTCCTGCTGAGCAACGGTCGTTGCTTCCGGGCGAGGCTGCACGTGAGCGTCCTCGACGAGCTGCCGTGGCTGCTCGCCCGCTTCGCGACCGCCGTCGCCGTGGTGGCGACGGTGCTCGCGCTGTGGTACGAGCAAGCGACGGTGACGTCGTTCCTCACGCTCTCGCTCGGCACGGCGGCGCTGTTCCTCGCCGGTCGGGTGGTGACGACGCAGATCATCCTCTGGGGTCGTCGAACCGGACGTGTGTCGCACCGCACGGTGATCGCGGGCGGCGGGGCGCAGGCACTCGAGCTGGCGACGATCCTGCGGCGCTACCCCCGGTACGGCTTGACGGTCGAGGGCTTCGTCGGTGACCTCCGAGACCCGGCGGCCGAGGCCGTTCTCTGGCTGGGCCCACCCAGCCGGCTGCGCCGGATCATCGACGAGCGCGACATCGTGGTCGTCCTGGTCGCGGACGGCATCTCCGAGGTCGAGATCCTGGGGCTCGTCCACGAGCCGACGGCCCGGTCCTGGGACCTGCTGGTCGTTCCGCGGTTCTGCCAGCTCCACACCCAGGTGGGGCTGCCCGACCACGTCGGCTCGATCCCGGTGATGCGGATCAACAATCCGACCCTCCAGGGCCCGGCGTGGACGCTCAAGCGGGCTCTCGACGTCGCGGTGAGCGTGGTCGCGCTGCTGGTGCTGGTACCGCTACTGCTCCTCACCACGGTGGCCGTTCGACTCGAGGGCGGTCCGGGGGTGCTGTTTCGCCAGGAGCGCGTCGGACGACACGGCGAAACCTTCACCTGCCTCAAGTTCCGGAGCATGATCCCGGCGGACTCCGCGGAGTCCGCGACGCAATGGGCGGTCGCGCACGATACCCGGGTCGGATCGGTCGGGCGATTGCTGCGCAGGACGTCCCTGGATGAGCTTCCCCAGTTGTGGAACGTCCTGCGCGGGGACATGACGCTCGTCGGACCACGGCCCGAGCGGCCGCACTTCGTCGACAAGTTCTCCGCGGAGATCCCGAGTTATGGTCACCGGCACCGTGTGCGCGCGGGTCTCACGGGATTTGCTCAGGTCAGCGGTCTTCGCGGGGACACTCCCATCAACGACCGGGCACGGTTTGACAACTACTACATCGAGAACTGGTCGCTGTGGTTGGACGCGAAGATCCTCATCCGCACCGTCGGTGAGGTCCTTTTCGCCCGTGGCCGCTGACCGTCGCGACCATCGGAGGACCGGGCGTGCGGATCACCGTGGCACACGAGTGGCTGACCAACTGGGCCGGGTCGGAACGGGTGGCCGAGCAGCTCGTGGACGTGGCCGGGGCACGCGAGCTCGTCGCCTCGGTTGTCGACGAGCGGCTGTCCGCCGAGCGGTTTCCCGACCTGGCGGTCCGGCCGCTGTGGGTGTCGCGACTGCCGGCGGCCACGACGAGGTGGTCCCGCTACGCGCTGCCGATGATCGGCGCCTGGGCGACGGCCCGGATCGAGGCCGACGCGTTGGTCGTGAGCTCGCACTTCGCGGCGCATGCGGCGGCGATGCGCTTCGCCGGCCCGTCGATCGTCTACTACCACACGCCGGCGCGGATGGTGTGGCGTCCGGAGATCGAGCTCTCGCGCCTCCCACCGGCCGTGCGGGCCGTGGTGCGCGAGGCCGTCCTGCCGCCGCTGCGGCGCTGGGACCGGTACGTGGCGAGGTTCCCGACGGTCGTCCTCGCCAACTCCACCGCTGTCGCCACCCGCATCCGCGACGCCTACGGCCGCCGGGCGACGGTCCTGCACCCACCGGTCGACGTCGATCGGTGGGCGGGTGTCGAACGTCGGTGCGGGACGCACGTGCTCTGGCTCGGCCGGCTGGTCGCCTACAAGCGACCCGACATCGCGGTCGAGGCCGCCCGGCGCTCCGGGCTGCCGTTGCTCATTGTCGGAGACGGGCCCGAACGGGCGCGGCTGGAACCTACGGCGCCACCACACGTCCGCTTCCTCGGACACCTGTCGGACGCGGGCGTGCGCGACGCCGTCGCCGGTGCCCGGGTGCTGGTGTTCCCGGGGGAGGAGGACTTCGGGATCGCGCCGGTCGAGGCACTGGCGGCCGGTGTGCCCGTGGTCGCCCGGGCGGCCGGTGGCGCGCTGGACTACGTCTCGCCCGGGGAGAACGGGCTCCTCGTCGACGGGACCGAGCCCGACGACTTCGCCGCGGCGCTGCGCAGGGCGTGGGTGCACGAGTGGGACCTCGACGCGGTTGCGCGCAGCGCCCTTCCGTTCTCGACCGAGCAGTTCCGCAGGGGCTTCGCGGATGTCCTGGACGCGACGCTCGGGTCCGCGTGGCGCGCGTCGTGCCGGAGCGGTACGTGATCCTGACCGGCTCCCCGGAGGGCATTACAGTCGTACGGGATCGGTTTGACACGGCGCCGTCGGCTGGTGGGCGGCCCGGGACGGGGGTGTGGGCGTGACCGTTCAGGGCTACGTTCGGGTGCTCCGCGAACAATGGATCATCGTGGTGTCCGCTGTGCTCATCGCGATCGGTGCAGCGGGCGCCGCGTGGTTCACCCAGCCGCCGGAGTACACCGCGCAGCTCACGATGTACGTGTCGGCGCAGGCCGGCGAGACGACGAACGCGTTCCAGGGCGCGCAGCTCTCCCAGGATCGGGTGGCCTCCTACGTCGAGCTCGTGAGCAGCGCCCGGGTGAGCCGCGAGGTGATCGATGAGCTCGGGCTCACCGCCACCCCGGAGACCCTCGCCGGCCAGGTCACGGCCTCGAGCGCGCCCGACTCGGTGCTCATCGACGTCGCCGTCGTCGATCGCGATCCCGAACAGGCCGCTGAGGTGGCCAATGCCGTCGGTACCGAGTTCACCGCGCTCGTCGACGAGCTCGAACGCCCCTCGAGCCCGAGCGGCGTGTCGCCGGTGGCCGTGCGGGTGGTGGCGCCGGCCTCGACGCCCACCGCCCCGTCGTCTACCGGGTTGTCCACCACGCTCGTGCTCGGGTTGCTGGCCGGGCTCGTCGTCGGCGTGGGCGCAGCGCTCGCGCGCAGCGCGTGGGACACGTCGGTGAAGTCGCCGGACCAGTTGCGGGAGGTGGCTCAGGCACCCACCCTCGGCGTGATCGCGTTCGACGCGAGCGTGCCCAAACGGCCGCTCACCGTCCGCGACGATCCGCACTCGCCCCTGTCCGAGGCGTTCCGCCAGCTGCGTACCAACCTCCAGTTCGTCGACGTGGACACACCGCGCAAGGTCATCCTCGTGACGAGCGCGCTTCCGGGGGAGGGGAAGACCACGACCCTGTGCAACCTGGCTCTCGCGCTCGCGGCGGCCGGGAGCCGGGTCCTGGTGCTCGAGGCCGACCTGCGCCACCCGCGGCTGGCCGACCTGCTCGGTCTGGAGCGCGACGCCGGCCTCACCAGCATCCTCGCTGGCCTGGTACGCACCCGGGCTGCGGTGCAGCAGTGGTCGGGCGGGGTGTTCGACGTGGTGACCAGCGGCCCGCTCCCGTCCAACCCGAGCGAGCTGCTGGCGTCGCGGCAGATGACCGGCCTGCTCGCGGACTTCCGCAGGCAGTACGACGTGGTGCTGGTGGACTCGCCGCCGCTGCTGCCCGTGACCGACGCCGCCGCGGTGGCCCCGGCCACCGACGGTGCCATCGTCGTGTGCCGCGTCAACGAGACCACCAGCGACCAGCTGCGAACCGCTGTCGAGGCGCTGCGCGGGGTGTCGGCAACACTGCTCGGCACGGTGCTCACCATGGCGCCGGGTACCGGACCGCGGGCATCGGGCCAGTACCGCTCCTACTACCGCACGGACCTGCCGGTCGTCTCCCTGGCGACGCCCCCCGACGAGGTCCCACCCCCGTCGCCACGACCTCGACCGAGCCCGCTGCGCCGCGGGTCCGCCCCCGAGTGGTCGCGGTGAGGCGCGAGAGGTACGGCAACGCCCTCCGCGGGCCCCTGACGTACATCTCGCACCGATCACGAGGGCGTGAGGATTGCGCGTGTGTGTGGGCCTAGGCCTAGGTGGGTGGCGTGGTGGAGGTCGTGGGGGGTGTCGACGTCGCGGCGCAGGCCCGGCCAGGCGCCCGGCAGTGGGTGCGCGCCCGAGCGCCGGTGCCGGCGCCCCGATCCGGCGCCGAACCGGGGCTCGAGGGTGACGCCCGGCGCGGCGAGCAAGAACGTGGTGCCGGTGCCGTTGGCGTCGGTGCAGTAGGCGCGCCGCGCTGTGCCCGCGTCGAACAGCGCGATGGCGGCGTCGATGGCGGCGTCGAGCTCGGTGGGGCGCAGGGCCGGCAGGTCGGCTGGCAACGCCCCGACCACGGCGGCAACATCGCCGGCGCGCAGCAGCGCGGCACCATGCTCGAGGGCCGCGTTGAGTCCGGGCACCGCGGAGTCGGGGGCCACCTCGACACCGATGGCGGCGAGCTCGGCGGCCACCACCGGGTCGGAGCTGATCACAAGCAGGTGTCGCACCCGGGCGGCGGCCCGCGCGGCGGCGATCGTGTCGTGGGTGAGCGCGAGCGTCAGCCGCGCGTGGGCGCCCAGCTCACCGAGCCCGTGGTCGGCCGCACCGCGCAGCCGGGACTTGGCCGCGACCAGGGGCTTGACCGGGACGACCAGGTCCACGCCCAGCGTCATCTAGTCCCCTGACATCCTGAACCTCGTCGTACCGGACCCGGTGGTGGACCTCGGAGGCCTGGCCAGGAAGACTCTGCCACGGGATCGAGCGGAGGTTCGTGCGTGCGGCGGGAGAAGGGTGGCTTCTGGATCGCGCTCTGCGCGGTCCTGTTCTACCTCACAGCGTGGCTGGTGGGCCGCGCCCGGTTCGAGGGGACCGAGCACATCCCCGCGGACGGGGGTGCGCTGCTGGTGACCAACCACATCTCGCACCTCGACCCGATCTTCACCGGGCTCGTGGTGCACCGGGCCCGGCGGGTGCCGCGGTTCCTGGCCAAGCACAGCCTGTGGAGTGTGCCGGTGCTCGGCTCCGCGCTGCGCGGCAGTGGTCAGATCCCGGTGTACCGCGAGTCGGTCGACGCCCAGCAGAGCCTGTGCGCGGGCAGGCGGGCGCTGCAGGAGGGCAAGGTCGTGGTGATCTACCCCGAGGGCACGATCACCCGGGATCCCGACGGCTGGCCCATGCACGCCCGCACCGGCGTCGCCCGGCTCGCGCTCTCCGCGGACGTGCCCGTCGTGCCCGCTGTGCACTGGGGCACGCGTACGGTCCTCGACGGCTACAACAAGAGGTTCCGGCCGTTGCCTCGCACCACGATCACGGTGCGCTGCGGCGAGCCCGTGGACCTGACGGCCTACCGCGGCCGTCCGATGGACGCCACGCTGCTGCGCGAGGTCACCGACGTGCTGATGACCCGGGTCCGGGAGCTGCTCGCGCAGGTGCGCGGTGAGCCCGCACCCGGGGAGTTCTTCCACGGCGGGGCGGCGTCATGACCGGGGCTCGGGAGGTCCGCCGCGTCGCCGTGCTCGGCGCCGGCTCGTGGGGTACCGCGTTCGGCAAGGTGATGGCCGACGCTGGCCGCGAGGTGCGGCTGTGGGCGCGACGGCCCGAGGTGGCCGCGGCGGTGAATGAGCGCCACACCAACGCGGACTACCTGCCCGGTGTCGAGCTGCCCGCGCGGCTGAGCGCCACCTCCGATGCCGCTGCCGCGCTCGACGGCGTCGACGCCGTGGTGCTGGCCGTGCCGTCGCAGACGTTGCGCGCGAACCTCGCCGGTTGGCGGGACCTGCTGCCGCCGGGCAGGACGCTGGTCAGCCTGGCCAAGGGGGTGGAGCTCGGCACGCTCCTGCGGATGAGCCAGGTGATCACCGAGGTCGCGGGTGTCGCCCCGGACCAGGTGGCCGTCGTGTCCGGGCCCAACCTGGCCCGCGAGATCGCGGCCGAGGAGCCGACCGCCACCGTGATCGCGTGTGCCGACCACGACCGGGCGGTCGCGCTGCAGCTCGCCTGCACCACCGGCTACTTCCGGTCCTACACCAACACCGACGTGCTCGGCTGCGAGCTGGGTGGGGCCGGCAAGAACGTCATCGCGCTGGCGTGCGGGATCGCCGCGGGGATGGGCTTCGGGGACAACACCCGGGCGTCGCTGATCACGCGTGGCCTCGCCGAGACCGCGCGGCTGGGCGTCGTGCTGGGTGCGGACCCGATGACGTTCGCGGGGCTGGCCGGCCTCGGTGACCTCGTCGCGACGTGCTCGTCGCCGCTGTCGCGGAACCGGACCTTCGGCGAACGGTTGGGCCGGGGCGAGTCGCTGGCCCAGGCGGAGGCGGCGAACCACGGGCAGGTGGCCGAGGGCGTGAAGTCGTGCTCGTCGATCTGCGCGCTGGGCGAGCGTCACGGCGTGGAGCTGCCGATCGCTGACGCCGTGCGTCGGGTCTGCCACGAGGGCCTCTCCGCCGCCGAGATGGGCAAAGAGCTGATCAGCCGCACCCCACGACCCGAGTAGCCCGTGCGCGGATAACGCGGTTCTGGCAGCGATTTCCGCGCACGGGGGGGTGGGGGTGAGATCACACGTGCGTTAGGTTGCCCGCCCCCGCTATGGTCTGATCTGCGCAGGGAGGTGGTCGCGTGAAGCATCGACAACCCGACCCCGACGGTGCCGACCCCGAGCCAGGGGAGGCGCCGGGGATCGCGCCGCACCCGGGCGCGATCCCGACGGGGTCCCGGGTCCTGCTGCTCAACGCGACTTTCGAGCCGCTCGCGGTGGTCACCGTGAAGCGCGCCGTCGTCCTCATGCTCACCGGTAAGGCCGAGTGCGTGGAGGTCACCCTCACCGGTGCCGCCTTCCACTCCGAGAACCTCACGGTCCCCGCGCCGTCGGTGATGCGCTTGTCCCGCTATGTGCGCGTGCCCTACCGCCACCCGGTCCCGATGACGCGCGCGGGTGTGCTGCGCCGGGACGGCCGTCGCTGCGCCTACTGCGGCAAGCGCGCCGAGACGATCGACCACGTCGTCCCCCGCAGCCGCGGTGGTACGCACACGTGGGACAACTGCGTTGCCGCCTGCCGCACCTGCAACTCGCACAAGGCCGACAAGCTGCTTCCCGAGCTCGGCTGGAGCCTCGACGTCGTTCCGCGCCCCCCCGATCGCACCGCGGGCGGGGTCCTGGTGCTGGCCGTGGAGCCGCTGCCGGCCTGGGAGCCCTGGCTCGTTGCCGTCGCCTGAGCTAGCGTGCCGGCTACGCATCTGGCCTGCGGCGGGTCCGGTCCAGCAACCGGCCACCGAAGGCTGTTGATACCTGTGCCCGTGATACCTGTGCCCGCTGGCCTGACGCCGGGATCCGCGGCGTCCGATCGAGAGGCCGTTCATGACCCTCACGATTGCCATCGTCGTTCTTGCGCTCCTCGCAGGCGTGCTCGCCAACCGGTTCCTCCGGGTGCGCGTTCTGGGCGAGGACGCCGAGGCAACCACGGTTCAGGGCCTGATCAGCCCCCTGGAGACGTTGGCGGTCCTGCTGCTCGCCTTCGTCCTCGTCGTGGCTGCCGAGTCCTACTCGACCGCGGAGGCTGCAGCGGAGACCGAGGCGCGCGTGGTGGACAACCTGTTCGAGGTCGCCGAGTACGCCCCCGCCGCTTCGGCGCAGCGGATACAGGCCAGTGCCGTCTGCTACGCACGGGCGATCAGCGCGGTGGAGTGGCCGGAGCTCGCCAACGGTCGGGCCTCGAAGGTCCCCAGCGTCTGGAGTGGCGAGTTCCGCGCAGCGTTCAAGGAGATGGGCAGCTCGGACCCCTCGTTCGAGCTGCTCGTCACGGCCGACAAGGAGCGGTCGGAAGCCCGCAGCGAGCGCCTCTCCGAGGCGACCCCGGCGATCCCTTCGCTGATGTACTGGTTCATGGTCGTCGCCATCGCGTTGACCATCACTGCGTTCGCCTTCTCGCTGCCCCGGCGCAAGAACGGCGCAGAGATCGTCACGCTGGTGGTCCTGGCCATCCTCTTCACCCTGTCGTTGCTGCTCATCCGCGACGTCGACAGACCCTACGACGGGGTGATCGCGGTGGACTCGGCCGCGATGTCGTTCACCGAGGACGACGTCACCGAGGACTACGTCGCAGCCTACGGCGACGGCCGTCTCCCCTGCGACGAGCAGGGCCGGGAGCTGCCGGCCGCGTAGGTGAACGGGTCTGGGGGTGGAAGCCAGCAGCAGTCGCCGAGTGTCCGCTGGGCGCTGAAATGCAACCGCCGACCGAAAAGGCTGCTTGCGTCAGGTCGGCGATCCATGGGTAGCACTGCGTCGTGATTGGTGTGAGTTGCGTGACAATTCCTATTTCGGTTCCCTCGTCGCGAGGGTTGTGGGCCGTGGTCGCCGAGCCGGTGCTGCGGGCCATGGCCGGGTAGAAGCAACCGAATCGTGACCTATGCACCGCTTGTCGAACTCGACCCGATCAGGGAGCTAGGTGGCGGTGGCAGCCCATCGGATACGTCGAGTCGACCGTCAGCCGTTGGGGTGGTAGACCAGTGAACTGGTCGGGCAACGGTTCCGTCGGCCATAATGACATCGTGGGCGCAGGATCTCCCGTGATCACGGGCGACTTGTCAGGAACCCGGTGATCGTCCAGGCCGGTGGCTGCCCCAGGTGGCAGGCGCGCCGATCTAGATCACATCCTGCCCGTGTGCAGCGTCTAAGGATGACCTAAGGAATCCGACGCTGCCGGGGGGTTGAAACGTATCTAGCGGCTAGCGCGATCGTAGTAGGAACCTCGGCTGTCGAGGGATAAGGAGGCTGTCGTGGGAGAGGTGTCGGTGACGGGTCGCGAGATCCCGACTCCACACAGGGGAGTGTCCGAGGTCGTGCCGGCCCGCGGAGGTGGTGCCACCCGGGTGCCGGTCGACTCGGCCTGGCTGGCCACCACGCTGAGCGCGTTGGCCGAGCGACACCAGGTCCCTGGGGCCCAGCTCGCCGTCCACCAGGGCGGGGCGACGGTCGCGGTCGAGGTCGGTGAGCTGGAGCACGGCTCGGGGATTCCGGTCACCCGGGAGACCGCCGTCCCCATCGGGTCGATCAGCAAGGCCTGGACCGCGACCCTGGCGATGATCCTGGTCGCGGACGGTGACCTCGAGCTCGACGCACCGCTGGAAGAGCATCTACCCGAGTTGGACGACCTTGGCGGCCAGCTCACCTTGCGTCAACTGCTCAGCCACACCAGTGGCTTCGCCACCAGTCCCGACCTGCCGGAGCTGCCCACCCTGTCGCTGCGGCGCTACGTGCGGGAGCACTGCCGCCGCCACAGCCTGGTCCTGCCGCCCGGTACCGGGTTCTCCTACTCGACGCGGAACTACGTCCTCATCGGACACCTGATCGAGACGATCACTGGTATGAGCTGGTGGGAGGCCATGGTGTCGATCCTGCTGCGGCCGCTGGGCGTCGAGCCCGCCGCGGTCCTGGGGTCGATGCGGGCACCCTCCGGGCGGCCCGTGGCCACCGGCCACTCGGTCAACTCCGCCCTGGGCAGGGTCCGGCCTGTGCAGCAGTCCCTGACCCTGGCCGATGCCCCGGCCGGGGCGCTGGCAGTGAGTGCCGTCGACCTGGTTGCGCTGGGGCTGATGCACGTCGGGCCGGGCGTCCCCGCGCTGCTTCCGGCCGACTGGGCCGAACGGATGCGGCAGGCCGTTCCCGATGCCGACCCGTTCGGGCTGGCTGACGGCTGGGGTCCCGGGCTGGCCGTCTTCCGGGACGGCGACACGGACTGGTTCGGTCACGACGGCAACGCGAACGGCACGTCCTGCTACCTGCGTATCGATCCGATCGGCGGTTGGGTGGTGGCGCTCACCACCAATGCCAGCACCGGGTCGTACCTGTGGGAGGAGCTGCTCGCCGAGCTGCACCAGGTGGGCCTGCCGCTGGGAGCGCCCCGTCGCGACATGGTGCCGCAGGTACCGGTCGCGCCCCCGACGGACTGCGTGGGTACCTACGTCAACGGGCCGACGGAGTACCTGGTCACCGCTGCCGGCACCGGGGGTCTCTGCCTCGCCAACGGCAGTGAGCTCATCGCCCGGTTGGCCTTCTACGACGAGATGCATTTCGTGCTCCAGGACCTGACCTCCGACCGGGGACTGCATACCGGACGTTTCCTGCGGGATCCGGCCACGAAGCAGGTCGAGCAACTGCAGATCGGCGGTCGGCTCGCCCAGCGCCGATGGCAGCCCGCAGTGCCGGAAGCGCGATCGCCGGCGATTCCCTAACAGCGTCTCCGTCCGAGCATCTGTCCTGAGTCTGTACCTCGCTGTATTGCGTCTGAAGGATTAGAGAAAATAATGGTGGCTTACGACCCGACATCGGTGCCGAGCGGGCAGCCCATCGTCGCTCACGGTTCGTCAGGGGTGCCGGTCGCTGAACAGCTCCGGTACTGGACGGGGCAGCTCGACGGCGTGTCGGCCCCGGAGCTGCCTACCGATCAGCTGCCTACCGACCAGGTCCAGCCGGCCGGTGCGCCCTCGGCTACCGGGGAGCATGCCGTCGCCGTACCGGGGGACGTCGCCGCGGAGATCCTGACGCTGACCGCCCAGCTCGACCTCACCCTGCTCGAGATCACGGTGGCCGCCTGCCAGGTCCTCCTGGCCCGCTACTCGGGCCAGGAGGACATCGCGGTGGCCACCCCGGCGCCGGGGTGGGGCCATCCCCTGGTGCTGCGGTCGCAGTGCAGCGACGCGACGCCGCTGCGCGAGGTCCTCGCGGAGGTGCGCACCACGACGAGGGCCGCCTTCGCGCACGCCGAGGTCCCGTTCGAGAGCCTGGTCGAGGAGCTGGAGCTGGGACCGGAGCTGACGCGCGTGGCCGTGGTGTGCTCGCAGCGAGCGCTGCCGTTCCCCGCGGACCTCACGGTGCGCCTGGTCGAGCGGGGTGCGGAGCTGTCGTGCGTCGTCGAGTACCGCGCCGATCTGTTCGCGGTCGCCACCATCGGTCGTCTTGCCGGGCAGCTGACCCGGGTGCTCGCCGCCCTCGCCGGCACTCCTGAGGTCTCGCTGGGCGCGCTCGACCTCGTGATCGAGGCCGAGCGCACTCGGCAGTTGGTGGCGTGGAACGACACCGGCCGGGAGGTGCCGGCTGCGACGCTGGCGGAGTTGTTCGAGGCGCAGGTGCAGCGGAGTCCGGACGCGGCCGCGGTGGTGGCGGCCGAGGGGGTCGTCGGTTTCGCGGAGCTGAACGCGCGGGCGAACCGGTTGGCGCGGGTGCTGGTGGCGTGGGGGGCCGGTCCGGAGCGCGTGGTGGGGTTGGCGTTGCCGCGGTCGGTGGACATCGTGGTGGCGCAGCTGGCCGTGGTGAAGGCCGGTGCTGCGTTCGTGCCGTTGGATCCGGCGTATCCGGTGGAGCGGATCGGGTTCATGGTGGGTGACGCGGCGCCGGTGCTGGTGGTGACCAGCAGCGAGGTGGCCGGGTGTCTGGCCGGGTCGGGGGAGGTCCCGACGGTGGTCCTCGACGAGCCGGCGGTGGTGTCGGCGGTGGCCGCGATGGGCGATCATGATCTTACCGACGCGGATCGGTCGGCGCCGTCGGTGCTGGCGCAGCCGGCTTATGTGATCTACACGTCGGGATCCACGGGGCGCCCGAAGGGCGTGGTGGTCACCCATTCCGGGTTGGCGAGCTTCGCCGCCGCCGAGGCGGAGCGCTACGAGGTGGTGCCGGGGGATCGGGTGCTGCAGTTCTCCTCGCCGAGCTTCGACGCGTCGGTGCTGGAACTGTGCATGTCGTTGCCGGCGGGGGCGGCGCTGGTGGTGCCGCCGCCGGGTCCGTTGCTCGGCGAGCAGCTGGTGGAGGTGCTCGACACCGGCCGGGTGACCCATGCGTTGATCCCCCCGGCGGCGTTGGCGACGGTGCCGGCGGGTGCGGCGGCGGAGCTGACGTCGTTCCGGACGTTGATCGTGGGGGGAGACGTGTGTCCGCCGGAGCTGGTGGCGCGGTGGGCGCCGGGCCGCCGGATGATCAACTCTTATGGACCCACCGAGGTGACGGTGGTGGCGACCTGGAGTGGTCCGTTGGCTCCGGGCCGGGTTCCGTCCATCGGTGGGCCGATCTGGAACACCCAGGTGTTCGTGCTGGACGCGGTATTGCAGCCGGTGCCGGTGGGAATGGCTGGTGAGCTGTACGTGGCTGGGGTGGGGCTGGCGCGGGGGTATCTGGGCCGTGCGGGGTTGACCGCGCAGCGGTTCGTGGCGAGTCCGTTCGGGGTGTCGGGCTCGCGGATGTACCGGACCGGTGACGTGGTCCGGTGGACCGCGGACGGGGAGTTGGAGTTCCTGGGTCGGGCCGATGAGCAGGTCAAGATCCGGGGGTTCCGGATCGAGCCCGGTGAGATCGAGACGGTGGTGCTGACCCACCCGGACGTGCGCCAGGCGGTGGTCGTCGCCCGCCGGGACCAGCCCGGACTGCCCCGGCTGGTGGCCTACGTGGTCCCCGAACAGGGTCGGACCCCGACGGTGGAGCAGCTTCGCGCGCTGCTGGCCCAGACCCTGCCCGCCTACATGGTGCCCGCGGCGTTCGTGCTCCTCGACAAGCTGCCGCTGAGCGCGCACGGCAAGCTCGACCGTCGCGCCCTGCCCGCGCCGCCCACCGGCCGCGGCGCATCTACCGGCTCGGTGGCCCCGCGTACCAGGACCGAACGGGTCCTGGCCCAGATCTGGGCCGACGTGCTCGGCGCGCGCACCGTCGGAGTCGAGGACGACTTCTTCGCCCTCGGTGGCGACTCGATCCTGGGTGTCCGGGTGCTCACGCGGATCCGCGCGACGCTGGGGGCGGACCTGCCCGTCCGCACGTTGTTCGACGCCCGGACCGTCGCCCGGCTCGCGGAGCTGCTGCCGACGGTGCACCAGACCGGCCTCGCCGCGCCGATTCCCCGCGTGTCGCGAGAGCAGGCGCTGCCACTGTCGCCTGCGCAGCAACGGCTGTGGTTCCTCGAGGAGAACTCGCCCGGGGGCAGCGAGTACAGCACCGGCGTCGGGCTGCGGTTGTCCGGCGTGCTGGACCGCACCGCGTTGCGCACGGCGCTGGCGGGGCTGGTGGACCGGCACGAGTCGCTGCGGACGACGTTCGACACCCGCGGCGGGCACGGGGTCGCGCTCGTGCACCCGAGCGGCGAGATCGCGTTGGATGTGGTGGACCTGTCCGGCACGGCCATCGCGGAACGCGACGGCGCGCTGGAGCGGGTGGCGGCCCAGCTCCTGAGCCGCCCGTTCGACCTGCGACGCGGTCCGCTGACCCGGGCGCTGCTGGTCGGCGTCGCCAACGACGACCAGGTGCTCGTGCTCAACCAGCACCACATCGTCACCGACGGCTGGTCGGTCGGGCTGCTGGTGGACGAGCTAGCGCAGCTGTACGCGGCAGCGGTCGCCACCACGTCGGTCCAGTTGCCCGAGCTGACGATCCAGTACGCCGATGTCGCCGGGTGGCAACGCGAGCAGCTGTCCGAGCCGGTGCTGGCACCGCACCTGGACTACTGGCGGCGCCAGCTGGCCGGGCTGGACGTGCTCGACCTGCCTACCGATCGGCCGCGACCGCTCCTGCGCACGACCGCGGGTGCGGTGCACCGCCAGGACCTGCCGGTCGAGCTCGTCGCAGGTCTGACGGGCGTGGGGCAGGTTCGGGGTGCCACGCTGTTCATGACCCTGACCGCCGCGGTGCAGGTGCTGCTGTCGCGGTATGCCAACCAGCGGGACGTGGCCGTCGGCACCGTCACCTCGGGGCGCCGGCTGGTGGAGCTGGAGAACCTCGTCGGGTTCTTCGTCAACACCGTGGTGCTGCGCTCGGTGGTGGACGGCACTCAGACCTTCGAGAAGTTCCTGGTCGACGTCCGGGAGACGGTGCTGGACGCCTTCGCCCACGACGAGGTGCCCTTCGACCGGCTGGTCGAGGACCTCCAGCCGGAGCGCGACGCCAGCCGCACGCCGCTGGTGCAGGCGCTGGTCGTGCTGCAAAGCGAGATGGTGCGCCCGCGCACCGCCGGTGGGGTGCGGATCACCGAGCACGACCTGCCCCGCCCGTCCGCCCGGTTCGACCTGGTCGTGGAGTTCTTGCCGAGGAACGACTCGCTGAACCTGACGATCGAGTACAACACCGACCTGTTCGACCCCGACACCGTCGAGCGGATGGCCGGGAACCTGCAGCAGCTGCTGGCCGCCATCGTCGCCGAACCCGATCGGCCGCTGGCCGAGCTTCCGCTGCTGACCGAGGCCGAGCGACACCGGGTGCTGGTGGAGTGGAACGACACCGAGCAGTCGGTGTCGCCTGCGGTGCTGCCGGAGCTGTTCGAGGCCCAGGTCGTACGCACCCCGGACGCGCTGGCGGTGCGGGGCGCGGACACCCGGCTGTCCTACGCCGAGTGCAACGAGCGCGCCAACCGGCTGGCTCGGCTGCTGATCGCGCACGGCGCCGGCCCGGAGCGGTTCGTGGCCGTGGCGCTACCGCGTTCCGCGGAGCTGGTCGTCGCGTTGCTGGCGGTGCTGAAGGCGGGTTCGGCCTACCTGCCGATCGACCCGAGCCACCCGAGCGAGCATGTCGCGCTCATGCTCGCCGAGGTCGAACCGGCCCTGGTGCTGACCGCGACCGAGACGGCGGAGCGCCTCCCGGCCGCGGCCGGGGCGGATCGGGTGCTGCTGGACCAGACGGAGACCGTCGACGCGCTGGCCGCCCGGCCCGGCGGTGACGTCTCCGATACCGAGCGATCGGCACCGTTGCGCAGCGCCCATCCCGCCTACGTGACCTACACGTCCGGTTCGACGGGCCGCTCGACGGCGGTGGTGGTCGCCCACCAGAGCGTGGTCGATCTCGCGGTATGGGCGGCCGCGGACTTCGGCGGGTCGGGCCTGTCCCGGGTGGTGGCCTCGACCTCGGTGCACCTCGACGTCTCGGTCTTCGAGATCTTCTGCCCCCTGACCGTCGGAGGCAGCGTCGAGATCGTGCCCGACGTGCTCGCGCTCGCGCAGCGTTCGAGCGAGTTCGGGACGCCCAGCCTGGTCAGCGCGGCGCCGTCGGCGTTGTCCCAGCTCCTGGCCCAGGGTCCGGCCACGGTCGCCCCGGAGCACCTCGTGCTGTCCGGCGAGGCGCTCTCGGCGAGGACGCTGCGCGAGCTCGCCGCGGCGCTACCGGACAGCCGGATCGCCAACATCTACGGTCCCGCCGAGGCCACCGTGTACGCGACGGCGTGGTACGGCGACGCGGACTACTGGGACCAGGGCTGCGCGGACCAGGCGCCGCCGATCGGCCGGCCGATCACCAACACCCGGGCCTATGTGCTCGACCCCGCGCTTCGTCCGGTGCCACCGGGCGCTCCGGGGGAGCTCTACCTCGGTGGTCGAGGGCTGGCCAGGGGGTATCTGAACCGTCCGGGGATCACCGCGGAGCGGTTCGTGGCCGACCCGTTCGCCGGCGTGGGGACGCGCATGTACCGCACCGGGGACGCCGTGCGGTGGACCTCGGCGGGTGAGCTGGAGTACCTCGGCCTGGCCGACCAGCAGGTGCGGATCCGCGGGTTCCGGATCGAGCTGGGCGAGGTGGAGGCCGCCGTGGCGAGCCACGACGAGGTGGCCGAGGTGACGGCGGTCGTCCGGACCGACGACGCCGGGCACCAACGCCTGGTGGCCTATCCGGTGCCGGTGCCCGGTGCGGTGGTGGACCCGGTCGCGCTGCGCCGACTCGTGAGCCAGATGCTGCCCGATCACATGGTGCCCACGGCGTTCGTGCCGTTGGCGACGCTGCCGCGGCACCCCGACGGCACGCTGGATCGGCGGGCGCTGCCGACGCCGGACTGGGGTGCCGTGGTGGCCGTGGGCTACCAGGCGCCCCGTACCCCGGTCGAGCGGGTCCTCGCCGAGATCTGGGCCGAGGTGCTCGGAGTGGACAGGGTCGGCGTCGAGGACAACTTCTTCGCGCTCGGCGGCGACTCGATCCTGAGCATCCAGGTGGTGGCCCGGGCCGCGCTGGCCGGGCTGCGCGTCCGGTCCCAGGACATCTTCCTGCACCAGACGGTCGCGTCCCTGGCTCCGAACGTCACCGCAGTGGTGCTCGAGCCGGTCGATCAGGAACCGGTGACCGGGGCGGTGCCGCTGACCCCGATTCAGCACTGGTTCCTCGATGCCGGGACCGCGACTCCCGAGCACTTCCACCAGGCGATCGGTCTCGAGCTCGTCGAGGACGTCGACGAGGCCGCGCTGCGCGCCGCGCTGGCGGCTGTGCTGGCTCACCACGACGCGCTGCGGATGCGGTTCGAGCACCTCGACGGTCGGTGGTACCAGCGCAACGCGCCCGTGGAGCCGGTCGAGGTGCTGGTGCGGGTCGACCTGTCCGACGCGGGCCCGGACCCGCGGGCGCAGATGACCCAGGTCGTACGCGACATCGAGGCGAACCTTGATCTGAGTTGTGGTCCGTTGGTGGCGGCGGTGTTGTTCGAGTTGGGGGCTGGGCGGCGGCCGGTGTTGGTGGTGGCGGTGCATCACTTGGTGGTGGACGGGGTGTCGTGGCGGATCCTGTTGGAGGATGTGGCTGCGGCGTACGAGCAGGTGGTGGC
>JBBSQN010000073.1:0-27026 GCA_038257875.1 Mycobacteriales bacterium
AGCCTGCCGTTCGACACCGCCGATGAGCTCGCGGACATGGCCGAGGACGTCTACCTGCCCCAGCTCCCTCCTGACGAGTTCCCCTACCTCAACGAGTCCGCCGCGGCGCTCGTCGCTGCCGGCTACGACCCGGCAGAGGAGTTCATCTTCGGCCTCGACCTCGTCCTAGCCGCCCTCGAGCCCCTGAGAGCCTCCGCCTAGCGACGCTCACGGACCGTCGCGCGGCCCTCTGCACCGCAGCTCCGATCCATAACCGCGGTTGTGGGCGTTCGGATGGTGCGTGTCGGCCGAGGAGTCGTCTGACCGAGCGTGGGCTCCGCAGGACGTGGACCTCCGCGCTGGGCGCGTGAGCGTCGTCGGGTGGGTGCAGCCCGTGGGGGTCAGGGCGGCGGACCCAGACCTGGCCCAGGTCGTAGGGGTCGTGATGGACCGGCCACTTCCCGCGCCGGACCCGATGCGCTGAGGGTTGCCCACGGTAGGGGTTGAGCTCGGCGCAGTCATAGGTCAGCGATCCGATCCGGATCCCGGCCGCGGTGATCGTGCGCCAGGCCACCGGCAGCAGCTCCAGGTAGTCGCTGCCTGAGAGAGCCAGCGGCAGATAGCCCGCCGCGGCGATCTGCGCGGCATACATCTCGTTGGGGGACAGCGCCGAGCGCGGCAGCTCCGGATGCCGCAGCCCGTCGTGCGGGCGGGTCTGCCAACCGGCTAGCACCCACTGATCGAACAGGTCCTGCAGCTGCGCGAGCGACCACACCGCCTGCCCGGCGACATCGCGGCCCCGCCGGGTCGTGTCCCGGCCGGTGTAGCCGGCGACGTGCTGGCAGAACAGGGTGTTGATCGAGGAGAACGTCCGCTCGACCACGCCCTTGTCGGTAGGGGTGTGCGGGTGCGCGGGCTGCAGCGAGATCCCCAACCGGGCGCAGGCGGTCAGGAAGGTCTCGGAGATGAACACCGCGCCGCGGTCACACACGTCCGGAGCTCGTGATGCCACATCAGGTGGAACAGCACCGGCAGGACCGTCGGCAGCGGCCCGCACGAGGCTGCACCGACCATCATCGGGCGGGGGATCGCGAACACCGCACGCAGCCGCGCCGCGGTGGCGCTCACCGCGAACCGGCGCTGTCGGTAGCCGGCCAACCAGCGCAAGTTCAACGCCTCGACCTCGGGTAGCGCGCCGACGCGTCGGTAGGACCAACCGACGTCCTCGCAGACCCGTGCCGTGGCATCGAACATCGCGGCATCTCGTGGCTTGATCCGTTCGTCCGGGCGGCAGTCGAGCATCGTGGCGGTGCCGTTACGGTGACGGGCGAAGAAGTCCGGTGCGTGTGAGCGTCGTTGACCGTCGACCTGCACGAACAACCAGAACGGTTGCGCCGCGAACGCGACGACGTCGGCATCGAAGTCCAGTAGCCGACATGCGAACCGGTCGTGGCCGACCACCACCAACCCGGCCAGTTGCGCTGACCGCGGAACGACGGGAACGTCCGAACCGGCGGACCGGACTCGAACGCCTGCTGCGCGCAGTTCTCCAGAAGCTCATGACGCTCGATGCCGTCCTCGTCGACGAACCCGACAGCAACAACATCGTCAGCCAGACGACGCGCGCCCGGCACGACCCTCAGCCCAGCGCCGACCCGCATCGGAGCATCCCAGCGGAGAGGAATCAGGTAGCCCGGGCGACACGCCCGCCAACCTCAGTGGGATTCCGCCAACTTTAGTGGGACCTGACATCAAGGGGAGCACCGTGACGACGAACCAACCGTCGACGACTTGACATAATGTCCATTATCGGCGCAGGGGAGTGACAGCGACCTGCTCAGACAGGGGATGATCGTGGGATGACGTTTCGCGCAAGGATCGAGCTTGGTGGCAAGTCTGCTACCGGCTTCCGCGTACCGGCCGAGGTCATCGACACCCTCGACTCGGGCAAGAAGCCGCGCGTCTACGTACCGTAACGATCTCAGGGCACAGTATCGAAGCACCGTGGCGGTCTACGACGGCGAATTCATGCTCCCCCTCAGCGCTCAGCGCGGAGAACCGCACAAGAGCGGGCGTCGAGGCTGGCGATGACGTGGAAGTCGATCTAGAGCTCGACACCGAACCGCGAACGGTGAGCGTTCCGGCCGATCTGGCGAGCGCGCTCGACCCAGCGGCGCGTCGGCGCTTCGACGGACTCTCCTACAGCAGGCAGCGCCAGTACGTGGACTCGATCGCGGGAGCCAAGACAGCCGCTGCTCGCCGGCGACGCATCAGCAAGACGATCGACGCGCTCCGCGACGACTGAAGCTTCCACCGCGAAGAGCCGCTACACCCTGACGCGACGAGTCCCGAGATGACCAGGGTGAGGTGGCACACGACGATGAGCCTCGACGGTTTCATCGCAGGACCGGGCGATGTCCGCGAGCTCATTGCGCGCGCCGGCGCCGTCGATGTCGCGGCGATCCACCCGCCGCCGCAGTTCGCTGAGGCGTGGCCGCTTCGGCGCAGACTCCACCTGCTCGCTGAGGTCATCGGGTGCAACCACCGCGCGGACGCCCGGCAGCTCGTAGCGCAGGTACCAGAACAACATCAGCAACGCCGCCACCACCTAGAACGAGTGCAGCACCCAGATCGGCCCCGCCGGAAGGCTGAACACGTACAGCGAGTGGACCGCGTTGCCGATGTTGCTCAATCCTAGGTTGCCCAGGCTGTAGGAGCTCAGGTCCGTCGTCCGGCCCGCCTTCACGAGCATCGGCAGCGAGCTGATCGCGAAGATCGTGGTCGACAACGCTCCCGCGATGACGGTCGGAGTCAAGTCCAACTGCTCGGCCCTTCGTCCTGCCCTCAGACCGGCGCGATGTTCTGGTTGATCCGGAACAGGTTGTCCGGGTCGTAGCGACACTTGATCTCCACGAGCCGCTCGTAGTTGCCCCGGTAGGCCGCCCGGACCCGCTCGCGACCCTCGTCCATCATCATGTTCACGTAGGCACCACCCGCCGAGGTCGGGTGGAGGTCCTCCCAGTACCGCCGCGCCCAGTCGGTGATCACGGCGAGGTTGGCCGGGTCGGGGTCGATCCCGGCGATCACTCCGTTCCACCCGCCGCGCCGGTAGGCGAACGCGGTCGCCTCCTCCGGGACCCGGGCGGCGGCTCCACTGATCGGGTAGAGGTGCATGGTGGACAGGGGCGTCGGGATGCTCTCGCCGTACTGCCGGTGCAGCGCGACGGCCTCGTCGGGGATCTCCTCGAAGAAGTCGGCCTTCCAGTACCACTGCAGGCCGGCCGGCAGCAGGCCGTCGAAGGCGGTCTGGAGCGTGGAGAACGGCATCGGCGCGAGGCCAGTCAGCAGCGGCGACCCGAACTCACGGACCTGTGCCAGCACCTGGTCGGCCCGTTCGTGCGACCCCGAGTAGCACCACACGATCCCGCACACCTTGCGACCCCACAGCTCCTCGGGGAACGGGGCGGTGGAGGGCACCTCCAGCACGGCGATCCAGCCGTTGAGCTCGTCCGGCAGCCTGGGGAGCAGGTCGCGGTACCACCGGAAGACCTCCTCGGTGTCGGCGATGTCGTAGAGGACCGGCCCCCCGATGACCTCACCCGCCTCGCCCACCGGGTGGCACCGGAAGGTGAACGACGTGACGACCCCGAAGTTGCCGCCGCCACCCCGCAGGGCCCAGAGCAGGTCAGGGTGGCTGGCCTCGCTCGCCGTGACGAACGAACCGTCGGCCAGGACCACGTCGGCGGAGAGGAGGTTGTCCACCGTGAGGCCGAAGTGCCGCGTGAGGTATCCGGTTCCGCCGCCGAGCGTCAATCCAGCGACTCCGGTCGTCGACACGAACCCGGACGGAGTGGCCATCCCGAACGCACCGGTCGCGTGGTCCACGTCGCCCCAGGTGCAGCCCGCGTCGACCCTCACCGTGCCCGCCACCGGGTCGACGTTGGTCGAGCGCAGACCGCCGAAATCGATCACCACGGCGTCGTCCCACACGCCGAATCCGGCGCCGTGGTGCCCACCACCACGCACGGCGAGGGCGACCTGGTGCCGGCGGGTGAAGTCGACGCAGGCGATCACGTCCGCGACGTCGGCGACGCCCACCACGGCCGCCGGGTAGCGGTCCACGGCGCCGTTGTAGACCCTTCTCGCCTCGTCGTAGGCCGCGTCGGCCCGGCCGACCACGGGGCCGCGGACCACCCCGCGCAGCTCCTCGACGACAGCGTCCGGTGCGGTATCGACATCGGTCATGGTGCTCTCCTTCTGTGGGACCTCCTGTGGTGGGAGGATGTGTCCTCGACGCTAGGGAGCAGCGGCGCTGGCGGAAACGCCCGGATGACCGAGGGTCTTGTCCGTCCGTCCGGTTGGCGGCCCGACCTTGGCCATGCGTCCACGACGTCTGCCCGAGCGTCCGGGAGGTGTGCCATGGACGTGCTGTCCGACGTCCTGCTCGCCGTGCGCCTGACGGGGGCGGTGTTCTTCGACGTCGACGCCCGCTCGCCGTTCGCCACGCAGACCCCTGCGGCGGACGTGATCTCTGATCGGGTCAGCGCGGACGCAGACCACGTCCTGGGGTTTCACGTCGTCACCGAGGGCAGCTGTTGGGCCGAGGCAGTCGACCGCCCGGAGTCGCCGGTACTCATGCGCGCCGGCGAGATGGTGATCTTTCCGGCGGGGGACGCCAACATCATGGCCTCGTCCCCCGGGATGCGCGGCCACCCGGACTGGTCCCGCTACTACCATCCCGTGGACCAGGCATTGCCCTTCACCATCGACCTGAACCGAGCGGCCGACGCCGAGCGGTGCCGGTTCGTGTGCGGCTTCCTCGCTTGCGACTCGCGTCCGTTCAACCCATTGCTGGAGTCGCTGCCGCGCATGGTGCACGCTCCGGTGTCCGCCGAGAGCTGGCGGTGGATGAGCGGTCTGCTCGACGCCGCGGTCCGGGCGAGCAGCACCCGGGACGCAGGCCAGGAGGCGATGCTGGCGAAGTTGTCCGAGCTCATGTTCGTCGAGGCGCTCCGGGCCCACATCGAGGGACTACCGCCCGAGACCCGCAACTGGGTCGCGGGCCTGCGCGACCCCGAGGTCGGATCCGCGCTACGACTCATGCACGGCCGCTTCGCCGAGCCCTGGACCCTCGAGCAGCTCGCCCGCGAGGTCCGGATGTCTCGCTCGTCCTTCGCAGACCGGTTCACCGCCTACGTGGGCATCCCCCCGATGACCTACCTGGCCCACTGGCGGCTCCAGCTCGCCGCACGCCTCCTACAGAGCGGTTCGACCAGCGTCGCGCAGGCGGCGCACGCGGTCGGGTATCAGTCCGAGTCGGCCTTCAACCGGGCGTTCAAGCGACAGGTCGGCGAGGCGCCTGGCGCCTGGCGGCGACGGGGCGCGGGAGCGTGACTACCCGCGGGCCAGGTCGGGTGCGGGGGGGCCGTCCGATGACACCCGGAGATCGTGCTGGTCCGTGTTCGGCTCGACTGGGTGCGCCACTGCGACTACCGACCGAATCGTTCGGCATCGTCGAAGGCGTCCTGGTCGACTGACCTGACACCGCGCCGCCAAGCCACGCACCGCCACCATGCCGCAAGTCGATCCTCGTCGGCGCAAGCTGAATGCTGCTCAGAACCTCAAGCACAGGTCGGTGCTCTGGAGCGATGCCGCGGCACACTGGGTCCATGGCCAACCGACCCAGCGGGTTCGCATACAAGCGGGTCGGCGACGACGTGGTGATCAGCCACTACGGTCGGCGTGCGACCACGCTCCGGGGCGCGATCGCTGACCGGTTCATGGCAGACATGGAGGACGGCGACCCTCAAGAGCTGATGGCCCGCTTGACGGGCAACTACAAGCACGGGAAGGAGCGCACCGCCAAGAACCACCCACGCAACCAGAGACGTTGACTCAGCCGGGCGTGACTGGCGTGTCGGTCGTCGATCCCTCTTCGAGAAGCAGCCGCTACGAACGCCGCGCGAGCTCCGCCGCAGCCCTGACGAGCTGACGGAAGGCGTCGTGTTCGAGGCTCGACCCCTCGGTGATCTTGATCGGCAGCATCTTCACGTTGTCGGACTGTTCGAACAGGCCATCCGGATCGTCAAGCTCTCGGCCTCGGAAGAAGTAGACATTGATCCAGGCTTTGGCGCAGTACCACTTCAAGACCGCGTTGCCGTGCAGCTCGAAGTAGGGATGCCCAGGCCCGGTGGGCTCAGCCACGCCGCCTTCTGCGCGGGCCACCGCGTCGGGTAGCCGTCCAGGCGATGCACCTCGGCGAGCGCGGCCACGCACTCAGGCAGGTCGTCCGGACACCGAGACCGCAGCACGACCCCGGGCTTCCTCATCCTGTAGGTGCGCCGATCAGGGATCCCCATGTGGTCGGGCAGGGGTCTGTCAGGCGGTCTTGACGGGTTGCCCGCCATAGCGCTTGCGAGCTGCCTCACCGGAAGTGCCGAGCATCCCGCCGATGGCCGACCAGGACACGCCGGCCCGGCGGGCGAGGGCGACCGCTTCGGCGATGCGGCGCTCGCTCGCGGCGCGCTCTGTCACTGCGTCGCGGATGGCATGTAGCGGTACAGCGTCGCGAACGTCGGTCGGGTCGTGCTCAGCGAACTGACGCTCCAGCTCCTCGGCGTGCTCGAGGATCTCCTGCAGACTGCGGGGCATCGTCATCACCTCAAGTACTTTCGTCGTGCGGTCATCGCGTGGACGATGGCCGGGCCATGATCTGTGTCGATGAACCCGAGCTCGATCAGGTGCGCTTGCCGAGTGGGTCCGATGATCATCACAAGACCGTCGTCGAGGTCCTCGTACCGCAGTGAGTGGTTGAACGCATGACGGATGTCATCGTCAGCGATGCCGTGTTTGCGGGCGCTGGCGATGATCAGCGGCTCCACGACCTCCAACATACGTTGGCGAACCTGCGGGCGCAACTTAGGTTGCGAGACAGCGGCCGTGTGCCGTCGCCGGTAGCCGAGGATCCCGCCTCGAGGCGGCCCTTCTGCATGGAGGTGCGCCATAGGGCGCGCTGCTTCTCGGGTACGCCCGATGCTCCACCGATCAACAAGACCCGACCGCCCAACACGACGCCCTCCTCGGCCTGGGCGTCGAGGCCGAGCGACTCTACGTCGACCACGGCTGACCGGTACCAACCGCGAGCGTCCTGGTCTGCGTGAAGCGCTGGCCGCATGTCGGGCCCGCGACACCCTCGTGGTCACCAAGCTCGACAGAATGGCTCGATCCCTGCCCGACGCCCGGGCGATCGCAGACGAGCTCACCAGCCGGCAGTCGGGACGTCCTGGATGGCGGGCCAGCCTGTTTCAGCCGCCCGTCAACGACATGCTCGGCGCGGGGTGCGTCGTACCGGATGACACCTCGTTCCCCTCGGGTCAGGTGCCGACGTACGCGGCGAGGTGCTGGCCGGTGAGCGTCTTCTTCTTGCTGACGAGGTCGGCGGGGGTGCCCTCGAAGACGATCCGGCCGCCGTCGTGGCCTGCGCCGGGGCCGAGGTCGATGATCCAGTCGGCGTGCGCCATGACCGCCTGGTGGTGCGCGATGACGATGACCGACTTGCCGGAGTCGACGAGCCGGTCGAGCAGGCCCAGCAGCTGCTCGACGTCGGCGAGGTGCAGGCCGGTGGTCGGCTCGTCGAGGACGTAGACGCCGCCCTTCTCGCCCAGGTGGGTGGCCAGCTTGAGCCGCTGCCGTTCGCCGCCGGACAGCGTGGTGAGCGGCTGGCCGAGGATGAGGTAGCCCAGCCCGACGTCGGCGAGCCGGTCGAGGACGGCGTGCGCGGCCGGCGTGCGCACCGCGGCTGCATTGTGCGGTCCGAAGAACTCCCCGGCCTCGGCCACCGACATGGCGAGCACCTCGCTGATGTCCTTGCCGGTGTTCTTGCCGCCGAGTCGGTACTTCAGCACCGATGCCTGGAACCGCTTCCCCTCGCACTCCTCGCAGATCGTGGCGACGCCGGCCATCATCGCCAGGTCGGTGTAGATGACGCCGGCGCCGTTGCAGGTGGGGCAGGCGCCCTCGGAGTTGGCGCTGAACAGCGCCGGCTTCACGCCGTTGGCCTTCGCGAACGCCTTGCGGATCGGGTCGAGCAGCCCCGTGTACGTCGCCGGGTTGCTCCGCCGCGAGCCGCGGATCCCGACCTGGTCGACCGAGACCACCCCGTCCCGCCCGGACACCGAGCCGTGGATCAGTGAGCTCTTGCCCGCGCCCGCCACCCCGGTGACCACGACCAGCACGCCGAGCGGGATGTCGACGTCGACGTCCTGCAGGTTGTGGGCGTCGGCGCCGCGCACCTGCAGCACCCCCGACGGCGTCCGCACCGACGGCTTCAGAGCGGCCCGGTCGCCGAGGTGCCGCCCGGTGAGCGTTCCGCTGGCCCGCAGTTCCTCGACGGTGCCCTCGAAGACCACCTCGCCGCCATCGGTGCCGGCGCCCGGGCCGAGGTCGACGACGTGGTCCGCGATCGTGATCGCCTCCGGCTTGTGCTCCACGACCAGCACGGTGTTGCCCTTGTCCCGCAGCTGCAGCAGCAGGTCGTCCATCCGTTGGATGTCATGGGGGTGCAGGCCGATCGTGGGCTCGTCGAAGACGTAGGTGACGTCGGTGAGCGACGAGCCGAGGTGGCGGATCATCTTGGTCCGCTGTGCCTCTCCCCCGGACAGCGTGCCCGAGGGGCGGTCGAGCGAGAGGTAGCCGAGCCCGATCTCGACGAACGAGTCGAGGGTCTCTCCGAGCGCGGCCAGCACAGGCGCCACGGACGGTGCGGCGAGACCTCGCATCCACGCGGCCAGGTCGCTGATCTGCATCGCGCAGGCGTCGGCGATGCTGATCCCCTTGATCTTCGACGACCGGGCTTCCTTGCTGAGCCGGGTGCCGTCGCACTCGGGGCAGACGGTGAAAGTCACCGCCCGCTCCACGAAGGCGCGGATGTGCGGCTGCAGCGCGTCGACGTCCTTGGACAGGAACGACTTCTGGATCTTCGGGATCAGCCCCTCGTACGTGAGGTTGATCCCGTCGACCTTGATCTTGGTCGGCTCCTTGTAGAGCAGGTCGTTGAGCTCCCGCTTGGTGAACGTCCGGATCGGCTTGTCCGGGTCGAAGAAGCCGCAGCCGCGGTAGATGCGGCCGTACCAGCCCTCCATGCTGTATCCGGGGATGGTGAGCGCGCCCGCGTTGAGCGACAGGCTGTCGTCGTACAGCGCAGACACGTCGAAGTCGGTGACCGAGCCCATGCCCTCGCAGCGCGGGCACATGCCGCCGGTGATGCTGAAGCTGCGCCGCTCCTTCACCGTCCGCCCGGCGCGCTCCAGGGTGACGGCCCCTGCCCCACTGATCGAGGCGATGTTGAAGGAGAACGCCTGGGACGATCCAATGTGCGGCTGGCCCAGCCGGCTGAAGACGATCCGCAGCATGGCGTTGGCGTCGGTGGCAGTGCCGACGGTGGAGCGGGGGTTGGACCCCATCCGCTCCTGGTCGACGATGATCGCCGTCGTCAGCCCGTCCAGCACGTCGACGTCGGGCCGCGCCAGCGTCGGCATGAACCCCTGCACGAAGGCGCTGTAGGTCTCGTTGATCAACCGCTGCGACTCCGCGGCGATCGTGTCGAACACCAGCGAGCTCTTGCCCGAGCCGGAGACGCCGGTGAACACCGTCAGCCGGCGCTTCGGGATCTCCAGGCTGACGTCCTTGAGGTTGTTCTCACGCGCGCCGTGCGCGCGGATCAGGTCGTGGCTGTCGGCGGCGTGCACCGCCGGTGACTGCGTGTCCGACCTCGTGGCCGTGCTCATCGGTGTCTCCATCTGTGCGGCGAGACCGCCTTCGCGGTCTCCGTCGGCGTTCGCCCTGCTCCATCCGACCAGCGTCAAACAGTACGTCGGGCTCTCAGACGTCGGTCCGGTCGGCGCGCGGCTGAGGCGTCAGCCCAACCAGTGACCGTCGCGCATCAACTCACGGCCAGGCAGTTCGTTCGCTTCGCGCCAAGCCTGGAGGTAGCGCAGGGAGATGCGGAACCAGCGCCACGGCGTGGCCAGCGCTCGCCGGTCGAAGCCGGTGTACGCGACGAACCGGGCACCCACTCCGGCGATGCGTCGATCTTGCCAACCTCGACGTCGACCTCGACCGGGGCAGCCCGCGGACGTTGCAACCGGGGTCCTGCGCGGGCTCCTTCACGGCGCCGTCGCGCAGGCCCGCGATCGCCGGTCGGCTCAGCGCACTTCCTGGATGCGGACGAGGTTGCCCGCCGGATCGCGGACGGCGCAGTCGCGAATCCCGTACGGCTGCTCGGTCGGCTCCTGGACGACCTCGGCGTCGCCGGCCTGCAGCCGCTCGAAGGTGCCGTCGAGGTCCTTGGTACCCAGCAGGATCCAGCCGTACGTGCCCTTGGCCATCATCTCGGCGATGGTGCGGCGCTCGTCGTCGGTGATGCCAGGGTCGGTGGCCGGTGGCGCCAGCAGGATCGACGTGCCGGGTTGGTCGGCGGGCCCGACAGTGATCCAGCGCATCGTGCCCTTTCCGACGTCGTTGCGGACCTCGAAGCCGAGGACGTCGCGGTAGAAGGCCAGGGAGGTGTCCGGGTCCTCGTGCGGGAGGAAGCTCGCGGAGATGGTGATGTCCATGGCGGTCAGGCTAGGTGCGGCTCCGTGATCCGCGCTTCTCGATTCCTGATCGGTCTGGTCACCTGCTTGGCCACGCACGGGGGCATCCCCGCCGTCGCGCGCGCCGCCAGGCGCCGGTAGGTGCTGGGCGGCATCCCGACCAGCTCGGTGAAGCGAGTGCTGAAGGTGCCCAGCGACGAGCAGCCGACCGTGAAACAAACCTCAGTGACGCTGAGGCCGCCACGACGCAGCAGCGCCATCGCACGCTCGATGCGCCGCGTCATCAGATAGGCGTACGGAGACTCGCCATAGGCGAGCCGGAACTCGCGGCTGAGGTGTCCGGCCGACATGTGCACGCCACGGGCGAGCGCCTCGACGTCCAGCGGCTGCGCATACTCGCGGTCGATCCGGTCGCGGACGCGGCGCAGCCGCGCGAGGTCGCGCAGGTGCTGCGCCGCGGCGGGACTGCAGCTCACCTGCGCGATCGTGCCACGTCGCACCGGAGCCGCCCAGCGGCGCACCCTCCCCGCCCTCCACGTCAGCCGTCGATTGCGGTCACGTCGACGGTACGGACGTGCTCGCGCCCGACGTGCCGGGTCAGGGCCAGATCGTGGCGCGGTCGGGCTGACTGGGCGACTCCCAGGGCTTGCCGAGCATGGCGTTTCCTTGGATCCCGAAGTGCTGCATGCAGGCCGCGACCCAGCTGGCGCCTTCGGCGTGGCTGCGGAAGCCGGTGCTGCTGACGTACACGGTGCGGTCCACGGTCTTGAAGCACTGGTAGAAGGGCATCTGCTGTCTCCTGCTCGGCGTTGGCGACGGAGAGGGTCGAGGCCGGCTCAGGCGAGTGGGACCTGAGACCACGGGTTCACCTGGGCCCGGCACAGCGGGCACTTCCAGTCGCCTCGCGAGGTCAGTGCGGAGATGCACCCGACGTGAAAGGCGTGCCAGACGGCTCCGGCGCGGTGTCCCATCGCCGTCGTCACCGGTCCGTGGGGACCCGTGCCGAGCGGCTCTGTGCAGATCGAACATTCCTCGTTCCTTGCGGGCATAGCATGACCTCCTTCGTGTTCGGCAGCCCGGAGTGAGCTGCGCCTACGGTCGTCAGGTCGGTGGTGGTGGGTCGCTCAGGGCGCCCAGCGCGGCACGAAGTCCTGGCCCGGAGCCGACGCCGAGACCGGTGCAGCAGTCCCAGCCCGGGCCCGCGCGGTACCCCGCCGTCCCGGGGACCCCGTTGTCGCCGACAGTGATCGCGCGCAGCGCCGGCGTGCCGGCGAGGCGGTAGAGCAGCGGGTTGAGGTAGCCCACCCGTTGCCCGAGCGAGGCGGACAGGGTGGCGAGGTACGCCGCGTAGAGCGGCGTCGCCGCACTGGTGCCGCCGGTGACCGCCCAGGTCCCGTCGACCAGGACCTCGTAGCCGGTGCGCGCGTCGGCGTCTCCTGCGACGTCCGGCACCCCGCGTCCGACGCGGCCACCGGGGTTGAGCGACGGCGGCAAGCCGACGCTCGCCTGCCATGGCGGCCGGTCGAAGGTATCGCTGATCCCGCCGCCGGAGGCGTGGCCGGAGCCATCGTTCCAGACGACTTCGCGCGCGATGCGCTGGTCCGCGAGCTCGAGGCGGGTGCCGCCGCAGGACAGGACGTACGGGCTCGACGCGGGGAACTCGACGTGCACCCGGCCGTCGGGAACGCGCGCGACGGCGCCGTTGTCCCCCGCCGCGGCCACCACACAGACACCGAGCAGGGCTGCCTCGAGCAACGCATCGTCGATCGCAGCGAGGGCCGAGCCGGTCCAGGTGGCCTCGGCTGATCCCCAGCTGATGGACAGCACCGACAGCCGGTGCGTCGTGTCGTGTACCGCGGTCGTGATCGCGCCCAGCATCCCGGCATCGGTGTTCGGTGCGAAGTAGACCGTGATGGCTGCCGCGGGAGCGACCGCGAGGGCGACCTGCACATCGAGCGCCACCTCGCTGTCCAGACCGGTGACCGACCCGGTCGGGACGTTGCCGGCACCGTCGACGCTCACGGCAACCACCGTCGGCGCGCTCGAGAGGCCGAGCCGCGCGGCGTAGGCCTGGACGTCCGAATCGCGGTATCCACCGCCGAGCGCAACGATCCCGATGCCCTGACCCGCACCCGTACCGCAGGAGCGAAAGCCGTACGCGTCGGCGATCGTCGTCACCGGAGACGGGGTGACGTCGCCCGCGGATGTCGTGCCCGTCACCGGGGTGGTCCGGCTGTGCAGCTGCGGGCGGTCGTCCAGGCCGAGGACGGCCTCCACGCGAGTCGCGAGCTCCTCTGGGAACCGGACAGGCCCTTTGTAGCCGCGATAGCGGCCGGTGCGATGCTGGTAGCGGCCGAGCGTGACTGCGAAGGTCCGCCCGACCGCCGCCGCCGAACCCTCCAGCACGACGGTGCGGCGGGCCCGATCGGCAGAGACCACCCGCAGGCCCGCGCGATCGGCCGCGGCGCGCACGGCCTCGACGTCCGCGCCGGACGCGCCGTGGTCGGCTACGAGCTGGGCGTGTGACCAGTGCTCCCGCCGCAGGTCCGCGCGGGTCGCGAGCGCGGAAGCTGTCTCCGCCGGCAGCGGCTGGCGACGCCTCAGCCGCAGTGTCACCTGGACCGAGTCCTCCCGCGCCAGGTCGGCGACTCGCCGCGCGCCGGGCAGCGGTTCGCGGGCGCTGCCACCGACGGCAGTGCGTCCAGGACCGGCCATCTGTGCCCCTGTCGTGTGCGGTTGCCGTGACGGGTTCAGGCTGTGCCGACGAGGCCAGGCGCGCTCGCGAGCAAGCCCAGTTCGATGCCCAGCCGGGCGGCGACGCCCCGGTCGACGAGCGGCTCGCCGGCGGGCGGGACATAGAGCGTCGAGATCGAACGCAGACCCGCAGCTGCGAGCCGACCGACCCTGGTCCGCTCGATCCGGGGCAGCTGCAGCGGGAGCACCGCGGCCTCGTAGACCGTCACCTCGTGCGATGCCTGATAGGTCAGCTCGAGCCGCTGGACGAGCTCGCCGATCCCACGGTTCTCATAGCCGCGGCTGCGGAAGTCGAGGTGTCCGACGAGTCCGGCCTGCCAGAGGACGAGCGCCGCGGTCGGATCGATGACCCGCGGCCGCAGGACGAAGTCGGTGGCCTCGTACGTCTGGCAGCCGCGGCGCGCCGGGTCGACTCCCAGATCACTGAACAGGCAGTCCTCCGCCGACACCGCCGGCAGCATGCGCGCCTCGTGGCCACGCTCCCGAGCGCGTCGGACCGCCTCGTGGGAAGGGGTCACGAACACGCCCGGGTGGCCGTAGAACACCGCGCAGACGGTGGCGCCGGCGTCGAGGTACTCGATGATCCGATCAACCATCTCGCGGTAGGTCTCGGCGCGCGCCTTGCCGTCGGCGTAGCAGCTGCGCAGGCTCTCGCAGCGCGGGTTCAGCTCGTGCAGTGCCTGCTCGGTCAGTGTGTCGGTCACGACGTGCAGCACGACGTCGGCGTCGCGGACGCAGCTCCTGGCCTCGATGGTGAGCTGGCCGCGGGCGGCGATCCCCGTCCCCACGACCATGAGCCAGTTGGCGCGGGTGGGCGCGGTCGGGATCCCGTTGGGGTGCGCCGATGGCGCGACGGTGGCCGGCATGTCGACGGAGGACGGCATCGTCAGACGATGATGAGGACGATGGTGACGTCCTCGGGGTTGGTAGCGGCCTCGCTCTTGACCAGCTGCGAGATGGCGACGGGGTCGCCGCTACTGAGCGTGGCGCGGTGCTCGGCGGACAGGCCGTAGCGGTCGAGGACCTGGTCCGTGCCGGCCTTGAGGCTGGCCGCGACCGCGGGGTTCTCGGCGACGTCCTTGAGCAGGTCGGCGAGTGCCATGTCCTTCTCCCTTCGATGGGTCGCGGTCGTTCCGCGACGCGAGGTGGCTCCGAAGCCGGTGGCGGCCCGGGCACTGGAACAGCCATTAATCTCGCAGCGTGATCGATCAACCACAGCCCGCTATGGGATGAATCAGGAGGACGAGTCCTCGCAGACGCCCCTCCGCGCGGCCCTCCTCCGCGCGGCCCCAGGCGGCGCCGGGACCGGCACTCAAACGTCGCCGTGCGAGCCGACACCGGAGGTAGGTCCTTGTCGCACTCGAGGTTCCTGTCGCTGCCACAGATCCAGCGAGAACTTGGGTTGACCGCCGGCCAGGTCCAGGCGCTCCTCGACAGCGGAGCGGTGCCGGCGATCCGACTGTGCGGCGCCTGGCGTGTCGAGCGAGTTCTGCTCGAAAGCTATCTCGACTCCTTGTACGAGAGTCGGTCTGGCTCCGCACCTCCCGCACAGCTCGTGTCGCCGCAGCCGGAACCGTCGCCCTCGTCGGGGTCGCGGTCGGTGGTGGCTGTCGACACCGGTGACAATCCGGCCGCGGCGACCGGCATCGCGGCCACCCCCGGCCAAGCACGCACCGGTCTCAGCGAGCAGCAACAGCGTGTCCTGCTCCTGCTCGCCGAGGGGCTTAGCAACGCTGAGATTGCCGCCGCCATGCATCTGGAGGTCACCACCGTGAAGAGCCACGTGTCTCGGATGCTGCAGCGTCTCGGGTTGCGCGACAGGGAGGGCTTGATCGTCTATGCCTGGCGCTCGGGTCTGCCGCGGCGGCGCGGCGGTGAGCGGGCCGCGCGATGACCCGGGGCGAACCCATGCTCAGGCGGCCCACCGGTCACGGTGTGATCAACTGGGTTGACCAGTCGGCCGGTCGCGACGCAGCGTTGACCCGTGGCCCGCCGAGCCCGCGAGCCACGTGTCGTGTCGAGGAGACAACGCCCGTGCCGGCGACCGACGGCGTTGCGAGCCGCCTCGGCGGCTCGCCCCCGCACGCGCCGACGACTACCCGCGAGCCGGCAAGCCGGCCACCCCCGCCCGAAGGCGCGACCGGCTACGGCACGAGACCGCATGCTCTGTCCGGCCGGCTCCGACCGCTCAGCCTCACCGGCACGACGGCCGCCGTGGTCTTCGCCTGCCTGTCGCTCACCCCGTCGCTGGTGCCGCGCAGCTGGGTGGTCCAGGGCCTGCTCGCCGGGCTGTGCGCGACGTCGGGATACGCCCTGGGAGGCTTCGTCGGCTGGGCGGTCCCGGCGCTCGGCCTGCCGCAGCCCGGGGGCATATGGCGCGCGCGACTATGGCGGGTGCTCGCCGTGGCCACACCACTGTTGGTGGTCGGCAGTGCCATCCTCGGCCGGCACTGGCAGCAGATGCAGCGCGCGCTGCTCGGCATGCCCGAGCACGTACCGCTCGGCTGGGTGCTCTCGCCGCTGCTGGGTGCCCTCGTGCTGGTCGTCCTGCTCATGGTCGGCCGGGGCATCGTCTGGGCGACCCGCCGCCTGTTTGACGTACTCCTGCGCTACCTGCCGCGCCGACTGGCGATGCTCACCGCGATGGCGCTCAGCGCCACCGCCGTGTACGTGCTGGTCACCGGCGTGGTGGCCGCGTCGGTGGGTCAGGCGCTTGGTGAGTCCTTCGCCGCAGCCAACGCCGGCACCGGGCCGGGGGTGGCCCGGCCGGCCAGCGGGCTGCGTTCCGGCGGTCCGGGGTCGTCCATCGAGTGGTCCTCGCTCGGACGCGAAGGCCGCCAGTTCGTCGCCCAGGGTCCGGACGCCGCGACGATCACGGCGGTCACCGGCGTCGCCGCCGCGCGCGAGCCGATCCGGGTCTACGTCGGGCTGGCCTCGGCTCGTACGCCGGAGGCCAGGGCCGTGCTGGCCGTCCGCGAGCTGGAACGCACCGGCGGCCTCGACCGGCGCGTCGTCGCAGTCGCGGCCGGCACCGGCACCGGGTGGATCGACCCGGCGGCGGCAGCCGCGCTGGAGTACGTCAGTCACGGCGACTCGGCCACCGTCACCGTGCAGTACTCCTACCTGCCCAGCTGGCTGTCCTTCCTCGTCGACCGCGACGCCGCCGTGCGCACGTCCGAGGAGCTCGTCACCGCCGTGCGCGCGCGGCTGGCAAGGATGCCGGAGCAGCGCCGACCACGGCTGGTCGTGTACGGAGAGAGCCTCGGGGCCTTCGCCACCGACAGCGCCTTCACCAGCGTGGACGACATCATGAGCACGACCGGTGGCGCCCTGCTCATCGGGCCACCGCACTTCGACCCGGTCTGGACGCGGCTGGTGGTGCAGCGCCGGGGCGGCACCCCGGTCTGGCGGCCGGTCAGCGACGACCCCGATGTGCAGGTGGCCGCCGCGCCCACCGACCTGACCGCCAGCGCCGGGGGCCGGCACTCGCCCTCGCGGGTCGTCTACCTCGTCCATCCCTCCGACCCGGTGGTGGCCTGGTCGCCGTCGCTGCTGTGGCGCTCGGGGGCCTGGCTGGCGCCACGCGGCGCCGACGTCAGCCCAGACGTGCACTGGATGCCGGTGGTCGGGTTCTGGCAGACGACGGCCGACCTGTTTACCGCTACGGCGATGCCGGTCGGGCACGGGCACGTGTACGGCGCGCTCGCCGTGGACGCCTGGGCGCAGGTGCTGCCCGACCCGCGCCGTCCGGCGGGCGAGATCGCCCGGATCCGCGCCGCCGTCGCCCGGATCGGCACGGACGGCAGCGAGCAGCTGCTGCCCGCTCCACCGGGCTGAGCGTGGCGATTCGGCGCTATCTCACATCTGAGATAGCGTGACCGACCGTGACCCCGGACTACCTCGAGCGCATCGGCAGCCTGATCCGGGCGGCCCGCACGCAGCGCGGGCTCACGCAGGCCGAACTGGCGCGCGAGCTCGGCAGCAGCCAGAGCGCGGTCAACCGGATCGAGCGCGGCCACCAGAACCTCAGCCTGGAGATGCTCGCCCGCATCGGTGCGGCCCTCGACAGTGAGATCGTCTCCCTCGGCGCGACCGGGCCGGTGCACCTGCGGGTCGCTGGTGGCCGCCAGCTCTCCGGCAGCATCGACGTCAAGACGAGCAAGAACGCCGGCGTGGCGCTGCTCTGCGCCGCGTTGCTCAACCGCGGCCGCACCACGTTGCGCCGGGTGGCCCGCATCGAGGAGGTGCACCGCATCCTCGAGGTGTTGGCCAGCGTGGGCGTGCGCACCCGTTGGCTCAACGCCGACAACGACCTGGAGATCGTGCCGCCGGAGCAGCTCGACCTCGCCGGTATCGACGCGGACGCGGCTCGGCGCACGCGCAGCGTGATCATGCTGCTCGGGCCGCTGCTGCACCGCGAGGGGACCTTCGAGCTGCCCTACGCCGGCGGCTGCGACCTGGGTACCCGCACCGTCGAGCCGCACATGACCGCACTCCAGCACTTCGGCCTGCGGGTCAAGGCCACCGAGGGCTACTACCACGCGACGGTGGACGCGCCGGCGTCGCCACAGCGGCCGATCGTGCTGACCGAGCGCGGCGACACCGTGACCGAGAACGCCCTCATGGCCGCCGCCCGCCACGACGGCCTCACGGTGATCCGCAACGCCAGCTCCAACTACATGGTGCAGGACCTCTGCTTCTTCCTCGCGGAGCTCGGGGTGCGCATCGAGGGAGTCGGTACGACGACGTTGCGCGTGCAGGGGGTGCGCGACATCGACGTGGACGTGGACTACGCGCCGTCGGAGGACCCGATCGAGGCGATGAGCCTGCTCGCCGCTGCGATCGTCACCGAGTCGGCGATCACGATCTGCCGGGTGCCGATCGAGTTCATGGAGATCGAGCTCGCGGTGCTCGAGGAGATGGGGCTCGACTACGACCGCAGCCCGGAGTACGCCGCCGCCAACGGCCGTACCCGCCTGGTCGACCTCACCACCCACCCCTCGACGTTGCACTCCCCCATCGACAAGATCCACCCGATGCCGTTCCCGGGACTCAACATCGACAACCTGCCGTTCTTCGCGCTGATAGCGGCGGTTGCCCAAGGCTCCACGCTGATCCACGACTGGGTCTACGAGAACCGCGCGATCTACCTCACCGAGCTCAACCGGCTGGGGGCGAAGGTCACCCTGCTCGACCCGCACCGGGTCTACGTCGAGGGGCCCACCCGCTGGTCGGCCGCCGAGGTCGTGTGCCCTCCGGCGCTGCGCCCGGCGGTGGTCGTGCTGCTGGCGATGCTCGCCGCGCGGGGCACCTCGGTCCTGCGCAACGTCTACGTGATCAACCGAGGCTACGAGGAACTCGCCGAACGACTCAACGCCCTCGGCGCCGGGATCGAGGCGTTCCGGGACAGCTGAGGCGGCTGAGCCAGCTGGCTCCAGGACGGTGACTTCAGGCCGGCCACCGGTCACGGCCAACGCCGATGTAACAGCACATGCTGTCACCCACGGGCAAGTTCGCCGGAAGAGTTCCTCCCAGGTAACCTGAACGCAGGAGAACTTCCCACTCATACCCCCGCGGGCCGGCCTGCGCCGCCCCGTGACAGAGAGGCGGCGACATGCCCTCGATCACAGCCGACAGCACGCGCGAGGGCACCCCCGCCACGGACTCCGCACCCCCCGGCATCGCGGCAGCCGACGTCCACGAGGTCCTCGCCCGGCACCTGCTCACCGACGGCTTCAAGCTCGTCCTCGACACCCGGGCCAGCACTGGGTCATGGATCGTCGATGCCCGCGACGGGCAGCGCTACCTGGACATGTACGCGTTCTTTGCCTCCGCACCGCTGGGTTACAACCACCCCGGCATCGTCGACGACCTGCAGTTCATGGCGCTGCTCGCCGAGGTATCTGTCAACAAGCCGGCCAATCCCGACATCTACAGCACGCACCTGGCGGGGTTCGTCGACACGTTCGCGCGGGTGCTCGGCGACCCGCTGCTGCCGCGCCTCTTCTTCATCGAGGGCGGTGCCCTCGCGGTCGAGAACGCGCTGAAGGTCGCATTCGACTGGAAGAGCCGGCACAACGAGGCCAGTGGACGCTCGCCCGAGTTGGGCACCCGGATACTGCACCTGACCCGTGCCTTCCACGGCCGAAGCGGGTACACGATGTCGCTCACCAACACCGACCCGGTGAAGACCGACCGGTTCCCGAAGTTCGACTGGCCCCGGATCGACGTGCCGGCGATCCGGTTCCCGATCGATGTCGACGAGGTGCGTGCGACCGAAGAGCACGCGCTGACCCAGGCACGCGAGGCTTTCGCGCGGCACCCGCACGACATCGCCGCGTTCATCGCCGAACCGATTCAGGGCGAGGGCGGCGACAACCACATGCGGGGCGAGTTCCTGCAGGCGATGCAGGAGCTGGTGCACGCCCACGATGCCCTTTTCATCCTGGATGAGGTGCAGACCGGTGCCGGAACCACGGGCACGGCGTGGGCCTACCAGCAGCTCGGGCTGTCCCCTGATGTCGTGGCGTTCTCAAAGAAGGTGCAGGTCGGGGGCATCATGGCCGGCGGCCGGGTCGACGAGGTCCCCGACAACGTGTTCGCCGTGTCCGGACGGATCAACTCGACCTGGGGCGGTGGCCTGACCGACATGGTGCGGTCCCGGCGGATCCTGGAGATCATCGAGCGCGACGGGCTCATCGAGGCCGCCGGCGTGAAGGGCGAGGCGGCCCTCGCGGCCCTGCGCGAGATGGCGGCTGGCTACCCGACGCTGGTCGCCAACGTGCGCGGGCGCGGGCTGATGATCGCCTTCGACCTGCCCGACGCGGACACCCGGGACGTCGTACTGCGGCGGCTCCGTAAGGACGAGCACGTCCTCGCCCTCCCCAGCGGGGAGCGATCGGTGCGGTTCAGGCCGGCCTTGTCCGTCACGATCGACGAGCTCTTGCTCGCGGTGGCTGCCGTCGCCCGGGTGCTCGACGGTCCGGCGGTGACCCGATGAGCAGGACCGTGGCCTCCGTCATCGGCGGTTCGCCCGTCACCGGCGGCCAGCCGGTCACGAGTACCAACCCGGCCCGGCTGGACGACGTCGTCGCGCAGGTCCTCCTGGCCGACGCCTCGACCCTCGCCGCCGCGGCCGCGAGCGCCAGGCGCGCCCAGCCGGCCTGGGCCGACGTCCCGGCACCGGTTCGAGGCCGCGCGATCGCGCACATCGGGCGGGCCGTGGAAGACAACGCCGAGGCGCTGGCCCGGCAGGTGACCCGCGAGATCGGCAAGCCGTACGTCGAGGCGCTGGGTGAGGTGCGCGAGATCATCGACACCTGCGACTTCTTCCTCGGCGAGGGCCGGCGCCTGTACGGGCAGACCGTGCCGAGCGAGATGCCGGACAAGCAGCTGTTCACGTTCCGCAACCCGGTCGGCACCGTCGCGGTGATCACGGCGGGCAACTTCCCGGTAGCGGTGCCATCGTGGTACGTCGTGCCCGCCCTGCTCTGCGGCAACACGGTCGTGTGGAAGCCGGCGGAATACGCAGCGGGTGTGGCGGCCGCGTTCCACGAGATCTTCGTCCGCGGCGGCGGGCTGCCCGACGGTGTCTTCAACATCGTGCACGCCGACGGCGCGGCGACCTTCGCCGGCCTCGAGGCGGCGCTGGCAGCGGGCGACGTGGACAAGGTCGGCTTCACCGGCTCCTCCGCGGTGGGCAGGAGGATCGGCGAGCTCACCGGCCGCCACCTGCAGAGCGCCTGCCTCGAACTGGGCGGCAAGAACCCGCTGGTGATCACCCCGAGCGGCGATCTCGACCTTGCCGTCGAGGGTGCGCTGTTCTCCGGCTTCGGCACCGCCGGGCAGCGCTGCACGTCGCTGGGCACCGTGATCGTCCACGAGTCGGTGCACGACGAGTTCGTCGCCCGGTTCACCAAGGCGGTGGACGCGGCTGCCGTCGGCGAGCCCTCCGGCGACGTGCTCATGGGCCCGCTGCTCGACCAGAAGTTCGCCACCCGCTTCGAGGAATGCCTTGGCTGGGTGCAGTCGCACCACGCCATCCACGGCCTGACCGGACGGATCACCGACGACAACCCGCGGCCGGGTTTCGCCGGCGACCCGACGGCCGGCCTCTACTACCACCCGGTCGTCGTCGACGGCGTCCGCCCCGGCGACGCGATCTTCGACGAGGAGACCTTCGGCCCGCTGGTCGGCATCACGTCCTACCAGGGGATGGACGAGGCGATCCGGCTCGCCAACGCGCCCGGCTACGGCTTGACCTCGTCGATCTACACCAACGATCCGGACGAGGTGTACGCGTTCCGGCGCGGGATCTCTGCGGGCATGGTGAGCGTCAACAACTCGACCTCCGGCGCGGAGGCCCATCTGCCCTTCGGCGGCAACGGCAAGTCCGGCAACGGATCCCGGCAGTCCGGGATGTGGGTGCTCGACCAGTTCACCCGCTGGCAGGCGATGAACTGGGACTACTCCGGCCGGCTGCAGAAGGCACAGATGGACGTCGTCGAGCTGGAGCCGGATCCGCGGTTCCGGCTGGCGGAGTGAGCAACGCACTCGACGAGGCGCTGCGGTCGGCCGTCGCTGGGCTGCGGCCGGCCGAGCGTTCCGGCGCTGCCGCCGACTCGCCGATCCACCCCGGCAGCGGGTTGACGGTAGCGACGGCACTGGAGCTGTTCGACGCCCAGGCCACCAGCCGGCAGCTCGACCTCGCCGCCCGCGCGTTGCAGGCCGCGGGCCGGGGCTTCTACACCATCGGCTCGGCCGGCCACGAGAGCAACGCCGCCGTGGCGGCCGCTCTGCGCCCCACGGATCCTGCGCTGCTGCACTACCGCTCCGGTGGCTTCTACCTGGCCAGGGCGGCCCAGGTCGCCGGGTCGACGCCGGTCCGCGACGTGCTGCAGGGCCTGCTCTGTGCTGCCGACGAGCCGATCGCGGGTGGCCGGCACAAGGTGTTCGGCAACGCCGCGCTGTCGGTGGTCCCGCAGACCTCGACGATCGCCTCGCATCTTCCGCGCGCCGTCGGGCTGGCCGTCGTCGTGCACCGGGCCGGCAAGCTCGGCGTGCGGACGCCGTGGCCGGCCGACTCCCTGGTCGTGTGCTCGTTCGGAGACGCCTCGGCCAGCCACTCGACGGCCACCGGTGCGATCAACACGGCGCTGCACACTGCCTACCAGGGGATCCCGGCACCGGTGCTGTTCGTCTGTGAGGACAACGGCCTGGGCATCTCGGTCCGCACCCCGGCCGGCTGGGTGGAGCGCACGTACGGCTCCCGACCAGGGCTCGGCTACCTGTCGGCCGACGGGTTCGACGTGGCCGCGACGTACGACGCCGCCGTGCGTGCCGCGGAGCTCGTCCGCTCGTCGCGGCGGCCGGTGTTCCTGCACCTGCGCACCGTGCGCTTCCTCGGGCATGCGGGCAGCGACGCCGAGATCAGCTACCGCACGCCGACGGAGACGGCTGCCGACTACGCCCGCGACCCGCTGCTCGGCACGGCGGCCGCGCTGGTCGCCGCGGGAGCCGTGTCCCCCGCGGATCTGCTGGACCGGTACGACACCGCGGCGCGGCTGGTCGAGCAGACCGCTGAGGAGCTCGCCGGGTCGCCCCGGTTGGCATCCGCAGCCGAGGTCGTGGCTCCGCTCGCTCCCCGGCGGGCGGGCGTCGTGGCGGCCGCCGTCGCCGGGGCCGGCCGGAGCGTCAAGGCCGGTGCAGACGAACCGCTGACCCTCGCCGGCTCTATCACGGCGGCCCTCGGCGACGCCATGGCGGCCGATCCTCGAGTCCTGGTGTTCGGCGAGGACGTCGGCCGCAAGGGCGGCGTTTACGGCGTGACCCGCGGGCTGGCCCGCCGGTTCGGCGCCGGCCGGGTGTTCGACACCCTGCTGGACGAGCAGTCGATCCTCGGTCTGGCGTTGGGCGCGGGCCTGGCCGGGCTGTTGCCGGTGCCGGAGATCCAGTACCTGGCGTACCTGCACAACGCCGAGGACCAGCTCCGCGGGGAGGCCGCGACGCTGCCGTTCTTCTCGCGGGGCGCCTACCGGAACCCGATGGTCGTACGGGTCGCCGGGCTCGGCTACCAGAAGGGCTTCGGCGGCCACTTCCACAACGACAACGCCGTCGCCGTCCTGCGGGACATCCCGGGCCTGGTCGTTGCCTGCCCGGCACGTGGGGGCGACGCGGCCGCCATGCTCCGCACCTGCCTCGCCGCTGCTGCCGTCGACGCAACCCTCAGCGTGTTCCTCGAACCCATCGCCCTCTACCACGCTCGCGACCTGCACGAGGACGGCGATGGCGGCTGGCTGGACGCGTACCCCGCCCCGGAGACGTGGCAGGCCGCCCACGTGCCGATCGGGCGCGGCCGGACCTATGGCGACGGACACGACCTGACGGTCGTCAGCTTCGCCAACGGGCTACGAATGAGCCTGCGCGTTGCCCGACGGCTGGCGTCGCGTGGGATCGCCGCCCGGGTGCTGGACCTGCGCTGGCTCGCCCCGCTCCCCGTCGATGACCTGCTCCGGGAGGCGGCGGCGACCGGCCGGGTGCTCGTCGTCGACGAGACCCGGCGCAGCGGTGGCGTCTCCGAAGGCGTGCTGGCCGCACTGGTCGACGGAGGCTTCGCTGGGACGATGAGCAGGGTGACGAGCGCAGACAGCTTCATCCCGCTCGGGCCGGCGGCGTCGTACGTCTTGCTGGGCGAGGACGAGATCGAGGCCGCGGCCCTGCGACTCGTTGAGGGAGGGCCCAGGTGACCGGGACCGCGGTCTTCGAGGTGCTCGACGTCGGCTATCGCAGAAGGGAGGAGCCGGCGATCCAGGAGACCGTTCGAGGGTGGCCGTCGACGCCGGGAAGCTCGGCCTGCACGGCGCGCACTGACCGGCTGCTCCTGGTCCGGTGCCGAGGCGGGACCTGCGGGTTGGCCAGCGTTGAGCTCGAGGCAGCGGCCTGCTGCCAGTCCATTCGCGGGTAGCCGCGGGTGGGACCGCGGTCCGCGCGGCGCCGCACCCGCTGGTGCGCGGACGTGGACGGGCCAATCGCCTTGGCGAGGGTCGGTAAGGCCGAGCCGGCCGTCCCGGGCCGGCAGACCGATGACCTGCCAGTCGATCTCCTCCACGCGAGAACGCTGGTGGCAGCATGACGCCGTGGAGATCGCGAAGGCGCGTGCCCTGTTCGAACCGGCGCCCGGCTGGCTGGACACGGCAAGCTACGGCCTGCCGCCATTGCCTGCGTGGCAGGCACTGCAGGAAGCCCTGGCCGACTGGCGGACCGGGCGTGGCCACTGGAGTGCTTGGGGAGACGAGACGATCCGGGCGCGGGAGACCTTCGCCCGGCTGGTCGGCGTGCCTGCGTCCGACGTCACCACCGGTGCGCAGGTCTCGCAGCTGGTCGCAATGATCGCCGGGTCGCTCCCCGCGGGTGCGCGGGTGGCCGTTGCGGAGGAGGAGTTCACCTCGAACCTGTTCCCGTGGTTGGTCCAGGATCGGCGTGGGGTCGAGGTGCGGACCGTGCCGGCGCGGGAGCTGGCCGGTGAGATCGATGAAGGCACCGACGTGGTCGCCTTCAGTCTCGTTCAGTCGGCGTCCGGTGAGATCGCCGATCTCGACGCGATCATCGCCGCCGCCGAGCGGGTTGGCGCGACGACGGTGGTCGACGCCACGCAGGCGTGCGGCTGGCTGCCGGTCGATGCGTCGCGAGTCGATGCCCTCCTCTGCGGCGCATACAAGTGGCTGCTCTCGCCTCGCGGCACCGCATTCATGGTCACCACGTCCGCACTCCGCGAGCGCATCGTCCCGTCGCAAGCTGGCTGGTGGGCCGGTGCCGACCCGCACACGTCGTACTACGGCCCGCCGCTTCGGTTGGCGGCCGACGCGCGGAGCCTGGACATCTCGCCGGCGTGGCTCAACTGGGTGGCCACCGCTCCGGCGCTGGAGCTGATCGAGCAGGTTGGCGTTGCGGTGATTGGTGCGCACGACGTCGCGCTGGCCAACCGGTTCCGCGCCGGCCTCGGCCTGCAGGCGGGGGATTCGGCGATCGTGTCGGTCGACGTGCCCGGTGCGGAGGAACGCCTGCAGGCTGCCGGCGTCCGCGCGGCGGTTCGCGGGGGGCGGCTGCGAGCCTCGTTCCACCTCTACACCACCGAGGCCGACGTCGACCTGGCCCTGACCGCGCTCACGAGCTAGCCGCGCGTCACGCGCGATTCTCCGCTCGTCCTCCCGACGTGTGACCCTTGCCAGGGACGGCGAATTCGACAGCGCACGAGCACCACGCACCGGTGGCTCGGCGACGTACGCCGGCGCGGCCGGTACCGTGGATCGGTGGGCAGTACGGTTTCCGAGCGTCGGATCCTCGTCATCGGCCTCGACCCCTATCGGGTGCCCGGACCCTGGGACCCGGAGCCGGTCGCGGACGCGATCGAGGTCGGCATGGCCGGTCTCGCCGGTCACGGCATGGATGCCGAGGACTGCCTCGTCGGTCTCAACGGGAGTGACGACATCGAGGCTCGGATCACCGCTGCACTGCAGGCCCGACAATGGGACTGCGTCGTCGTGGGTGGCGGCATCCGCAAGTCCGAGGAGCTGCTGGAGCTCTTCGAGTCCATCGTCAACCTCGTACGCCACCATTCGCCGCAGGCACAGATCGCCTTCAACAGCACGCCGCAGGACATCTTCACCGCAGTTGCCCGCCGCCTCGGCTCCGGCTGAGGTCCCGCCGACAGGGCGTCCCGATCGGCGAATGTCTACCGGTCGCGTACGGCCACCGGAAGCCGTGTCCGCACGATGACGCGGCCGTCCCACACAGGATCGGCCAAGACGGGCAGCTGGCGCGCTGATCCAGGACATCGTGGGTCCCGTGAGGTAGGTGATCAGGAAGAACCGGGGGCCGGGCTGTCTGGCAGCTGAGCGCCTGCGGGATCTGGGCGCCCGGGGGCAGCAGGACCTACAACGCTCGGCGAGCGTGTCCTGTGAGGTCACGTACTCCTCGGGAGTGTGGGATGGCGCCTCATCCGATGACAAGGCTGTTCGGCTGCCCGTGGCGCGAAAACAGCCAGATCCGTTCCGTTGCCAAGCCGACCCCTAGTGTCGCGTGTTCGAAGTCTTGTTGCGGGGCTTGGCTTTGGCGAGTATCTCCTCTGCGGTCTTGGTCCAGGCGAAGGGGTGGGCTCGGTCGTTCCAGCCGTCGATGTAGGTGCCGATCGCGGTGACGAGGTCGGCCACGGAGGTGAACGTGCCTCGGCGGATGGCTTGGCGGGTGATGATGCCGAAGAAGATCTCCACCAGGTTCATCCAGGACCCCGACGTCGGGGTGAAGTGCAGCCTGATCCTCGGGTTGCGGGCCAGCCAGGCGGTCACCGCGGGGTGCTTGTGGGTGCCGTAGTTGTCGCAGACGACGTGCAGCGGCACCCGCGGGTATGCCTGGGCGACCAGCTTGAGGAACCGGAGGAACTCCTGGTGTCGGTGCCGGGGGTAGCAGGCGTCGGTAACTTTCCCGGTGGCGACCTCCAGGGCGGCGAACAGCGTCGTGGTGCCGTGCCTGCGGTAGTCGTGGGTGCGGGACTCGGGTAGCCCGGGAGCTTGTCAAGTTATCTGTGTAAGTGATCTGGGTCACAGGGTGGGCTAGAGGTGTGGGTTGACTCGGTCGGGATAGACGAGGGCGAGCTCGCTGAGGGCGGCGTTCCAGCCTTGGGTGACGGCGCCTTCGACGAGCCGG
>JBBSQN010000074.1:0-26998 GCA_038257875.1 Mycobacteriales bacterium
ACCACCCTGTGCAGCCGCCCACGTGCGGCACTCAGAGCCTGGTGGTGAACCACAGTGGACCCGGCCGGGGCCGTGGGCGCGGGTGGCGATCTGGTCATGTCGGCGTGTCGGGGCGCCGGTGCTGGAGCCGACATCCCGGATGGTCGATGCGGCACCGCTGTCTGGTCGGTGACTACGAGCGTTGCCCGCCCCTCACGAGGCCATGGTCCCGCGGACCACAACCATGACCAGGCGGCTGGTACGCCACGCCACCGCCAACCCACCACCACCTCGGTGAGGCGACACCCGTCCGCCCCCACCCGAGACCGGACAAATCAGCCGCCTGATCCGTTTACCAACAGGCTCTCAGGTAGCTCGGGCGCCGTGAACGGAGGAAGGCCTCATCAGAGGCGGCTGAAAGACTGCATGATCGTGCGGTTGTCGGCGCCGGTGGCCGTCACGAACCGGTAGGGCTCATTGGTGGTCGTACCGTTGCGCCGCACGAACACGACGGTCGCGTCCACGGTGTTCGCATCTACCTGCCGCAGGTTCTGCACGCTCACCGACGTCATCTCCGCATAGAAGTTCTCGAACCCCTGACGACCGCCCGACGCGGCCTGGGCCGATTCGCTGAGCAGTGCGAACGCGGCGTCGGTGTTGCCTGGCAGGAGCGCGTAGTAGTTCTGGACGAACGCCACGGGGTCAGTGACAGCGGCCGCGGGCGGACCCGTGGGCTCGGGGGTGGGTGCCGGGGTCGGCGTGGGGGTCGGCGTGGGGGTCGGCGACGGCTGCTCGCTGGTGGTGGGCAGACTCGGGTCGGTGGTGGCGGGTGGGGAGGCCGCCTGCACCCCATCGGAGGCGCCCCCAGAGCCGCCCGTCAGGACGGCGGCGGTGACCCCGCTCCCGACCATCAGGACCGCAAGCACGACGAGCCACGCCGCCGGGCGGCGCCGGGGCTCGGGCCGCGGCGCGGGTAGGGGCGCGGGCCGCGGCGGCAGGCCGGACAGGGTGGGCGGACCGAGGTTCGCCGCTGCAGCAGGCACCGGCGCGACCATGCGCGGGACGTCCGGGCCCACGGCACGACCCGCGGCGATCGCGGTCAGCGCGTCCCGGACCTGCGTGGCCGACGGCCGGTCGTCGGGCTCGACGCGCAGCAGCCACATGATCAGCGCTGTGAGCGGTCCGGCCTGCTGCGGGGTCTCGACGACGCCGGTGGCGACCTTGTGCAACAACGCGTAGGCGTTGTCGTCGAGCCCGAACGGCGGGTGACCCTCCACCGCGGCGTACAGCGTGGCGCCGAGGGCGAAGACGTCCGATGCGGCCGTCGGCTCCTGGCCACGGGCCACCTCCGGGGAGAGGAACGCGGGGGTGCCGACGATCAGACCGGTGCTGGTGAGCTGGACGTCGCCGACCGCGCGCGAGACGCCGAAGTCGGTGAGCTTGACGCGCCCGTCCTCGGCGAGCAGCACGTTGCCGGGCTTGACGTCGCGGTGCACCACACCGGCGAGATGCGCGGCGGTCAGCCCATCGGCCACCTGACGGCCCACCTCGGCGACCTCGCGCGGCGCCATCGGACCCTTCTCGACGAGCACCGCGGCCAGCGACTTCGACGGGAGGTACTCCATCACCAGCCACGGCCGGTCGTCGTGCACCACCACGTCGAACATGCTGATGACGTGGGGATGCTGCAGCCGCGCTCCGATCCGACCCTCGCGCAGGATGCGCTGGCGCGACTCCTCCAGCGCGTCACCGCCTGCGGCCGTGGGCGGGACAGTGGCGGCGAGCAGCTCTTTGACCGCCACCGCCCGGCTAAGGAGCTCGTCGGTGGCCAGCCACACCGCTCCCATGGCTCCGGCCCCGATCCGCTCCTCGAGGCGATACCGGTTGCCGATACGGGTGGGGGGGTCCTCGGGCGGGGCGTTCATCGTCGGTCAGAGTAGCGAGCAGCGCTGAGAACGGCCTAAGCCCGGGTGTGGTCTTCGGCTCCCCGCCACGCTCCGGGTCCCGAGGGGCGCGGAGACGCGGCGGCGTAACCGCAGGCCCTCGGTCACCGGGGCAGGCTGAGCTTGCGCGCGCAGGCCGGCCAGGAGCCGTAGCCGCCCCGGTCGTCGCGGACCCGGGTGGCCACGGCGATCTGCTGCTCCCGGGTGGCCTGGTGCGCCTGCGGGGCGAACTCGGTGCCCCCGTAGGCACGCCAGGTCGCCGAGTCGAACTGCAGCCCGCCGTAGTAGCCGTTGCCGGTGTTGATCGCCCAGTTGCCGGTCGACTCGCACTGGGCGAGCCGGTCCCACACCGGGTCGGCCGCGGGAGGCGGCGGCGCTGGGGGTTCGGGCGCGGGCGGCGGCGCAGGGGGTTCGGGCGCGGGCGGCGGTGCGGGTGCGGACGGCGGTGCGGGTGCGGGAGCTGGGGACGGATCAACCGGGACGGGCTCAGGCAGCGGGTCCGGTTCCGAGGTCGGGGTGTCGAGGTCGAGGCCGGCCGCGCCCGTCATGTCCGGATCGACCGGAACACCGGTTTCGGGGCCGTCCCTGCTGCCAGCAGCACCGCCGCCGTCACCGATCCGGCCTGTCGTCGCGTCGCCGCCGTCCCGGTCGGCCCGGCGGCCGGTGGTGGAGTCGGAGTCGCCAGGGGGGCCGTATCTCGCGTCGGCGTCGTCCACGACGAGGATCCAGTCCTGCGCGTCCCCCCGACCCGGCGGCGTGAACACGGCCGTCCCCTCACTCTGGACGGCGTCGAGCTCGGTGACCCCGCCGGTGCGGGGGTTGAACCACCAGGGCTGCACGGTGTCGCCGGCCACCGCGGTGAGGTCGACGTCGATCTCGCGCCCACCCACTGTGTAAGCCATGAGCGTCGAGGAGTCCGCGGCGAGGGCCGCCTCGACACGCCCGGTGCTCCACGCGCCGGCCACGCCGGCGGCAGGTTCCACCCGCGGCCGCGACTCCACCAGCCCCCGGAGGTACCGCATCTGCCCGGCCCCGGGATACTCCAGCGCTTGGGTCCACGAACCCCGCGCGCCGAGCGACGTCGAGCGGCCGTCAGCAAGGAACTGCCACACCGCGTCGTGGCCGTAGGTGTGGCCCGCCGCACCGCCGAGAACGGCCCCGTAGGCGTCGCGACGGACGTCGAGCGCCGTCGACCGGCCCGGTGCCGACCGATCGGAGCAGGAGGAACGGTCCTCGTAGGTCGGCTCACCGTCGACGAACGGCTCACCGGCGGCGTAGGTGGTGGTCACCAGGTCGCTGTGGCGGTCGTGGCTCAGGCAGGGCTCGCGTGGCAGCGTGCGCGCCCCGCTGCGGTCGTCGTCCCCGGCGAACCAGCTGGCCAGTCTCCGGTCATCGCGCGGGCGCGAGGTCAGCAGCTGCCGGCCGCCCGCGCCCTCGATGCCGTCGGCGAGCTCGCGCCAGGTGTCGTCCATCGCGTCCGTGGGCGCGTCCCCGCCCAGCGTCCAGACCACGTTGGACGCGCGGGCGTAGCGTTCCCCCAGGAACTCCCCGTACGCACCCGCGTTGTCCTCGGTGAGCAGGCTCTCGATCCGAGTGTCGGCCCACACGGGACGCAGCGCGACGACCAGCCCGCGCTCAGCGGCCTGCTCCACCACGAAGTCGGCGTGGTCCCAGTAGTCGTACTGCTGCTCGTCATCGCTCGCGGCGCCCTCGGTGACCGACAGGTCGTCGAGGCCGGAACGCATCGGCGAGTCGCCGTACTGGTTCGGGCCGGTCTCGCCGGCCTGCGAGAAGATCGCCGCAGCCTGGATCACGGTAAAGCCCTGCTCGACGCGGGTGTCGAAGTACTGCTCGGTCTCCGACCGGCTGAGGTTGACCACCAGGCTCCAGGCCGTGTCGGCGAGCCAGAAGAACGGCTCGCCGTTGCGGGTGAACGAGCGCCCGTCCGCGCCGACCTGGACCATCCCCGAACCACCGCCGGCACAGGCCTCCTGCTCGGCACCGGTGCGCACCGCGCCCGCCGTGCCGCTCTGCGCCCGGGTGGACGCCCCGGTGACGTAGCGGTCGCAGCCTGTCACCGTGGCCGCGGCCGGCAGCAGCTCCGGAGTGACGACGAGCACGGCCCCGATGAGCACCGCGGAGACGGCGAGCGCGGCCAACACCGGCGACCGGACAGCCCGGCGGCATGGAGAAGCAAGCACGGCGCGACACGCTAGGCATGCGGACGGCTCCGCGGGGCCAAACGGCACAAATCCCCGCCCGCCACCGTCCCAACTAGTGATCATTTTGGGAGGCTGCAGCGCAGTTCAGCACCGGCTCGCGGCACCGCCAACCCTCCGCGAGACGGTAGCGGCTGCGTTCACGACCGTTACCGTTCTGCGGGTAGCCACCGACGGGCACCATCGGTGCGTTCACGCGCAGGACCGACTCCGGCGAGGTCTATCGTGCGCGCCATGGCCGAGGACAGCGTCGACCCCTGTGGGGAGGTCGAGCCGCTCCCACCGGTCAACGGCGACCTGGAGAGCGTGCTGGCCTCCGTCGACACCCTGCGTTCCGCCTGGGAGGACGCTCTCGAGCGGCCCACCCCGCACGAGCTCACCGAGTCCCGGCAGCGGAGCCTGCGGCGGCACGCCATTGAGACGGGAGTCATCGAACGCCTCTATGACGTGGACTGGGGCGTCACCGAAGCGCTCGTCGCCGAGGGTCTGACAGCGGACGTGGCAGCCCGTGAAGGCGGCGTGGACGAGGACACGCTCGCAATCATCCGATCGCAGCTCGAAGCGCTCGAGTTCCTGGCCGAGGTCGCACGTGCGGGCTCGAACCTCACCCTGCACGTCATCCGGCAACTGCACCAGCTGATGTGCCGGGAGCAGGCGACCTACGCCGCACGCGACCAGTTCGGCCAGGTCGTGCAGGCACAGCTGCACCGCGGGGCGTGGAAGAAACATGCGAACCACGTGACGCGTCAGGACGGATCGCTGCTCGAGTACACACCGCCGGAGCACGTCCAATGGCAGATGGAGCAGCTGCTTGAGCTGTACGCAGAAACAGCCGATGCCCATCCCGTGGTCCAAGCAGCGTGGCTGCACCACCGCTTCATCCGGATCCATCCGTTCGAGGACGGCAACGGCCGGGTCGCCCGAGCCCTCACCCTGCTCGTGTTGCTGCGGGCCCACTACGCGCCGCTCGTCGTCGACCGGAGACTGCGCGACGACTACATCGACAAGCTGGATCAGGCGAACGACGGCGATCTCCGACCGCTGGTGCGGCTCTTCGCCCGCCTGGAGATCGTCGCGCTGCGCTCGGAGCTGGAGCATCCCGTCCAGCCCCCTGTCGAGGGCGCCGGGGCTCTCGCCGTTGCCCGTGCCTACGCCGACCGGCTGCGAGCCCTGCAAGACGCCGACCGTACCGACCGGGTGGACCGGGTGGACCGGGCAGAGGCGCTGGCAGCAGCCCTACACGAACGGATCTTCGCGCACCTCACCACGCTGGGTGACGGCTTCCGCGCGCAGTTCGCCACCATCGACGACCAGACCCGACATGGAGTAGCGAACGCGAAACCGCCGGACGAACAATCGCGCTATTGGCGTGCCCAGCTCGTCCGCACGGCGCGCAAGGCCGGCTTCTTCACCAACCTCAGCGGTGGCAGCTGGTGGTCGCGGCTGAACCTCACCGTCCTCGGCTCGACGCTGCGCTACGTCGTCGCGGTGCAGAAGGTCGGGCAGGGGGACACCGGGGTGCTCGCGGTCACCGCGTTCGCCGAGTCCCCACCGCCGCGGGACGCGGACAACGACGACAGGCCGCTGCCGACCTCGCTGCTGGACGTCACACCGAACGACAGCGTCACCATCGTGTTCAGCGACAGCCCGGACGCCCGGTGGCCCGAGATCGAGCAGTTGATCGACCACACCCTGGCCGCAGCCGTCCCCCGGTTCGCCCAGCAACTGGGCTGAGCACCCCAGCCGCTCGTCTCGCCGGGGCGGTCAGTCGAACTGCGGGTCCTCGGTGCGGGTTCGCTTGAGCTCGAAGAAGTGCGGGTAGTTCGCGAGCAGGCGGGAGCCGTCGAAGACGGTGCCGGCCTGCTCGCCGCGGGGGATCCGCGACAGCACCGGGCCGAAGAACGCGACGCCGTCGATGTGGATGGTCGGGGTGCCGACGTCGAGGCCGACAGGGTCCATGCCGCGGTGGTGGCTGGCGCGCAGCTCCTCGTCGAACGCGGTGCTCGCAGTGGCATCGGCGAGGGACGCGGGCAGGTCCAGCTCGGCCAGCGCCTCCTTGACGACGACGTCGAGGTCCGTGTTGTCCTCGTTGTGGATGCGGGTCCCGAGCGCGGTGTAAAGCGGCTCCAGGATCTCCGGGCCGTGGTCGCGGGCGGCGGCGATGGCGACGCGCACCGGGCCCCACGCCTTCTCCAGCAGCTCGCGGTAGTCCTCCGGCACGTCGCGGCCCTCGTTCAGCACAGCGAGGCTCATCACATGCCAGGTAATCTCGACGTCGCGGACCCGGCGCACCTCCAGCATCCAGCGGGACGCATTCCAGGCCCAGGGGCAGGCCGGGTCGAACCAGAAGTCGACGTGGGCGGTCTCGGTGCTCGTCACAGGATCTTCCCCTCACAGCTTGCTCAACGCTCAACTACCAGGGTCCAACCGGAGCAGTCCCTCCGATGTTCCCGGGCCCGCGCCCGTTTCACCGGCAACCCACCGACACGTGGTTGGATCGGTAACCAGCACCCCCCGACGAAGGAGTCCAGAGACCGCATGGCCCCGCCCAACCTGACCCGCACCGACGCCGAGCGACGGGCCGCGCTGCTGGAGGTCGCCGACTACGCGGTCGAGCTCGATCTCACCGACGGCGCCGGCTCGCCCGGGGCGGCCACGTTCGCGACCACCACGACCGTCCGCTTCCGCTGCGCCGAACCGGGCGCCGACAGCTGGATCGACCTCATCGCCGCCGAGGTGAGCTCGGCCACGCTCAACGGCGAGGCTCTCGACGTCTCCGGCTACCGCGAGGACGACGGCATCGCGCTGCCGGCACTGGCCGCGGCGAACGAGCTGCGCGTCGAGGCGACCGGGCAGTACATGAACACCGGCGAGGGCCTGCACCGGTTCGTCGACCCGGTGGACGGCAGCGTCTACCTCTACTCCCAGTTCGAGACGGCCGACGCCAAGCGCCTGTTCGCCTGCTTCGACCAGCCCGACCTGAAGGCCCGCTACACGCTGACGGTCACCGCGCCGGCGGACTGGACGGTGGTCTCCAACGCGGCGATCGAGGCCACCGACGAGGACGCTGGCGGCGCGGCGGTACACCGTTTCGCCACCAGCGAGGTCATGTCGACCTACCTGGTCGCACTCGTCGCCGGACCGTACGCCAGCTGGCACGACGAGCACCGCGACGACCGCGGGGTCATCCCGCTGGGCCTCTACTGCCGCGCCTCCCTCGCCGAGCACATGGACGCCGAGCGGCTGTTCACCGAGACCAAGCAGGGCTTCGACTTCTACCACACCCACTTCGGCGTCCGGTACCCGTTCGGCAAGTACGACCAGCTCTTCGTCCCCGAGTTCAACGCCGGGGCGATGGAGAACGCCGGCGCGGTGACGTTCCTGGAGGACTACGTCTTCCGCTCCCGGGTCACCCGCTTCCTCTACGAACGCCGCGCCGAGACCGTGCTGCACGAGATGGCGCACATGTGGTTCGGCGACCTCGTGACGATGGCATGGTGGGACGACCTGTGGCTGAACGAGTCGTTCGCGACCTGGGCCAGCGTGCTGTGCATGGCCGATGCCACCGAGTACACCCAGGCCTGGACGACCTTCGCGAACGTGGAGAAGTCCTGGGCCTACCGGCAGGACCAGCTGCCCTCCACGCACCCGGTCGCCGCAGACATCCCGGACCTGCAGGCCGTCGAGGTCAACTTCGACGGCATCACCTACGCCAAGGGCGCGTCGGTGCTCAAGCAGCTCGTCGCCTACGTCGGGCTCGAGCCGTTCCTGGCCGGGCTGCGCAGCTACTTCACCGAGCACGCGTGGGGCAACGCCACGTTCGACGACCTGCTCGGCGCGCTGGAGCAGGCGTCCGGCCGGGACCTGTCCGACTGGGGTAACCAGTGGCTGCGCACGACCGGGCTGAACCTGCTGCGCCCGTCGTTCGACGTCGACGCCAGCGGTCACATCACTCGCTTCGACGTGGTGCAGGGCGGTGCCCGGCCCGGCGCCGGTGAGCTGCGCACGCACCGCGTCGCCGTCGGTGTCTACGACAACGACGCGGACGGCAAGCTGGTCCGCACCCACCGCGTCGAGGTCGACGTCACCGGGGAGCGCACCGCCGTCGCGGCGCTGGTCGGGGCACCCGCAGGCAAGCTGGTGCTGGTCAACGACGACGACCTCACCTACTGCGCGCTGCGCCTGGACCCGGACTCGCTGGCCACCCTCGTCGAGCGGATCTCCGACATCGCCGAGCCGCTGCCGCGCACGTTGTGCTGGTCGGCGGCGTGGGAGATGACCCGCGAGGCCGAGCTCAAGGCACGCGACTTCACCACGCTGGTCGCGGGCGGGTTCGGCGTGGAGTCCGAGATCGGCGTCGTGCAACGGCTGCTGCTGCAGGCCCAGACCGCGGTCGCGGCCTACGCCGACGAGCAGTGGGCCACCGAGCGGGGCTGGCCGCTGCTGGTCGACGCACTGCGGTTCCAGCTCGACACCGCCCCGGCGGGCTCGGACGCGCAGCTCACCGTGGTGAACGCGCTGGCTGGCAGCGTGCTGCCGGCGGCGGTGCTGGACCAGATGCGCGGCTGGCTGCTCGACGTCGACGTGCCTGTCGGCCTGACCATGGACACCGACCTGCGCTGGCGGCTGCTGCACGCTCTCGTCGCGCACGGCACAGCAGCCGAGTCCGAGATCGACGACGAGCTGCAGCGCGACCCGACCTCGACGGGCCAGCGCCAGGCCGAGCGGGCCCGCGCGTTGCTGCCGACCGCCGAGGCGAAGGGCCGCGCCTGGCAACGCACCGTGCACGACGACGAGATCCCCAACGCCGTGCAGGAATCGATCATCAGCGGGTTCAGCCACCCGGCGCAGCGCGGGCTGCTCGGGGAGTACGTCGAGCGCTACTTCGCCGAGGTGGCCGCCGTGTGGTCACGACGGACCAGCGAGCGGGCGCAGTCCGTCGTCGTCGGACTGTTCCCGTCGTGGGCCGTGGACAAGACCACGGTCGACGCCGCGGACACCTGGCTCGCCGACGAGTCACACCCACCGGCGCTGCGACGGCTGGTGTCCGAGGGCCGCGCGGGGATCGTCCGGTCGCTGAAGGCGCGGGAGTTCGACCGGTCGTAACGGTCCAGCAGGCAGGCGGCGCCGAGGTGTTAACCGCGACCGGTTAATGCCCGGCGACCGTGTGCGACAAGCTGGCGCAGGGCCGGACGCCGAGCTGGTGCAGCGCGCCCTCACCGCGCCGCTCGACGCGCAACGCCGAGCGGATTGCAGGACGGCCGCCGCGTCCGACGACTGGCCCACCGCGCGGGACGTGCTGGACCTGCTCCAGCTGCCCGAACGGGTCCGGGCCCGGATCGAGACCAGCTAAAACATCCCCGCCACGGACGCGGCGTGTCCTCGCGCGGCGCACCCGGTGGCGACCGCTGGTACTGACCCGCGTCCGATGAGCCAGCACGTCACGTACCCGGGTGGTGGCGGCACGGATGAGGGCGCCGAGCCGCTGGCGGACACGGTGGCGGCGGCACAGCCGCTGTCGCGGTTCCCCGTTGCGGGGCAGGTCGATCCCGCGGCCGCACGTGCGACAGCGGGAACGTATCCGCATCAGCGGGTGCTGCCGGTGCTGGGCTCGTCGGGGACGGCGGCCAGGGTCTCGTGGGCGAGGGCCGCGAGGCTGTGCAGTCGGCACGGCCAGCGTCGCCACTCGGCCCTCCAGCTGCGCGGGCAGGCCGTGCAACAGCCGCTGCCGTCGTCGACGTGCTCGTCGAGCACCCGGTCGACCAGGTCACGTTGTCTGGCGATGGACTCGACGAGCGGATCAGCCACGGTACAAACCGTCAGGGTCGCTTCTGTACGGTGCCGAACCCAACTGTGGGCGGACCGGCCGAGGCGGGGTATTCGGGGGCATATCCCGCCTCGACCGGAGTTCGGGTGTCGTCGAGAAAAGAATCGTGCAGCTGCGCAGGATCGTGTCGGTTTTCACGATGAACTCCTCTCTTGCGGAAGAGCGTATGGCGAATCCAGCGCTGCCTACTACGGCGAGCGGTGTCAGGGTCAGGCTTGGGGTGTCGTCGTGGTGAGCTGGTGCTGAGTTAACCACCTCAGGTGTGTCGTGGGTACGCTGGTGGACGCGGAGTATGGTTTACGCCGTTTACCCTGGATGGGAGAATGATGACGGTGCGACGACAGCCCAACTCCCGGTTGCGGGACGCGATCGCGGCGACGGGATGGACCTACGAGGCGCTTGCCGGTGCGGTGCGGCGGGTGGCGGCGGAGAACGGCGAGGTGTTGCAGACCAACAAGTCGGCGGTCGCGCACTGGGTGGACGGTGCGCGCCCGTCGGGGTTGGCCGGGCAGTATCTGGCGGAGGCGCTGTCGCGGCGGGCGGGTCGGGTGGTGTCGACGGATGAGATCGGGCTGGCTCCGGGCGAGCAGCTGGTGGGCACCGTGGAGGATCCGGTCGCGACGGCCATGGAACTCGGGCGTGCCGACGTGGACCGCCGCCACGCCCTCGCCGGTGCGGCGTTCACCGTCGCCGGGGTGGCGATGCCACTGACCTATGACCATGAGGCCGTGTCGCGGATACTGCGTGCCCGCGCGGGTCTGGGAATGGTCGGGGAGGACGACATCGCGGTGGTCCGCGACATCACCGCCGCGTTCAGCGCCGCTGATGAGCGCCTGGGGGGAGGACACGGGTTGACCACGGTCACCGCCTACCTGGCGGACACGGCCGCCCCGATGCTGCGTGCCCGGTTCCGCTCCGACGATCTCCGCCGCCGAGCGTTCGGGGCGGTGGCCGAGCTGGCGTACCTGGCGGGATGGAAACATCACGACCTCGGACAGGAAGGCGCAGCCCAACGGTACTACCTGCTCGGCTATCAACTGGCCTGTGAAGCCGACCCACACGGCCACGCGGCGTGGATGATGCGCGCCCTCGCCCACCAAGCCTTGAGCCTCAAGAAACCCCGACACTGCGTGGATCTGATCGTTAACGCGTGGCGGCGCGGTGCGGGACACGTGGACGGCCAGACAGAGGCTTTACTTCATATCACTCGAGCCCGGGCGTACGCTTTTGCGCGGGACCGGCGACCAGCGGCTAAATATCTCCTGTTAGCAGAGAACGCCCTCACCAGGCTCGACGAGCCGCAGCCGTTGTTCTCTGCTGTCGCCGGTCCGGCCGCTGGAACTGTTGCCAGCCACACCGCTCGGACGTTGACCGATCTTGGTGATCATGCAGGTACTGAGCGGCAACACCGCACCGCGCTCCAGACATGGCATCCTGAGAAGTACAAGCGTGTCCACATCCTGACACATGCTGATCTTGGGGACAGCCTCGCTGCGCAAGGCAGGGCGGAGGAGGCTATCGGTGCTTGGACGCAGTCACTCGACCTCATAGAGGGAGTGGTCTCCGACCGTACCCGCAAGGCCATGTCATCGATCAAACCCCTACTGGCGAGCTATCGCATACGCGGTGTACCCGGTGCTGTTGACCTCGACCGGCGCGTTTACGACATGTGCCGCTGACGCCGTACCGCCCGCCGTAGAGAGGACCATCATGCCCGAGCCGGTTACACGTGAACACAGCCTGCCTCCCGCTGTCGAATCCATGACCCTCTTGGTCGCCGCGGTGATCGTTCACGATCGCGTTAACGACAGTGTGGTCCTCCTCCAGCGCGGTCCGCAGGCCAAGTTCGCGAGAGGAATGTGGGATCTCCCGGTGGGAAAGAGCGCCCCGGGGGAGCCGATCACCGAGACGGCCGTCCGCGAGTTACTAGAGGAGACCGGCCTGACTGTCGATCCGGCTGGCCTGAGCGTCGCTCACGTCATCCACAGCTCTTTCGGCGTAGAGTCGCCGAGTGGATTCCTCACCGTCGTCTTCGTGGTCCACGAATGGTCCGGCGAGCTTGCTAATCTCGAACCCGAAAAGCACTCCAAGATTGACTGGGTGGGTGTGCATGAAATTCCTGGAAACTTTGTTGAAACCACCGGGAGTGCCTTGCGACGATATCTGACCAAGGGTCCAAATATTTCACTGGCGGGATGGCCAGATGCCACTGGCAGATTCTACCCAGAGCTTCCCGAAATTTCCTGAGCATTGTTGAGGTCATATGATGTGAAGCGCCACAACAGACTCAGCTTGCAAACCGTCATCAGCGGAACCAGCGCGCACCATGAGTTCATATGCGGTCGGTGACCGCACCACGAGTCCCCGTCCGAGAGCACGGCAAGTCACGCGTCTCGACGCAGCGATCATGTGGTCAGGTCGTCGGTAGGGGCCAGGTGTGGGGGGAGGTCGGCTCGTCGAGCCACATACGTTGGCGACCGTCCTTCTCCACCGTGATACCCAGCCTGGCGCGTGGTGGGCGGCCGTTGCGGTCCCATGTTCGCCAGGCGGTCTCCACGGTGTCCCACGGTCGGTGGCCTTGCTGGGTCACGGGCCAGAGGCCGTCGTTGGTCGGCCGGTAGGTGCAGGTGGCGCGGTGTTGGGCGGTGTAGACGATAATCTCGGTCGGTTCGCCGTCCTCGTAGGTGGGTGCGAGGTGGACCCCGGGTAGGTGCAGGGACAGCCAGAGCAGGAAGTCGGGGTCGTCCAGCGCGCGGGGGTCGACGTCGGTGAAGCCGGTGTAGCGTGCCCCGACCGGCGCGGCGTCGGGCAGGTCGGGGGCGATGCTTGCGGGTTTGGGCTGCTCGGCGGTGTCGCGCAAGGGCATGAAGTACACCCCGAAGGGGTCGATGTGTCCGTTGACCTCGTCGTGGTCGGTCTTGTCGAGCACGGCCAGTGCCCCACCGAAGGTGAGCGGTGCGACGAGTCGGCCACCGGGGGCGAGCTGGTCGATCCAGGCGGGGGGAACGTGGTCGATCGAGCAGGTGGCGATGATCCGGTCGAACGGGGCCGCGTCGGGCAGCCCGGCTGCGCCGTCGCCGGTGCGCAGCCGTGGTCGGTATCCGCCCGCGTGCAGGTTCACATCTGCCTGGTGGATCAGCTCCGGGTCGATGTCGACGCTGCTCACGTTGCCTGCGCCGAGTCGGGTGCTGAGGAGCGCGGCGTTGTAGCCGGTGCCGGTACCGATCTCCAGCACGGTGTGCCCGTCCTGGACGGCGAGCCGGTCGAACATGACCGCCACGGTGCAGGGCTGGGACGCGGAGCTGGTCACGACCCGGATCGCGGTGCCGTCGGAGTCGCCGGCCGGCGCCCACTGAGTGATCAGGAACCGGTCGGAGTAGACCGCGTCCAGCCAGGTCTCGCGCTGGTCGGGGTCCGCGCCGTCGATCAGGGTGCTGGGTGAGTTGTACTCGTTCAACGCCCAGTACCGGGGCACGAACAGATGTCGGGGTGTGGTGGCGAACACCGTCTGCCACGCCGGGTCGGTGAGCACGCCGTCGGCGGCGAGCTGGTCGGCGTAGGCGGCGGCGCGAGGCTGCCAGTCGATCACACGTGACCTCTCTGTAGAAGGTCGGCGAGTGCGGCGGTGATCGGCAGACCGGTCGCGTCCTCGACGAAACCGAACTGACCGGCGCTGTTGCACTCGAAGAACCACCAGACGCCGTCGCTGTCGACGGCGAAGTCGAACGCCCCGAACATCAACCCGAGCGCGTCCATGAACGCCACGACACCCTGCGCCACCTCCGGCGGCAGGTCCACGACGTTGATCCGCAGTGAGTCGTAGTCGCTGCGCCAGTCGGCCCGCGCCGCGTCGCTGTCGGCGTGGATGGACGCGGCGAAGATGCGCCGTCCGACGACGGTCACTCGCGCTTCGAACATCTTGTCGAGGATCGCGCGCTGGAACAGGTGTGCCGTCGTCTCCACCCCGGTCAGGTCGATCAGCTCCTCGGTGGTCAGCGCGTGGGTGTAGATCGCCTTTCTCCCGCCGGCCTCGAACACCGAGCCGTAGGCCAGTGGCTTGACCACCACGTGGCCTCGCTGATCGGCGGCGAACCGGCGCACGGCATCCGGACGGTTCGTGATGAGCGTAGGTGGCACGGTGAGGTGACAGCGGGCTGCTGTCGCGAGCTGAACCGGCTTGTAACTGGCGTCCGCTTCCCGCGATGGGTGGTTCACCCACAGTAACGGCAGGTCGGCCAGCACCCCGCCGAACCCGAGCTTGGCCTCCCACTCGGCATGTCGACGCTCCGGCCCGGACATCCCGTCGGAGAAGACGAACGCGGTGGGTCTGCGGTACCAGCCAGACCGCAGACCCATCAGCGATACGCACCGATCCTCGGTGACCAGTGGGCCTTCCCACCGGTCACCGCCCAGTTCAGCTGCCAAGCTCATCCGGGTGGGAAACCAGGCGGTGTCGCACCGGAACACCTCGACGTCCCGTCGATGCAGCTCATCGATCACCGCGTCGACCGTGGGATCGAAGTCCTCGCTCAGTACCAGCACGCTCATCCCGCTGCGTCACCGGTGTAGTCCGGGGTCCACTCCTCGTTGCCGGTGCTGCCCTGCCCGTCGGGGCTGGCGCCGGTGGTCTCCATGCTCCCCTCGGCTTGCCAGTGGCGATACCACGGCTTCGTGGGCTCGTCTGTCACGACGGCGATCTGACGTTGCGGGCAGAATTGCCAGGCTGGCAGCACCTCGACCGACGACCGATCCATAATGGTGGCGAACCGCAGCCCGTACGGCCGCACGCCCGGGCAGGACTCCGGCTCGTCGCTGGTCGGTGCAGCGAACGTACCCAGACCCAGTGGAAACCTCCCACTCACCGGAGACAACGGAACATCTACTTGATCGCCCTGTCGCTGGATCAGGGCTCCGGACTCAGACATCGATTCTCCACTCCCGTCGGTCATCTTTGTCAGCATGTTCACCAAGAGGCTTCACATTTCCCTGTTTACGCGTACCTACTGCTGAATCTGATTGGCGTCTCCTGACTAGAGCTCCTTTCTCGTAGAAGAAATGCATGGTCAGTCGTGGCCGCACCAACGGCGATGAGCGGTGTCAGGGTCGGGCTTGGGGTGTCGTCGTGGTGAGCTGGTGCTGAGTTAACCACCTCAGGTGTGTCATGGGTACGCTGGTGGACGCGGAGTACGGTTTACGCCGTTTACCCTGGATAGGAGAATGATGACGGTGCGACGACAACCCAACTCCCGGTTGCGGGACGCGATCGCGGCGACGGGATGGACCTACGAGGCACTCGCCGGTGCGGTGCGGCGGGTGGCGGCGGAGAACGGCGAGGTGCTGCAGACCAACAAGTCGGCGGTCGCGCACTGGGTGGACGGCGCACGCCCGTCGGGGTTGGCCGGGCAGTACCTGGCGGAAGCACTGTCGCGGCGGGCCGGGCGGGTGGTGTCGACCGATGAGATCGGGCTGGCTCCCGGCGAGCAGCTGGTGGGCACCGCGGAGGATCCGGTCGCGACGGCCATCGAGCTCGGGCGTGCCGACGTGGACCGCCGCCACGCCCTCGCCGGTGCGGCGTTCACCGTCGCCGGGGTGGCGATGCCACTGACCTACGACCATGAGGCCGTGTCGCGGATACTGCGTGCCCGCACGAGTCTGGGAATGGTCGGTGCGGACGACATCGCGGTGGTCCGCGACATCACCGCCGCGTTCAGCGCCGCTGATGAGCGCTTAGGCGGAGGACACGGGTTGACCACGGTCACCGCCTACCTGGCGGACACGGCCGCGCCGATGCTGCGTGCCCGGTTCCGCTCCGACGATCTCCGCCGCCGGGCGTTCGGGGCGGTGGCCGAGCTGGCGTACCTGGCGGGATGGAAACATCACGACCTCGGACAGGAAGGCGCAGCCCAGCGGTACTACCTACTCGGCTACCAGCTGGCCTGCGAGGCCGACCCGCACGGCCACGCGGCGTGGATGATGCGCGCCCTCGCCCACCAAGCTCTCAACCTGAAGCAACCCCGACACTGCGTCGAGCTGACCACGCGTGCACTGCAACGCGCCATCGGGTATGTAGACGGTCGGACCGAGGCGCTGCTTCATGTCTCCCACGCGCGGGCGCACGCGTCGGTTCGGGATCGGGTGGGGACCGGCCGGTCCCTGTTGCTGGCCGAGGACGCTCTCACCCGGCTCGACCAACCACAACCGTCCTTCTCTCACATCCTTGGCCCGCCCACCGCCGTTGTGGGCAGCAACGCCGCCAAGGCCCTGACCGATCTTGCCGACCACGCCGGCGCCGAGCGGCACCGCCGTGTCGCGCTGGATCAGCGGGACCGGGGGACGCACAAGCGCATCCACGGCCTGGATTGCGCCGATCTCGGTGTCAGTCTTGCCGCGCAGTCCCGTACCGACGAGGCGATCGATGTCTGGGCGCAGGCTTTCGACCTCATGGACGGGGTGGCCTCCGACCGCACCCGCAAGGCCATGACATCGATCCGACCCACGCTGGTGACCTGTCTCAAGCGGGGTGTCCCCGGCGCAGCCGACCTCTACCGCCGTGTCTACGAGACACGCCACTGATGGCAAACCAGCTTACGAGCCCTCACCACAGGCCAAGCCGGTGGTGCGTCCACCGTCTGACATCAAACTCGAGGAGTTCGCCACTCCCCCACTCCCCCACCGCCTCGCCCGTCTCATCGCCGCGGCCGCTCGGCCAGCTCCATCAACTGCTTGGCCAGCACCGACCACGAGTCGCCAAGCTCGACTCCGCGCCACCCGTCCAGTGTGCAGCGGCCCCGTCGGCCAGCGCCCGCGTTCGGGTTGCCGCTGCCCGCTGTCATCACCGTCGTCTACGGCGAGAAGTGGGTATCGCCGGTGTCGGGCTGACCCAGGCGGCGGCTGGTGTTGCTCCGCGCGTTCGACTGAGGCGGGACTCAACCGTCCTGCCGGACCAGCCCGGCGTCGGTGGCCACGTACCGTGCCGGGCACTGCGTGCAGGCGAGCGCCGCGGACAGCCGCGCCCCGCAGGCGCACACCCAGCCCTTCTGCCGCGCCGGGTTGCCGACGACGAAGGCGTGCGCGGGAACGTCCCTGGTGACGACGGCACCGGCAGCAACGAAGGCGTAGGAACCGATCTCCGCACCGCAGACGACGACCGTGCCCGCGCCCAGGCTCGCGCCGCGGCGAACGACGGTCGCCACCAGCGCGTCGGTGGCCTTCCGGATCTCCGCGCGCGGCCGAAGGTCGTTGGTGAACAGCACGTTCGGGCCGAGGAACACATCGTCCTCGCACGTCACGCCGGAGAACACGAGCGTCCCGTTCTTCACCGTGACCCGGTCGCCGAGCACGGCACCGTTCTCGACGAACACTCCGTCGCAGATGTTGCAGTCGGTGCCGATCCGGGCCCCGGGCAGCACGTGGGCGAACGCCCACACCCGGGTACCGACCCCCACGTCCGCGCTCTCACACAGCCCCGCGGGGTGCACCTGCACACCGGATGGCGCGTTCACCGCAACGCCTCGGCCAGGACGGTGACAACCCGCTCCTGCTGCGCGGGAGTGATCTCCGGGAAGATCGGCAAGGACAGCTGCTCCGCGGCCGCGTGTTCCACCCCGGTGTACCCGGCGATCTCGGCTTCGAACGCCGACACCTGCGGCCCGCCGATGAAGGCCTCGGCCTTGAGCACCTCGGTCCAGCCCGCTGCCACCTCGTCGGCCACCTGCTCGTGCTGGGCCTTCAGGTCGACCAGGGGAATGTCGGTCACCGGGAGCTTCCTCTCATGCCCGGTCGCCCCCGGACGGGGCGGCTCATCGCTGTGACCGGCGACCCCGCGGCGAGAGACCGGCACCGGTCGAGCGTTGGCGGCGTCGGTCGGCGTCGTTCCGCGCAGACGCTGCACGCGCCAGCGCACTCGTTTCAGGTCGGGAACGAGCCGGCACACCGTCACGACGAGCGGCACCTCCGGGTCCAGGCCGTGCTCGGCCCGGAAACCACCGGAATCGACTGCCGGATGATCGGTCGTCGCGTCCACCGACGGCTTGAGGACCCGCACGCTGCGGTGTCCCGCGGTCAGCGCGGCGTCGCGGATCTGTGCGGTACCGACGAGAAGTGGCACGGTCCGCGGGAAGAAGGGCAGATACAGGGCAGCGGTGCCCGAGGAGACGGCCATCCCGTGTCCCGCACCGACGCGCGCCGCGAGGGCCTGCTCGAACCCCGCAACCTTCGGCCCCTGTCTCATCACCGGAATCAACTCAGCCTCCTGCTTTGGCACCGTTTCGCGCCGCCATCGATACCAGTCCTCGGGCAGATCAGTCCGATGAGTCAGCCAGCGGTGTACACCGCATCCACCCAGTAGTTGCCTCCGCGGAAGGTGCGGGTGGGGAACCCGGAACCGACGGCGAAGACCCCGTTGGAGGTGTCCCCGCCGGTGGCGATGAGGCGACATAGCCGTGCCGGTGAGAACCGGCACCGGGGTGGCAAAGGTCAGCATCTGCCAACCCCTCGCTGTCTCTCCCGTGAAGGTGCGGCACCGGGTCGGGTGTTCTCACAGCCGACCTGGCGGGTCACCGGCGCGGTGTGGGGGCGGCGGACACGATCGGCGCGGCGACGGCACCGAGCATGATCGTCGATGCCGCAGCCACCGCGGCGACCACCAGCAGGCGCAGCAACCCGACCAGCGGCGAGCTCACGTGCCGCCGCCGAGCCGCCATGGCGAACCGCCTCTCGCCCGATTTCGCCCCGATTTAGGCCGCTGCCCTGCCCGACGCTGCTGCGGTGCGCGCGGATCAAGCCGCTCACGAGAACCACCTTGCTATGCCGACTGATCGGCAACACCGTCACCATAGAAAGTCGGACGTCGTCGCTGTCGTGTTACATCACACCCGGAGCCAGCTCACCGATCGTGCGCGCAATCACACCGTGGTGACCAGCAGTTGACCCGGTAGTGTCGTCACGGAGAACCTCCACCACAGCGGGTGGTCGGTAGTGTTGGATGAAAGGCGCTGGAAAATGGCGGACAGACCGAGCTGGGTGCCCGCCGATGTGGACCTCACGCATCCGAGCGTCGCCCGCGTCTACGACTTCTACCTGGGCGGGTCGCACAACTTCGCGTCCGACCGAGAGTTCGCCCAGGAGATCATGGCGCTCATGCCCGACACGCCGATGATCGTCCAGGAGAACCGCGGCTTCCTGCGACGAGCGGTCCGCCACCTCTGCGCCGCCGGGATCGACCAGTTCCTCGACCTCGGCTCCGGCATCCCGACCGTCGGCAACGTGCACGAGGTGGCCCAACAGGCCAACCCGCACGCACGGATCGTCTACGTCGACCACGACCCGGTTGCCGTGGCACACAGCCGCGACCTGCTGACCGACAACGACCGGGCGGTGGTGGTATCCGGCGATCTCCGCGACCCCGTCGGCGTGCTCGCCGATGTCGTGCTGCGGGCCCATCTCGACTTCGACCGGCCAGTTGCCGTAATGATGGTGTCGGTGCTGCACTTCATGGACGACGACCAGCACCCGGCCACGTTCATCGCCGAGTACCTGCACGCGACGGCGCCCGGCAGCTACCTCGCGATCAGTCACGCGAGCGCGAACGGCCGCCAGGACGTGGGCGAGGCGCAGAAGCTCTACAACCAGCCTCGGTCACCCAGTCCCGTGCGGCTGCGCTCCCGCGAGGAGGTCACCGCCCTGTTCGGTGACCTGACCCTCGTGGAGCCCGGTGTGGTGCGCGCACCACAGTGGCGTCCCGACGCACCCGGCGACATCCCGGCCGATGTCGAGGCCTACCCGCTCTTCGCCGGTGTGGGCCGTCGCGACTGACCGGAACTCGGTCGGCGACAGCCAGTTAACATGCACGTTGGCTGGCGACCGTGCCGAGCCGCCGCGGTGAACAGCGCGTCCAGGCCCGCTGATCAGGCAAAACAAGCCGACACTGGACCGTCCGAAGCCGACCGTGGCCGTGAGCAGGCTCACAGCGCCCGCCGCGACGGCAACACCCTGGCAACTCAGGTTGTCGCTGTGTGTGCTGACTGGTCTGCTCAACTGCTGCAAACAGACGAGCAATCAGCCCTCATCTACTACTGAGGGTGATCGAAAGAGGGGTAAAAACCCCGCACTCCGGCCCTTCTCACCCCGATGGGTGAGGCAAGGAGATGTTACCACCGGGCGCAGCGTGCGCGAGAAAGTCAGTAAGCGCCCCGGCTCCCAGTTCGACTGATCGGCCGAACACGATCGTGTGCACCGCTCACGTGAGCCGGACGGGGCCTAGCCACCCGACAGGCCGTCGTCGTACCGGACGTCGGCATGGCATGAGAGGCGTCATGACTGCACACTGTGATCCCGACGGCTCACCCGAGCCCGCACGGACAAGCCTGGCACTGGACGCGTCCGGACCACGACGGAGAGTCCGACCAGGATCAGCCGATCGGGGCGCAGGCTACACCCCGCCACTCACCACCCCGAGTCGGCCCCGATGGGAGACTCGTTACGCGCGCATGGTCGTGCTGGTCGACATGGCCGCCGTGCTCGCCGTCGTCGGCATCGGGCACGCGCTGAGGCTCGGGAACTCCGCCCCGATGTTCGGCGGCCCGATCTCCCCTGGTCTCGGACTCGTCATCACCATTCTGACCGCCGCGTCCCTGTTCCTGACCCGGGCGTGGGACCAGCGGGTGCTCGGGCATGGCTACGAGGAGTTCAGCCGACTGATCCGGGCGTTCGTCACCGCTGTGGTCGTGCTCGGCCTTGTCGGCCTCGCACTCCAGCTCAGCGCGCTGCGCCCCTGGGTCTTCGAGCTGCTTCCCCTTGCCGGGACATTGGCACTGCTCGGCCGGGTCGGGCTCCGCACGTGGCTGCACCGGCACCGGGCGAACGGCCGCTTCGCGCACCCGATGCTCGTCGTCGGCACCGCCGAGTCGGTGACCGACCTCATCCTCCGCACCCGGCGCGACCGGCACAGCGGCTGGGTGATCCGGGGTGCCTGCACTCCGACCGGGACCGGACCGGACGGCGCCGACACCATCCTCGGCGTCCCCGTGCTCGGCGATCTCGACTCCGTTACCGAGGTCGTACGCGGCGGTGAGCACAGCGTCGTCTCGGTCGGCAGCACACCCGGCTGGTCGCCGCAGCGCCTGCACCAGCTCGCGTGGGACCTCGAGGGACTCGGCGCCGACCCCGGCCTGACGGAGATAGCCAGCCCTCACCCGCACATCGCGCCCGTGGACGGCCTGCCGCTGCTGCGGCTCACCCACCCGGTGTCGGACGGCGTGTCACGGGTGGTCAAGAACGTCATCGACTGGTGCGGAGCCATCCTGTTGCTGGTGGTGATCGCACCCTTGCTGGTCGGTCTCGCCGTGGCGGTCAAGGCCGACGGCGGTCCGATGTTCTTCCGCCAGGAGCGCGTCGGACGTCACGGCCGGATCTTCAAGATGGTCAAGTTCCGGTCGACGGTAGTGGACGCCGAGACGCGCAAGGCCGTGCTGCTGGTCGCCAACGAGACGACGGGGCCGCTGTTCAAGCGCCGCGCCGACCCGCGCGTGACGAGGATCGGCACCGTGTTGCGCAAGTACTCCCTCGACGAGCTGCCCCAGCTGTTCAACGTCGTCGCCGGCAGCATGTCGCTGGTCGGACCGCGACCGCCGCTACCCGAGGAGGTCGCCACCTACTCCCGTGACGCCGAGCGCAAACTGATGGTCAAGCCCGGGCTGACCGGACTCTGGCAGATCAGCGGTCGCAGCGACCTGACCTGGGAGGAGTCGATGCGGCTCGACCTGCGCTACGTCGAGAACTGGGGGCTGGCCATGGATGCGTTAATCATGTGGAAGACGATCGGTGCCCTCGTCCGCGGCCCAAAAGCTTACTGACATGGCCAGGCCGAACACCAGCAAGCCCGCACCCTCGACGAGAACACCCCTCACCCGCCGCCAGCGGATCCTGGGCGAGGACCACCCCGACACCCTCACCTCAGCCGACAACCTCACCCGCGACCAGAGCACGCTGGGCGAGCGCCAGCAGGTTCCTATGAGCGGCCCCACTCTGCCGCCGACGGCGGATCGACTACCAGGAGGCTTATTCAGCGATCTTGATCGGAGGCGCATCCCCGCAGCTCAACCGTGGTCTTACAAGATCCACATGACCCTCCTGAATAACCCTCCAGGTAGTGAAATCGGAACTTTTTAGTCTCGGATTCCGCACCAGGTGGCGAATCCGCGGACGGTGTCGCTGGCGCGAGCTTCTTCGCGAGCGAGGACGCGGATGGTCTCATGCACCATGGGATGATATCGGGTTTGCGCGGGAGCGATCTTCTTGGCGTGGCGGAGGGCGGCGAACGCCTTGTCCTTGTCCCCGTGCAGCAGGTGACCCCGGGCGAGGTCGATGAAGTGGTGGCCTGCACGTTCCCGTTGGGCCGTGGTCGGGATGGTGAACCGCTCCGCCCGTTTGACGGCCTCGGTGCCATCGAGCAGCTCCACGGCGAGCCCCACGGACCAGATGTTGACGTTGGTGGGTCCGAAACACAACCGGTAGTCATCCCGATCGACACCGACACGCTCAGCGGTTTCTCTGGCCTCACCGAGATGAGCGTCCGCGAGGTCGCGATTTCCGGCACGGGCTGCCGCGAGCCCGGATTTGAGATGCAGCATCCCCCACACCGACAACACGACCGGGTCGGCCTTACCGATGTCCGGTTCGATACGGCGACGGCTCTTCTCCAACAAGGCCAGGGCGTAGTTCCAATCGGCCATTCTGATTAGCACCCACGCGCGGAAGTAATCACCGACGCAGACGGCCAGTTCGTCACCGGACCGAGCAGCGGCCCACTCATAACGATCGGTCGTCAGAGACGCGAGGTCGGTGTAGCCGAGTTTGGACGTGAGCATCATGGCAGCCGCGCACACCTCAGCCAGCAAGCCGAAAGCTCGTTCCCGCTCGACACCGCCTACGGTGTGGACGACAGCCCGCAACTCAGCCAACAACCCTGGCAACTGAGCTCCGAGTTCACGCAGATCAGCCAAGTGTCGCAGCGTGGACACTCTCGCCACGGCACGCTCCAGCTCCTCCACCGGTCGCAGAGACACCTCGTCGAAGGGCTCTAAGCGAGAGACGGCCAACTCACACCGGATCGCCGATACGGCGGCGTGAACCTCATGCTCGACCCGGTTCCGGCACGGGTAAGGCTGTTCCTGCAGCTCCGCCACCCCCACGCCCAGCGCACGAGCGCAGGCAGACACGAACCCCGGGGAAGCCGGAGCTCGTCCCTGCTCCACCGCACTGACCAGGCTCACCGACACGTTGGCCTCGCGGGCGAGCTCGACCTGGGTCAACCCCGCAAGTTCACGCTCCTCGACCACACGCCGACCGATGCCCGATACACTCACATCGTCCACAGCCGACCTCCTCACCTGGGTCTGCCTACGCACTACCGCACTATGCTATGCCCGACCCTGGCCAGCTGCATGGTCCCGCCTTCGGCGCTGCATTGTTTACGAACCACAGGACACCCTCAGTTGCATTTTCAGTCTCGAATCCCACACCAGACAGCGAATCCCCGGACGGTGTCGCTGGCGCGAACTTCCTGGCGCGCGATGACGCGGATGGTCTCATGCACTATGGGATGGTACCGGGTTTGAGCAGGGGAAATCTTCTTAGCGCGACGGAGGGCAGCGAACGCCCTGTCCTTGCTCCCGTGCAGCAGATGTCCCCGGGCAAGGTCGATGAAATGGCGGCCTACGCGTTCCCGCTGAGCCGTCGCTGGGATGGCGAACCCCTCTGCCCGTTTGACCGCCTCGGTGCCATCGAGCATCTCCACCGCGAGCCCCACGGACCAGATATTGACGTTAGTAGGTCCGAAGCATAACCGATAGTCGTCCCGGTCCACACCGATACGCTTGGCGGTTTCTTTGGCCTCCCCTAGATGAGCGTCGGCGAGATCACGATTTCCGGCGCGAGCTGCCGCGAGCCCGGATTTAAGATTCAAGTTACCCCACACCGACAACACGACCGGATCGGCCCTGTCGACGTCTGGTTCAATACGGTGCCGGCTCTTCTCCAGCAATGTCAGGGCGGAGTTCCAATCGGCTGTCAACATCAGTTCTCCGGCACGGAAGTAGTCACCGACACACACGGCCAGCTCGTCACCGGACTGAGCGGCGGCCCACTCATAACGCTCGGTCGTCAAGGACCGGAGGTCGGTGTAGCCGAGACTGCCCGTGAGATCCCAGGCAGCCGCGTACGCCTCAGCCAGCAGCCCGAAGGCCCGTTCCCGCTCGATACCACCCAAAGTGTGGACGACAGCCTGCAGCTCAGCCAACAACCCTGGCAGTCTGGCTCCGAGCTCATGCAGGTCGGCCGCGTGACGCAGCGTAGACACCTCCGCCACATCGCGCGCCAGCTCGTCCAGAGACCGCAGGGGTACCTCGCCGAAGGGCTCTAAACGAGAGACGGCCAACTCATGCCGAATCGCCGGTATGGAGGTGTGAACCTCGTGGTCGGACCGGTTCCTGCACGGGTAAGGCTGTTCCGAAAGCTCAGCTACCCCAACGCCCAGGGCACGGGCGCAGGCGGCCACGAACAACGAGGAAGCCGGTAACCGTCCCTGTTCCACGCCGCTGACCAGGCTCACCGACACGTTGGCCTCATGAGCGAGCTTGACCTGGGACCACCCCGCAAGCTTGCGCTCCTCAGCCACACGCTCACCCACGCCCGAGACGCTCACATCGTCCACGGCCACATCGTCGTCCACGGCTGGCCTCCTCACCTGAGTCTGCCGACGCGCTACCTCACCATGCCACGCCCGACCCCTCACCGCCTGGTCCCGCCTTTAGCACCGTTTTGACAGCTCACCGGTGATCGTGCTTACCGTCTGTTACCAGGCGGACGGCTTCCGGCACCATCCAAAACCCGGAGACAAACCGCTATGACCACGGCAGGAACATCACCGGCGTCTGAACGCCTGTTCGCCAGCTGGCGTCCAGTGGTGATGACGGCCACAACCCCGCCATCGCCACTGGTGGCGAGCACAACCTTGCGGTGCTGGAACCGCCGTCCGAGCGGGCTCGACCCAACGACGCCACGTCCCGGCGCCGTCCTCGTACCGATCATGCACCCCGCGATACAGGGTTACGGCTGGGGACCTGGCGATCGGGTGCTGTCGGACCTCGCTGCACTGTGTGATCAGCGTGAGGTCCTGCGGGGGTGCTGACCAGCAGGATCCCCTTCACCCTGAGCAGTCGGATGGATCACGACGCCGGCCCGTTGCCCGCAGGTGGAAACGAGCCCGCCACCCGCCAGATGCCGATCGTGACCAGATCTGGTCCTGCCGACAGGCTAACATCGGGTCGCTGCGCATCGACTAACAAGACGAGAGCGAGGCCCCGATGCCTCGCCGTGCCAATCTATCCACTGTGGAGTCGTGCAATGGCGGAGCTGTCCTACAGCGTGGGGATCGATCTGGGGACGGTGCACGCCACCGCAGCCCTGTTCCGAGACGGAGACCCGCGGCCAGAGACAGTGCGGTTGGGTACGCACACCAGCTCCGTGGCGTCGATCGTGTTCCTTGATCTCGACGAGTCGATGCAGTACGGCGAGTCAGCCCAGCATTGGGCGGTCACCGACCCGCAGCGGGTGGTGCGCGAGTTCATGCGCCGCATCGGCGACGGTGTCCCGCTGGTGGTCGGAGGTCGTCCCGTGGCCGCCGAGACCGTGGCGGCCAGGTTCGCGGTGTGGATCTTGGAGCGGGTCGCGGAGCAGGAGGGCGGACCCGCCGATCGGGTCACGCTCACCCATCCCGTCGAGTGGGGACAGCACAAGCGCGAGGCCATGGCCACGGCCCTCGCCGCGCAGGGTGTCGCCAGCGTGCTGTTGCTTTCCGAGCCCGAAGCCGCCGCGATCGGACACGCGGGCACCGGGCAGCTCGACGCCAGCACCACCGTGGCGGTCTACGACCTCGGTGGCGGCACGTTCAGCGCCGCGGTCGTCCGCACGCTTCCCGATGGCGGCGTCGAGGTCGTCGGACAGCCCGTCGGGATCGAGCAGCTCGGCGGGGTCAACTTCGACGAGACGATCTTCGACCACGTCGTCGCGGCCGTCGGGGACCCGTGGCAGCAGCTCGACGACACCGACCCCACCGTCCAGGCTGCCGTAGCCGAACTGCGGCGGGAGTGCACGGCGGCCAAGGAGGCGCTCTCGACGGACACCGAGGTGACGGTTCCGGTGCACCTGCCCGGCCACCACACGCAGGTCCGGCTGGATCGCACGGAGTTCGAGGAGAAGATCAGGCCAGCGGTCACGGAGACCGTCGATGCGCTGCGCCGGGCTATCGACTCGGCTGGCACACCCGCTGCTGACCTGGACACGATACTGCTGGTCGGCGGCTCCTCACGTATCCCGTTGATCGCACAGCTGGTCTCCACCGAGCTGGGCAGGCCCGTCACCGTCGATACCGACCCCACGAGCGCCATCGCCACCGGTGCGGCCGTAGCCGCGCGCAGCTGGCTGGCCGTGCCAGCGACGCTCCCGCCCGCCGCCATGGACGTGGCCGACCGCGGTGATCAGCCTCCGCCGCCCCGATCTCTGTTCTTCGACCCTGTCCTCGGCGCCCAGGAGCCGGGGACGGTCCGGCCGCGGGGGATCCGGCTGTTGACGCTGGCCGCCGCGCTCAGCGTCGCGACCAGCCTCGGATTGGGTATCGCCGCACTCGCCACCGGGATCGGCCCGGCCGAGATCACCTCGGGGCTCGCCGCGATCGGCGGCGCAGCCAGCCCCGCACGTCCGAGCGATGGGGCCGACACGACCACCACCGAGCCGAGCAGCCCGACGGTCGCCGATACCGGTGCGGCAGGTGGCGGAGCGGCTCCTGGCGCCGCCCCACCGGGCAGGCAGACGCCCCCAGCCGCTGGTCAGCCTGGTAATCCACCGCCCAACCCCCGCCCACCCCCCCACCCCCCCCCCCCCCCCCCACCCCCCCCCCCCCCCCCCCCCCCCCCCCCCCCCCACCCCCCCCCCCCCCCCCCCCCCCCCCCCCCCCCCCCCCCCCCCCCCCCCCC
>JBBSQN010000075.1:0-26913 GCA_038257875.1 Mycobacteriales bacterium
AGACCACCACTGACCATGACACAACCACAAGATCACCCCCCAGGGATCGGTGTCAAACCCCCAGGTCACACCACCTGCCACAGGACAAGGCCAGACACGAGCAGGCACGCCCGGGCTACGGGATCACCGAATACTTACGCCGCATCAGCAACCGACGTCCGAGCGGCGCATCGCATACAGATCAGCGAGAAACTCCTCAACCTCGCCCTCGGCGAAGATCCCCTCGCCATCCAGGTCCTCCGCAGAGCGCACCGGTTCGGTATCCCGGAACAGCTCGTCCGCTGAGGGCCCCGACCCGCCCGGACGCACCGGGTGTCCAGCGTCGCTCATCGTCATGTTCGGCACCTCCAACGGCGGTTTCGCTACCAGTCTGTCACGAGGTCCACCGTGCGACGCCGAGTGCGGTCACGCGACGTTGAGCGGCTGGAGCCTGTTCTCGTGGCGCAGGGCCGCGAGGACCTCATGGACATCCAGCCGGAACATCGCGGCGATGTCGCGGGTGTCCTCGCCGACCTCGTACTGCTCACGCAGGATCTCCGTACGGACCCCACCGACCGTTGACGCACCCGATGCGACCCCGGGTTCCAGTCGCACCGGCGAGTCCGGCCCGTCGGGCAGCAGGGCAAGTGCGACATCTGCGGTGCCGTCACTGCCACGATCGACTCGCTCGAGAAACGTCACGGCGCGCGGGTGCAGCTCGAGCTGACCGGAGGTCAACTCGTAGACCACCCGCAGGTCGCCCGTCAGCCCTACCTCGGTCTGGGCCTCGAGCAAGAGCCGTCGTCCGTCGGTGAAGGGACGCAGATGCGCGAGGGGGTACCGAAGATCGAAGCGATCCCGGCAGTCCTCAATGAACGGGCGGAGCTGTTGCAACGACACACCCTTGGACCGGTAGGCACGCAGGTAATCGGCCTCGACCATCTCACCCCAGGTGACGGAGGCCCCGGGCAAAGGTTCGGTCCGCTCCCTCGCGGAACAGGTACCGACATGATGAGGATGCCAGATCGCGACTCGCTCGAGATCGGTAATCGACTTGCTCGGTGCTGAGAGTATGGGTCCGTGGCCGTGCCGGAGCGTTCCGCCTCACATGAGCCTCCCGCGGAGGTGGCGCTGGAGTACACCGGGCTGGTCAAGCGGTTCGGTGCGACGACGGCGCTGGCCGGGGTCGGCTTCACCTGCCCGGCCGGCTCGGTCACGGCGCTGATCGGGCCCAACGGTGCGGGCAAGTCGACCGTGTTCCGCGCCACGGCCGGGTTGCTCGTCCCGGACGCGGGGTCGGTCCGGGTGCGCGGCCACCTGGCGGGCTCGGCGCCCGCGCAGCGCGCGGTGTCGCTGATGCCCGAGCAACCCGATCTGTACCCGGGCGTGTCGGTGTCCGAGCACGTGACGTTCGTCGCGCTGCTCTACCGGCTGTCCGACTGGCGGCCGCGGGCGGAGTGGCTGCTGGCACGGTTCGGTCTCGACGACCGGCTCGACGCGCTTCCGCACGAGCTGTCCCAGGGGTTACGGCGCCGGCTGGCGCTGGTGATGGCGCTGCTGCACGGAGCGGACGTGCTGCTGCTCGACGAGCCGTTCAATGGGTTGGACCCGCGCAGTGCCGGCGAGCTGCGGTCGCTGGTCCGGGAGCTGGCCGCGGCCGGGGCGTGCGTGCTGGTGGCCACGCACATCCTGTCCGACGTGCAGCGACTCGCCGATCGGGCGGTGTTGCTCGACCAGGGACGGATCACCGCGGCGGGCACGCTGGACGAGCTGCGCGGCCAGGCCGGACTGGACCAGGACGCGGATCTCGAGGCGGCCTACCTCGCGTTGACCGACGTCACCGCGGAACAGCTCGCCGGCGACGGCCGGGACGTGCCGGAATGAGCGTTCACCCCGCCGTGCCGTCGGTGGCGCGGCCCGAGCGCGGTGGGATGCTGGCGTGCCTGTCCGCGATGTCCTACGTCGGAGTCCGCCGGTGGGCGCGACGGCTGCGCGGTGTGGCAGGCAAGCCGTGGCCGTTGCTCGGGCTGCTCGTCGGGGTGGCGTTGTTCGCCGGACTCCAGCTGCTCGCGCTCGACCAGCTGAGACCGCAGGCCGCGCCGGACCCCGCCGTGCTGGATCCGGTGGTGCGGTTCGTACCGCTGGTGCTTCCGATTCTGCTGTTCAACTCGACGTTCCATTCGCCACTGCGGCTGCGGGTCGCCGCCGTGTCCTGGGTGCTCACCGCCCCAGGTGGCACGCGGGCGGCGTTTCTGGCAGCACTGCTGCTGCGCCCGGTGCGGTACGCGGTCATCGGCTACCTCGCGACGCTGGTGTCCCGGTGGTCGCTGGGACTGACGCTCACCGAGGCGTGGAAGGTCGCGCTGGTCGGCGCGGCGATCGGGCTCGTCCTGCGGCTGACCTCGTTCGGCGGTCACATCCTGGTGGTGCGTGCCCGCGCCGCCCTCGCCTTGCGGGCGTTGGCGGTGGCGTGGGGGGTCGGGATGCTCGCGGGAGCCGTGGTCGGTTTCCCCGGCAGCGGCTGGCTGGGGCTGCGCCCGCTGGTCGGGTGGCTGCTCGTCGGTGCGGTGAGGCCCGAGCGGCTCTCCCCGGTCGGGCTGCTGATGCTGCTGGCCGGGCTGGTCGCGGCGGCAGGGACGCTCGTCGCAGCCGCCCGGGGGTACGAGGAACGGGCCGAAACCGCCGCGCGCCAGATCGACGAGGCGCAGGTGACGATGCGCCGCTCGCGCAGCGGCCAGGAGCTCATGGAGAAGCAGTTCCGCACCGGCCAGGTCTCGCTGCCGGTATGGCCGGTGCTCGCCGGGGAACGGGCGCTGTGCTTTCGCGGCATGGCCCAGCAGCGGCGCCTCCTACGACCGAACGTGATCAGCCTGGTCGTGGGCCTGACGATCGCGCTGATCCTGCTCGCTCTCGCACCGGACTTCACCTGGGCGCCAGCGGCGTTGCTGCTCGTGAACAGCCTGGCCTCGAGTGGCGCCAGCCAGGGCCTGGCCGTCGAGCTCGACCACTACCATCTTCGGCTGGCGCCGATGCGCCCCCTGCCTGCGCTGGCCTGGCTCGGGGCAGTCCCGGTCACCGTCAACGTCGTGCAGATCGAGGTGGTCTGGTTGCCGGTGCTGGCCGCACCTGGCGTCCCCACCGGTGTCGGGGTCGGCGGGGTGGTGCTGATCCCGTGCCTGGTTGCACTCGCCGAAGCTGCTGGGTCGCTCGTCGTCACAGTTGCCGACGGGTTGCTCGTCCGGATCGCGCTCGCGCTCGCGCTCGGCACCCTCGGCGCCCTGCCCGCGGCCGCACTCGCCGTCGCGGTGGTCCCGCTCGGGTCCTCGACGCTGCTCGTCACACTCGCCGCGGTGGCGTTGCTCACCGCAGCCGCGTCCCTGCTGACCTGGACCGCCTATCGCGTCTGGCCACGACGGCGGACACCAGCGTAGGGACCACTGTCCGGCACGATGACCGATACCAGTTCACGGCTTGCGCGCCACGGCGCCGTAGGCGTTGATCGACTCGGCCGCACCGATCTCGGCGGGGTTCGGCCGCCACAGCGTGATCGGCACCAGACCGGGGTCCACCATCTCCAGGCCGTCGAAACACCGTCCGACCTGCTCAGGGTTGCGCAAACGATAGGGGACAGCCCCCGGTTTCCGCGTACTCCTCGGCGGCCTGGAGGCTGACCTCGGTTGCGGTGGTGTCCCAGCGGGTCAGGCAGCTAGCACACGGGACAGCGGCCAGCACCCGCGCCACGATGGAGCGCATCTCGTCGATGTCGGCGACGTGGCCGAGCACCCCCAATGAACATGACCGCGACCGGCCGGGAGAGGTTCAGCACGTTGCGGGCATCGGCGATGATCAGATCCGGGTCGTGGAAGTCGGCCTCCACATAGGTCGTCACCCCCTCGAGAAACTGACGCATCCCGGCCGCACCGGCCTGGAAACGGACGGCACGGATGAGGAACTGCCGGGACTGCTTGGCGACGGTGACAACGTTCGGGTCCACCTGGGCCCAGGCGTAGTTCCAGATCCGAGCCGAGTGCGGCACCTCTATGTTGATCTTAGAGGTCGGGTCGGAGCTCGGTTCGGGGGACTGCTCGTCGGCCATGCTCAGGCTCCTTGAACGACGTCATCGTTGCGGACGTCGGTGATCGGACGGGGACGCCTCCTGCTCTGCCGCCTGCAGGGTGCGTAACGCTACGAGCTCGCCGACGGTGCGGGGCATGGGCTGCTCGGGCACCGCAGTCGGGCGGGCGGGCGCAACCTGGTCCCGTTCCACCCCACGCCACCCGGCGCGCATGCGACCGGTGCGGTCGCCGGCGTTCCGGCGTCGGGCCATCGCCACCCCGACGGTGGGGACCCCGACCCACAACAGGACGGCGGGCACCACCAGCTCCACCGGCAGTCGCACCGGGTCGAACGGCCCCGCCGCGAGCCGGCCACCGGCCAGCGACGCCAGCAGTCCGACAGCGACCGCCGTCAGCACCGCTGCACCGGCGGCGGACGGCAGCCGCTGCGCCTGCGCAGCACCGCGACGGCAGGTGAGCCCGGCCAGCGCCCCGGCGGCCACCGGCAGGGCGAGCACCACGGCCGCCCAGGACGGAGGTGCTGTCGTCGGGAACGCTGCCAGCAGCGGGAAACTCGACGGCTCCCCCGCGCCCGTAGCGAACGGCGACGCGGTGGCCGTACCGACCGCCACCCCAGGCCCGAGCGCCCAGCTCACACCGGCGAGCACCGCGTTCGGCAGGTAGGCCAGCGCCAGCAGCGTGACGCCCAGGCTTGCACCGGCGTCCGGGGCGAGCTCCCGGTAGGCCGCGGCCACGTCCGCCGCGCCGAGGAAGAGACCAGCCAGGAGCACCGCGGCCCCGCTGACCGCCAGTCCGACGAGCGCGACCGCGGCCCCCCGCAATGCGGGCCGCAGCCAGCCCGGCAGCCGGTGAACCCATTCCGCGGGCAGCCCGCAGGCCCGCGCCACGCCTGCGGCCGCGGCCGACCCGGCGACGAGCCCCGCCCCGACCATCGCCGCCCACGGTGCCGCGGCCACCTCTGCCTGCGGCAGCAGCGCGCTGCCCAGCACGGCCACGGCAGCGTGTGCTCCCGCGGTGGCCGCGAGCACGGCCCCGGCGTCGGCGCGCAGGCGCCCCCCGAGACCCCGCACGGTCCACCCCGCGCCGACGGCGACGATCGCGAACACCGCGACCGTCGGCAGCAACGGCAGCACGCTGAGCGGGCGGCCCGACAGTTCCAGCGGGATCTGGTGCGCGGCCAGCCACAGCGGAGTCGCGATGGTGAAGGCGCCGCCGAACGACATGCCGCTGGCGGTGCGCACCACCGCAGCCGCCAGTACCACCAGGGCATAGCTGACCAGCACCGTGCCCACGGCGCCGACCAGCAGCAGGCGCAGCCGGTCCAGGCCCTCGACTCCGGCAGCCTCCGGGGGGCCGTGCGGCTGCGGGGCGGTCGGGTCGCGGTCGGGGCCGGCGAGAGTCCGGTTCACGGCCTCAGGGTCGCAGCGCAGCGAGCCGCGACGGAGCAGGCGCGCCGACGGAACGGCCGAGGCGTCAGTTCGACGAGTTCTCGCCGGGCGGGATGAACCGGGTCTGGTCGACGTCGCGCTCGCCTTGGTCGACGTGCTCGCGCTGCTGACCGGTCTCCGGCCGGTCGGCGGGCGGCACCGCGGTCCCGTCCATGACCGGAAAGATCGTCGTCTGCTCGGTGGAGGCGGCTGGGGCGCCGGAGGCGAGCGGGGTATCGGGCGCGTCCGCGTTCCGGTCCCCGGCGGTGCCGCCGCCGGACCAGGACGACGCCTGCTGAGGGTCGGCGTCGAGCTGGCCGGGGACCTGCGGGGGCCATCCGCCCGCCGCCGAAGCCTGCTGGCCGTAGCCGGATGGAGCGGGGCCGTAACCCGGCTGCGCGCTGTACCCCTGCTGGCCGTACCCACCCTGCTGGGCGGACCCGTACTGCCCCGGCTGCCCGTAGCGGCCCGGAGGGGTGCCGTAACCCTGCTGGCCGGGTCCTGTCTGGGGCGCTCCGTACTGCCCATAGCCGCCCTGCTGGCCGTAGCCCGGCGAGTAGGCGCCGTAGCCCTGCTGCTGGGGGTAGCCCGGCTGCTGCGGTGAGCTCGAGCGCGGCACAGGCGCGGTGAGGAGCCCCGCGTCGAGCAGCACCGCGCCGATCACCGCCGCGGACTGCAGGAACGCGAGGATCAACGCGACGATCACCGTGGTCGGCGCACCCACGGTCGTGGCCAGCTGCAGGAGCAGCAAGGTTCCGGTGGTCACGACGACGGCGGCGGGCAGGAGCACCCGGCCCACCTTCGGCAGCACCGCGGCGCCGGCCAGCAGCCCACCGCCGACGAGCAGCAGCCCGACGAGCAGCGTGGTGAGGCCCAGGTTATCGAAGAAACCGAGCAGGTAGATCACCAGGCCGAGGCCGGCCACGACGAGCGCCAGCAGCCGGGCCGGGCCGGGGGCGAGCTGCGCGTCGGCCGGTGCCGTCGAGGCGGCCTGCCCGGCGGAGGACGGCGGTGCCCCGTACGACGGTGTCGTCCCAGGTGTCCCGGCGTACTGGTTCATCGGTTGAGCTCCATCCGTGCGAACTTCCTCCGTGCGGGCTCCCGCGGTCCGTCGCAAGCGGCGTGCCGCCACGCTAGCCCATCCCGGCCGCTCGGGGACGCCGACCACCGCCGCGCTGCGGTCGCTGCGCTCACCGGGACGGGGTCACGGGGCCTCCACCTCGTGCAACCCGCCCTCGACGCTCCACCACCGCGCGATCCCGAGGCGTCGCAGGAACGGCAGATCGTGGCTCGCGACCAGGAGGGCGCCGCGGTACCCGCGAAGAGCCTCGGCGAGCCGGTCGACACCGGACAGGTCCAGGTTGTTCGTGGGCTCGTCGAGTGTCACCAGCTGCGGCGGCGGTTCGGCCAGCAGCAGGCGGGCGAGGGCGACGCGGAACCGCTCGCCGCCGGACAGCGTGCCGGCCGGCCGGTCCACGGCCTCGCCGCGCACGAGGAACCGGGCGAGCCGCGCCCGCACCTGCTGCGGGTCGGCCCTCGGTGCCAGCGCGCGCACGTTGTCGAGCACGGACGCGGCGTCGTCGAGGACGTCGAGCCGCTGCGGGAGGTAGCCGGTGGGAACCAGCGGGTCCAGGCCACGCAGCAGTGTCGTCTTGCCCGAGCCGTTGCGCCCCAGCACCCCGATCCGCTCCGGGCCGCGCACGGTGAGCTCGCCGACCTGCAGGACCGTGCGCCCGGCCGGCACGGCAGTGTCGGGCAGGTCGACGCGGATGTGGTCGTCGTCGCGCCCGGCCACCTCGGCGGCGACGAGCTCGTGCCGGGCGCCGTCGAGGCGCTGTTCCTGGAGGATCCGGTGCTTGCCCGCCGAGACCTGGGCCTCCCTCCGCCGCGCGTTCATCACGATCTTGGGTTTGCGCTTGTTGGCGTGGTCGGTGTTGGCGTAGCGCACCCGGCGGGCGAGCTTGGTGCGCGCCTCGACGAGCTGGCGCTGCTCGCGCCGCACCCCCGCCTCGGCCACGCGCACCAGGCGCTGGGCCGTCTCGTGCTCGGCGGTGAACTGCTGTTCGTAGGCCGACAGCGGGCCGCCGTAGGTGCGGACCACGCAGTCGCGCAGGTCGGCGATCGTGTCGACGAGCTCCAGCAGCTCCCGGTCGTGACTGACGACGAGCAGCACCCCCGGCCACGACGCGACCGCCTCGTACAGCAGGCCCCGCGCCCGCCGGTCGAGGTTGTTCGTCGGCTCGTCGAGCAGGGTGATCGCCGGGCGTCGGACCAGCAGCCCCGCCAGCCCGACCAGCACGGCCTCGCCCCCGGACAGCGAGCCGACGCACCGGTCGAGGTCGGTCGGCAGGTCGAAGCGGGCCAGCGCGGCGGCGGCGCGCTCCTCGAGGTCCCACCCGTCACCCACGGCCGCGATGGCCGAGGGGTCCCCGGCCTCCACGGCGTGCAGCGCCGCGCGCTGGGAAGCGACGCCGAGCAGCTCGGCTGTGGTGCGATCGGCGGCGAGCGTGGCGTCCTGGGGCAGGTAACCGACCTCGCCCGCCGCGCGGATCGTGCCGGCCGTCGGGGTGAGCTCGCTCGCGATCAGCCGCAGCAGGGTGGACTTGCCCGATCCGTTGACGCCGACGAGCCCGGTGCGGCCGGCGCCGAACGCGACGTCGAGGTCGCGCAGCACGGGTGCGCCGTCGGGCCAGTCGAAGGACAGGCCAGCGCAGACGACGGCAGAAAAGGACACGGTGACACCTCCGGAGCGAGCGCGGCGCAGGGCGGTGTCAGGAGTCCATGACGCTCCACGCTACGACGGCCGGCCGGCCGGCTCAACGCCTTATCGCCGGACGAGCTCCCGCGTCAGCGCCGCGGTCTCGCTCGGGGTCTTGCCGACCGTGACCCCGGCGGCCTCCAACGCCTCCTTCTTGGCCTGCGCGGTACCGGCCGAGCCGGAGACGATCGCGCCGGCGTGGCCCATCGTCCGGCCCTCCGGCGCGGTGAACCCGGCGACGTAGCCGATCACCGGTTTGGTGACCGATGCGGTGATGAACTCGGCCGCCCGCTCCTCGGCGTCGCCGCCGATCTCGCCGATCATCACGATCGCCGCGGTCTCCGGGTCGGCCTCGAAGGCGGCCAGCGCGTCGATGTGCGTGGTGCCGATGACCGGGTCACCGCCGATGCCGATCGCGGTGGAGAAACCGATCTCACGCAGCTCGTACATCATCTGGTAGGTCAACGTGCCCGACTTGGAGACCAGGCCGATCCTCCCCGAGCCCGCGATGTCGGCGGGGATGATGCCGGCGTTGGACCGGCCCGGGGAGATGATCCCGGGGCAGTTCGGCCCGATGATCCGGGTCCCCTTCCCGCTCGCGCCGGCCCCGGTGGCGCACGCGTGCGCCCAGACGTAGGCCGCGTCGTGCACCGGGATCCCCTCGGTGATCACCACGGCGAGCCCGATCCCGGCGTCGATCGCCTCGAGCACCGCGTCCTTGGCGAACCGCGGCGGCACGAAGACGACGCTGACGTCGGCCCCGGTCTCCTTCATGGCCTCCTCGACGGTGCCGAACACCGTGAGGTCCTTACCCCCGATGCCGACGCGGGTGCCGGCCTTGCGGGCGTTCACCCCACCGACGATGTTCGTGCCCGCCGCCAGCATCTTGGTGGTGTGCTTGGTGCCCTCGGCGCCGGTCATGCCCTGGACGATGACCCTGCTGTGCTCGGTGAGAAAGATCGCCATGGTCAGACCCCTACCGCTGCGAGCTCGGCGGCCTTGTCGGCCGCGTTGTCCATCGTGTCTACCTGGGTGACCAGCGGGTGGTTCGCCTCGTCGAGGATCCGGCGACCCTGCTCGACGTTGTTGCCGTCGAGCCGGACCACCAGCGGCTTGGTGGCGCCCTCGTCCAGGATCTTCAAGGCCTCGACGATGCCGTGGGCCACCGCGTCACACGCGGTGATGCCGCCGAAGACGTTGACGAACACGCTCTTGACGGCCGGGTCGCCCAGGATGACGTCGAGCCCGGCGGCCATCACCTCGGCCGAGGCGCCGCCGCCGATGTCGAGGAAGTTGGCCGGCTTCACCCCGCCGTGGCGCTCCCCCGCGTACGCCACGACGTCCAGCGTGCTCATCACCAGACCCGCGCCGTTGCCGATGATGCCGACCTCGCCGTCGAGCTTGACGTAGTTGAGCTCGCGCGCCTTGGCCTTGGCCTCCAGCGGATCCTCGGTGCGCTGGTCGGTCAGGTCGGCACGCCCGGGGTGGCGGAAGGTCGCGTTGTCGTCGAGGGTGACCTTGCCGTCGAGCGCGATGATCGCGTCCTGTGGGTCGCGCACCAGCGGGTTGACCTCGACCAGCGTCGCGTCCTCGGAGACGAAGGTCTCCCACAGCGAGACGAGCACGTCGGCGACCTGGTCGGCCACCGCGGCGGGGAAGCCGGCCCGGGCGACGATGTCGGCGGCCTTGGCCCGGTCCACCCCGGCGATCGGGTCGATCGCGACCCGAACCAGCGCCTCGGGACGTTCGACGGCCAGCTGCTCGATCTCCACGCCACCCTGGGCCGAGGCCATCGCGAGGAACGTGCGGTTCGAGCGGTCGAGCAGGAAGGAGACGTAGTACTCCTCGACGATGTCGCTGGCCTCGGTGACCAGCACGCGGTGCACGGTGTGGCCCTTGATGTCCAGGCCGAGGATGGCCGCGGCCTTCGCGGCCGCCTCGTCCGGGGTGGTGGCCAGCTTCACCCCCCCGGCCTTCCCCCGGCCCCCGGTCTTGACCTGAGCCTTCACCACCACCGCGGTGCCGAGCTCGGCTGCGGCTGCGGCTGCGTCGGCCGCGGTCTCCACCGTCGCGCCCGGCAGCACCGGCACTCCGTGCGCGGCGAAGAGATCCTTCGCCTGATACTCGTAGAGGTCCACTCGACTCTCCCCTGCCCCGTCGCTGTGCCGCCCGGCCAGCTGCTCGCCGCCGACCCTAGCGACGCCCGCCGCACCCGCCCTGACCTGCCCCGGTGACCGCGATCACCCGGACGCACCCGGACTCCGGATCGGACAGCCAGATACGTGACGTCGGTCACAGTTCACCGCCAGCCGCCGTGCGCCGGCCCACCGGGACGCGTCGAGCACCCGCGCGATCGAGCCGCAGGTACCACCCACTTCACCGTGGTGAACGGCACCTGGCGCGCGACCGGCACGGCTCCTGAGCGGTTCGTCGTCAGCGTCCTGATCGCCGTTACCGGGCTCCGGGACGCCCCGGGCAGATTTGCCCTCGGCTCGTGATCCCCGCTAGGTTCCTCCGGTCCGTGTCACAGGCCGGTCACGACGGCACCAAGGCGCACCCCGAACGCCCTGCGGGACCCCACCCGCGCCGTCGCGAGCGGTACCGACACCATCGGCTCCACGTCGAGAAGGGCAGGTCGTGGCGCGCCACCGCTCCCCATGCGGCGCCCAGGCGAACGCCCCCGATCGCACGACGCCGCTGCACGGCGTCACGATCCTGGGTCTGCACCGCCTCCCGGCGCCACCCGCCGCGTCCGTGTGCGGCCGGGCCACGGTCGCCGCCGTCGCCGCGGGCGCCGTCGTCGCGGCCGGTCAGACGCTGGTCTCCCCACTCGTGGCGCAGGACGCTGGGCCGAAGGTGGTGGGCGCGCTGGCCCCCGTCGCCGAGGTCACCGCCACCGACCCCGACACCACGACCACCTTCGCCGTCAACGCGATCGGCGGCGACCAGCTGTTGGCCGACCCGCTGGCTTCGAACCAGCTGGACCCCGCCTCCGAGGTCGACGTGCAGAACCTGGCGAAAGCCGTGGACATCGGCCAGGAGCTGGCCCGCCAGACATCGATCATCGACGCCGCCCTCGCCGAGGGAGCCTCCGAGGCCCACCTGCTCGGCGACACGGCGTTCGTCCGCCCCGCACTCGGACGGCTCACGTCGGGGTTCGGCGCACGCTGGGGTACGTCCCACAACGGCATCGACATCGCAGCCCCCATCGGCACCCCCATCTACGCCCTCACCGACGCCGTGGTCGAGAAGGCCGGCACGGCCACCGGATTCGGGCTGTGGGTGGTACTGCGGCACACCGACGGCGCGAAGAGCGTCTACGGGCACGTGAACCGGATGTTCGTCAAGTCCGGTCAGCGGGTGCGGGCGGGCGAGGAGATCGCCGAGGTCGGCAACCGCGGCTACTCGACCGGGCCACACCTGCACCTGGAGATCTGGGACGCCGACGGCACGAAGATCAACCCAACCCCGTGGCTGCGCAAGCACGGGATCAATCCGTAGCTCCGCGGGCCAGCGCGCGCAGGTCGGCCTCCAGTGGCCACGGGCGGTCCAGGCGTACCACGCCGTCAACAGCCTGCGCGTACTCCCGGTATGCGCCGTCCACCAGCTCGTAGGCAGCGGCAGTGAGTTCGTCGATGCCGCGGTCGAGGTCGACGCGCAGGTAGAAGGGGATCCCCGCCGCTGCGTAGTCACCGTGCTTGACGATGCGATCCTGCCGGAAGTTGCCGGGTGCGGTGACCTCGGCCAGCAGGAGGACGTCAGCGGCGGGCACGAACAAGACGTCGAGCCCGGCACGGGCCACCACCACGTCCGGGATTCGGAAGTGGTCGCGCCAGAGCCGGACGTTCACGCCAGGTAGGCCCTCCCAGCGACCGTCCGGGCAGGTGTCGCAGAACAGGGCGGTCAGCTCCCGGACGAGCCGGTGGTGCGGCACCGCCGACAACGGGCTCACGACGAGCACGCCGTCGACGAGCTCGATGCGGGCCGGTGTCTCGGGCAGGGCGAGGTACTCGTCCTGCGTCCACGGACCGGGATGAGCGAACACGGCTTCGTACAACGCCTCGACAGACATGGCGGACCTCCTCGGCTCAGTCTCACACGGCCTTCGACGGAATCCGAGTACCCGCGGTTCCGGGCTACAGCTTCTGCAGCGGCACCCCGCCGATGAGCATGAGCCGCACCGTGCCCGCACTCCCGAAGTCGATGGTGACCGTGGCCCGCGTCCCGGCGCCGTCGGAGGCGATCACCGTGCCGAGGCCGTACTTGTCGTGGTTGACCCGGTCGCCGACGTCGAGGCTGATCGTGGGGGTGAGCGAGCTCTGCGGCACCCGCCAGTCGCCCCGGTCGGTGGCGGTGGCGGTGGCGCGCTGACCGAACCCGAACCGTCCCACCGGAGCCGAACGCTCGGGTTCGCAACGCCGCCAGTCGAGGAGCTCGTCGGGGACCTCGGCGAGGAACCGTGACGCCGGGTTGGCGTTGGGCTGCCCGAACGACGAGCGGATCAGCGCCCGCGACAGGTACAGCCGCTGCTGCGCACGCGTGATACCGACGTAGGCCAGCCGCCGTTCCTCGGCGAGCTCGTCGGAGTCACCCAGCGCACGCAGGTGCGGGAACACGCCGTCCTCCCAGCCGGTGAGGAACACGACCGGGAACTCCAGCCCCTTCGCGGTGTGCAGGGTCATCAACGTGATCATGCCCTCGTCGTTGTCCGGGATCGAGTCGGCGTCGGCCACCAGCGCGACCCGCTCCAGGAACGCCGCCAGCGACCCCGGGGCCGGGGCGCCCACCTCGACGTCCGAGCCGTCGACGTCGGCCACGGCCGCGTCGCCCGCGAACTCCCGCGCCACGGTGACGAGCTCGGCGAGGTTCTCCCGCCGCGACCCGTCCTGAATGTCCTCGCTGGCCTCCAGCTCGGCCGCGTAACCGGTCCGCGCGTAGATCGCCTCCAGGATCTCGGCGGTCCCCTCGCCGCGCTCGACCAGCTCGCCGAGGTCGTCGAGGAGGCGGACGAACGCGGCGAGGCAGCGCTGCGAGCGGGTGGCCAGCCCGGGGATCCGATCGGGCGCCTCGGCCGCGATCCGCAGCGCCGCGGTGAAGGAGAGGCGCTCACGGTCGGCGTAGGTGGCCACCAGCTCCTCGGCCCGCTCGCCGATGCCGCGCTTGGGTACGTTCAGGATGCGCCGCAGGCTCACCGTGTCCTCGGGGTTGGACAGCACCCGCAGGTAGGCCAGCGCGTCGCGGACCTCGCGACGCTCGTAGAACCGCACGCCGCCGACCACCTTGTAGGGCAGCCCGACCCGGAGGAACACCTCCTCGAACACCCGGGACTGGGCGTTGGTCCGGTAGAAGACGGCGACGTCGGAGTTGCGCACCTCGCCCGCGTCGACCAGCCGGTCGGTCTCCCCGGCGACGAACGCGGCCTCGTCGTGCTCGTTGTCGGCGACGTAGCCGACCACCTTCTCGCCGTCGCCGGCATCGGACCACAGCCGCTTGTCGCGCCGGTTCGGGTTGCCCGCGATCACCGCGTTGGCCACCGACAGGATCGTCTGCGTGGAACGGTAGTTCTGCTCCAGCAAGATCGTGCGGGCGCCTGTGAAGTCCTGCTCGAAGTCGATGATGTTGCGGATGCTGGCGCCGCGGAAGGCGTAGATCGACTGGTCGGAGTCGCCGACGACGCACAGCTCGCCGGGCTCCGCGTCGGGCACCGCGGGTGCCACCAGCTCGCGGACCAGCACGTACTGGGCATGGTTGGTGTCCTGGTACTCGTCGACGAGCACGTGCCGGAACCGGCGCCGGTAGTACTCGGCGACGGCCGGCAACCGCTGCAGCAGTGCGACCGTCTCCATTATCAGGTCATCGAAGTCGAAGGCGTTGGCCGTGCGCAGCCGGGCCTGGTAGACGGTGTAGACCTCGGCGACCGCGCGGTCGTAGTCGCCGGCGACGCGCTCGGTGGCGTCGTCCGGGGCGAGCAGCTCGTTCTTGAGGTTGGAGATCCGCGCCGCCAGGCCGCGGGCGGCGAACTTCTTGGGATCCAGCTCCAGGTCGCGGGCCACCAACCCGATGAGCCGGCGGGTGTCGTCGGCGTCGTAGACCGAGAACGCCGAGCGCACCCCGAGATGGCGGGCCTCCCGGCGCAGGACCCGCACGCACATCGCGTGGAACGTGGACACCCACATCGCCGCCGACCGGCGGCCCACCAGCGCGTCGACCCGCTGCTTCATCTCGGCCGCGGCCTTGTTGGTGAAGGTGATCGACATGATCTCGCCGGGATGCACGCCGCGCTCGGCGAGCAGCCACGCGATGCGGTGGGTGAGCACGCGCGTCTTGCCCGAACCCGCCCCCGCGACGATCAGCAGCGGCGATCCGGCGTGGGTGACGGCCTCGCGCTGGCGTGGATTGAGCATCTCCAGCAGCGCAGCGCCGCCGGAGGTGGGAGACCGGGTGGGGTCCTGGGTGGCCGTACCGGGACGGGGTAGCTCGAACAACGCACTCATCGCGGGACACAGCCTACCGGCGCTCCCCTGACGGCCTCCCGGTGTGGCACACTGCTGCGGTGTCACTGACCACCGCGCGATTTTACGAGCACCGGACGCCGGTGCCGGTGGCTCACTGACCAAGCCCCAACGACGCCCCGGAGTCCTCACCGACCCGGGGCGTCCGCACGTCACGGGCCGGGGCCGGGCACCAGGAGGAGACCGTGACCGTGACGACCGACGACAACTGCCCAGAAGCCAACGGCGTCCCCTCCGCCGAGGAGATCGACGCACTGCGCGTGGAGATCGACCAGCTCGACGCCGACATCCTGCGGCTGGTCAAACGGCGCAGCGAGATCTCACGCCGGATCGGCGTGGCCCGGATGGCAGCGGGCGGTCCGCGCATCGTCTACAACCGCGAGATGGCCGTGCTCGCGCGGTTCCGCGAGCTCGGCGCCGAGGGGCGCGAGCTGGGCATGCTGCTGCTGCGGCTGGGACGCGGTCGCCTCGGCAGCTGACCCGCGACCGCGAGGCATGGCACTCTGGTGGCATGGACACGGTGTTCGGGATCGTCGCAGCGGTGGTCGCCCTCGTGGGCCTGCTCGTCGCGCTGGGCCACGTCGGCTACCTGGCCATGCTCAACAACGCGGCCAAGCAGCGCGGGGCCGCGGGGGGCTCGACCGCCGACTACGTCAGCGGCCGGTGGAAGATCGCCGGGGGCACCACCGCCGTGGCCGCCCTCGGGTTGCTGCTCACCACGGGTGGCGTCGTGCCCGACATCCTGGGCCTGCTGCTCGGCGGCGGCGCCGGGCTCGCGGCCAAGCAGGCGCTCGACGCCACGCGCACCCAGTTCCGCAGCCCCTGACCGGCGGCTACACGAGCCTGCGGTCCGACGCCCACCGGGACAGCTCGTAGCGGTTGGACAGCTGGGTCTTGCGCAGCACGCTGGACACGTGCGTCTCGACCGTCTTCACCGAGATGAACAGCTCGCCGGCGATCTCCTTGTACGCGTAGCCACGCGCCAGCAGGCGCAGCACGTCGCGCTCGCGGCGGGTGAGCAGGTCCAGCTCCGGGTCGCCGGGCGGGGCCGCGCCGGGCCGGTCGGAGAACACGTCGAGCACGAACCCGGCCAGCCGCGGTGAGAACACCGCGTCCCCGGCCCGCACCCGGCGCACGGCGTCGGCCAGCTCGCGACCGGAGATCGTCTTGGTGACGTAGCCGCGCGCACCCGCCCGGATCACGGAGATGACGTCCTCGGCGGCGTCGGAGACGCTCAGTGCCAGGAACACCACCTCGGGCAGCTCCGGGCGCAGCTGGCGCAGCACCTCGGCGCCGCCCCCGTCGGGCATGTGCACGTCGAGCAGCACCACGTCCGGGCGCAGGTGTCGGATCGCGGCCACCGCCTCACCGACGGAGCCGGCCTCGCCGACCACCGTGACGTCGGGGACGGCGCGGTCCAGCTCGGCGCGCACGCCGGAGCGGAACAGGCCGTGGTCATCGACCAGGAAGACCCGGATCGGCTCCGCGTCGGCGGGCACGGTCATCTCGTCGCCTCCTTCTGGGTCCGGGACTCCGGCCCGAGCGGCTCGGCCGCCGGAGCGTCGACCGGCATCGACAGGTGCACCTCGGTACCCGTCCCCGGGGTGCTGCGCAGCCGCACCGCGCCGCCGTGCCGGGTCACCCTGCCCTGCACCGAGTCGACCAGACCGTGCCGATCCTCGGGCACCGCGTCGGGGTCGAACCCGACACCGCGGTCGCGTACGAACACGTGCACCTCGCCGGGTTCCACCTCGACGTAGACGCTGATCTCCCCCACCTGCGCGTGCTTGGCCGCGTTGACCATGGCCTCGCGGGCGGCGAGCACCAGCGCACGCAGGCCGTCGTCGAGCGGCCGGTCCCCGACCACGACGGGCCGGACGTCGAGGGAGTAGGTGTCCTCCACCTCGGCGGCGGCTGCGGTGATCGCATCGGCCAGCCCGGCGTCGAGGGCGGGCGCACCGGACGCCGACCCGGAGCGGCCGTAGCCGGTAGGCCCGTAGAGCCAGTGACGCAGCTCGCGCTCCTGGCCACGGGCGAGCCGCAGCACCTCGCGCGGCTGGTCGGGCTGGCGCTGAATGAGCGCGAGGGTCTGCAGCACCGAGTCGTGCAGATGCGCGGCGATCTCCGCCCGCTCGGCCTCGACGATGCGCTCACGGCGCTCCTCACCGAGATCGCGCATCAGCCGCACCCACCAGGGCACGGTGAGCACCGCGACGCCCAGCAGCGTGGCCAGCACGGCCAGCAAGGCGAACTGCACCTGTCCCAGCTGGAGGTTGGCGATCAGGAACACGCCGATCCCGACAGCGACGAACACGGCACCGGCCAGCACCCGCAGTACTGTGGAGCGCCCGCCGGCGGCTGCACCGGTGACGCCGGAACGCGCGCTCGACGTCCAGCGGCGTCGCTGCGACTCGTCGGCCTCGCGCCACACCACCGCGGCGCCGACGGCCGCCACCCCGAGCGGCCCGATGACCGAGTTGCCCAGCGCCGCCGCGGCCAGCCCCGCCCCGATGCCCAGTGCGGCAAGCCCGAGCGCCTGCTGGCGCTCAGCGCGTCCCGGTGCCCTGACGACGTCGACCTTCTCCTGCCGCACGAAGATCCACAGCAGCCCGTAGGCCAGCACGCCGGCCCAGTTGATCGCGGCCAGCACCACGAACGCCGTGCGCACCCACAGCACGTTCACCCCGAGGTGGTCGGCGACGCCGCCGGCGACACCGGCGACGAACCGGCCACTGCGCCTGCGCGCAAGCGGTGGTGTGGCGGGCGCGGTGCGCGCCACCGGCATGGTTGTCACCCCACCATGGTCACACGCGGGGGAAGGGCCGACATCGGGGAAACCTCCGGGGCGGCTCCGGGCCATCCCCCATTCCCGCAGGCCCGCCACCGGGCAGGCTATGCGGCATGGAGGTGGGCACCATGTACAGAACCGACGTGCAGGACACGCTGCGCGAGATGTGGGAGACGCGGCCGACGCGGCCGCACGAGGACCGGCAGGTGGCCGGCGTCGCGGTGGCGATCGCCCGTCGCTACGACGTCGATCCCGTGCTCGTGCGGATCGGTTTCGTGGTGGCGGCGTTCACCGGCGTCGGGGCGGCGCTCTACATCGCCGGCTGGATGCTGCTGCCCGAGGAACCCGCCGACCCCGCCGCACCGGTGCGGCGGCGGTCGGCGACGGGGATCGCCGTCCTCGTCGGGCTGGCGATCGCCACCGCGGGGACCTTCTGGTCGGTGATCAGCGGCGACCGGAACCTCATCCTGCCGGCACTCGTCGCCACCGCGCTGCTGTTCCTGCTGCACCGCAGCCGTGGCGACCGTGGATCCCGGGCCGTCGAGACACCCGCGGAGCAGGCGACGAGCGCGACTCCGACCGGCCCGTCACTGACCAAGGAACCGGCCAGCGAGGAGCCCGCCGGACCCCCGGCGTGGGACCCGCTGGGGGCGGCACCCTTCGCCTGGGACCTGCCCGAACCCGCGCCTACGCCACCTGCGCAGCCACCGCGGCGCCGGCTGCCGGTCACACCGGTGACGCTGGGTCTCGCCCTGCTCGCCGGCGCCGTCACGACCGTCGTCCTGCTGCTGGCCGGCGCGCTGTCGCTGGCGAACCTGCCGCTGTTGCTCGGGGTGGTGCTCGCGGTGGTCGGCACGGGCCTCGTCGTCAGCGCGTTCGTCCGGTCCGGTCGTGGCCTGATCCCGATCGCCCTGATGCTCAGCGCGCTGACCTGGGCCGTCGTGGCCGCACCGCTGGAGAGCTGGCAGGGCGGCGGGTTCGGGGAGGTGCGGGTGGCCCCCACGACGGTGGCGGCGCTGGCCCCCAGCTACCAGCGCACCGCGGGTGCGATCGAGCTCGACCTGCGCAACCTCGACCTGTCGGTGCCGGGGAGTGGGGACGCCGCGCCGGTGCGGACCTCGGTCGCGGTCGGCGCCGGAGACGTGCAGGTGACGGTGCCGCGAGACGCCGACCTGACCCTGACCACAGCGGTCGGATTCGGCCAGGCGGCCTACGACGACCAGGTGCAGTCCGGGCCGAACTCCGAGATCAGGGTGATCGACGACCTGGGCGCCGACGGCGTCCGGTCGGGACGACTGCTCGTCCTCGACATCGAGGCGGGCACGGGCAACGTGGAGGTGCATCGTGGCTGAGCGGGATGAGAACACCGGTACGGCAGTCCGCCGACACGCCCCCGACCTGGTGACGCTGCTGGTCGGCCTGCTCACCCTGGGCATGGCGACCTCCGCCTTCGTCGGCGAGCTGCCGACGCTGCCCGGCTTCGACCCGCGCTGGCTGCTCGCCGCCGGCGCCGCCCTGCTCGGGATGCTGCTCCTCGTAGACAGCCTGCGGAGGCGGCGGAGCCGCTCTCACTCCCACTCGATCGTGCCCGGGGGTTTGCTGGTCACGTCGAGGACGACGCGGTTGACCTCGGCCACCTCGTTGGTGATCCGGGTGGAGATCCGCTCCAGCACGTCGTAGGGCAGGCGCGTCCAGTCCGCGGTCATGGCGTCCTCGCTGGAGACCGGCCGGAGCACGACGGGATGGCCGTAGGTGCGGCCGTCCCCCTGGACACCGACGCTGCGGACCTCGGCGAGCAGCACCACCGGGCACTGCCAGATCGAGCGGTCGAGCCCCGCGGTGGTGAGCTCCTCACGGACGATCGCGTCGGCGGCGCGCAGCGTCTCCAACCGGTCGTACGTGACCTCCCCGATGATCCGGATACCGAGCCCCGGACCCGGGAACGGCTGGCGCCCCACGATCGTCTCGGGCAGTCCGAGCTCGGCACCGACGCGGCGGACCTCGTCCTTGAACAGCGCCCGCAGCGGCTCGACGAGGGCGAACTCGATGTCGTCGGGCAGCCCGCCGACGTTGTGATGGCTCTTGATCGTCGCCGCCCCGGAGCCTCCGCCGGACTCCACGACGTCCGGGTAGAGCGTGCCCTGCACCAGGAATCCGACGTGCTCGTCGCGTGCCACCTCGGCGGTGGCCGCCTCGAAGACCCGGATGAACTCGCGGCCGATGATCGTGCGCTTCTGCTCGGGGTCGGTCACCCCGGCGAGTGCGGTGCGGAACCGCTCGCGGGCGTCGACGGTGTGCAGCCGCGCGCCGGTAGCGGCGACGAAGTCGTGCTCCACCTGCTCCCGCTCGCCGCGACGCAGCAGCCCGTGATCGACGAACACGCAGGTCAGCCGGTCACCGATGGCGCGGTTGACGAGTGCTGCGGCCACCGCGGAGTCGACCCCGCCGGACAGCCCGCAGATCGCCCGGCCGGCACCGACCTGCACGCGCACGGCCTCCACGGTGTCGTCGATGATCGAGGACGTGGTCCAGCCCGGCGTGATGGCGGCGACCTCGTACAGGAACCGGCGCAGCACCTCCTGCCCGTGCGGGGAGTGCCCGACCTCGGGGTGGTACTGCACGCCGGCCAGCCGCCGTTCGGTGTCCTCGAACGCCGCCACCGCGGCGCGCTCGGACGCCGCGGTCACCGTGAAGCCCGCGGGAGCGCGTAGCACCGAGTCGCCGTGGCTCATCCACACCGGGTGCCGCACCGGCAGCCCGTCATGCAGCGCGCCCGGCGAGTCGCAGACGGTGAGCTCGGTGCGGCCGTACTCGCGCGTGCCGTCCGGGGCGACCTCGCCGCCGAGCGCGAGCGCCATCGCCTGGAAGCCGTAGCAGAGCCCGAGCACCGGGATGCCGGAGGTGAACAGCTCCGGGTCCACCCACGGCGCCCCGTCGGCGTAGACGCTGGCCGGACCGCCGGAGAGGATCAGCGCGGCGGGCTTGCGGGCGACGAGGTCGGCCACCGCAGTACCGGCCGGCACGACCTCGGAGTACACCAGCGCCTCCCGCACCCGACGCGCGATCAGCTGGGCATACTGCGCCCCATAATCGACAACAAGAACGGTAGGCGGCTGCACGCCCCCAGCGTAGTCGGACGATGATCCCCGCGAGATGTACGCCAACGCCCCTGTCAGGGCCCCAGCGTGCATCTGGCGGCGATCTTGCGACAGAAGGAACCCGGGGGGCGTTGGGGTCGTCCGAGTTGCCGTGTTCGGTGAACCTTTTCGGGGGTCCGCTGCGATCCATGCGGGCATCGTGACCGCCAAGGAGCTGCGCGGACCGCGCTTCCGCCGGCTCCTGCGCGACGTCTACGTCGCGGCGGAGGTCGAGGTCGATCTCGCGCTGCGATCTCGCGCCGCTCACGTGCTCGTCGCCGGGCGGGGCGTGCTCGGCGGCTGGTCGGCCGCCGAGATCCTCGGCGCCTCATGCGCCGCGAGAGACGCACCGGCCGAGGTCGTGACACGCGTTCGGCAGCGCGCCCAACCCGGCCTCCAGATCTCGCACGAGAGGTTGCCACCCGACGAGATCACCGAGGTCGACGGGATCGGCGTCACGACGCCGATCCGCACCGCGTTCGACCTCGCGCGACGACAACCCCTCACGGAGGCCGTCATCGCGGTCGATGCTCTCACTCACGCCTTCGGGTTCGCACCCGCGGAGGTGATCGGATTCGGGTACCGGCACCACGGTGCGCGCGGCAGCGCGCAGCTACCCGAGGTCGTCCGCCTCTCAAACCCGCTGGCCGAGTCGCCGATGGAGACCCGTGTCCGACTGGCGATCCACGCCGCCGGCCTGGTGGCCCCAGTGCTGCAGTACCCCGTCGGGCCGTACTGCCTCGACATGGCCTACCCCGACATCTGCCTCGGAGTGGAGTACGACGGCCGCGACCACCTCACCCAGGAGCGCGCCATGCGCGACCTCGCCCGACAGGCGTACCTCAGCAAGGCCGGATGGGAGATCCTGCGCTTCCGCGCCGCCGAAGTGCTGTTCCATCCATCATCAGCAGCAGCCAAGGTACGCGAGAAGATCACCCTACTCACGCGATGATCGGTTCCAGATGTACGGCAGCGCCCTGCGGAGGACGCTCACGTACATGTCGTGGCGATCTTCAGCCGCGGACGGTGAGGCCGACACGTTGGAACTCTTTGAGGTCGCTGTAGCCCGTTTTCGCCATGGCGCGGCGGAGGGCGCCGAAGAGGTTCACGGTTCCGGACGGGGTGGCTGCGGGGCCGAACAGGACCTGCTCCAGGTCGAGCTCGCCAGGGGCGAGCCCCGTCACCGCCGAGCGCGGCAGCGACGGGTGGGCGGCGGCGGAGGTCCAGTACCGGCCCCGCCCCGGCGACTCGGACGCCGTGGCCAGCTGCTCGCCCAGCATCACCGCGTCGGCCCCGCAGGCGATGGCCTTGGCCACGTCGCCGGACCCGGCCATCCCGCCGTCGGCGATGACGTGGACGTAGCGGCCGCCGGTTTCGTCGAGGTAGTCGCGGCGCGCGGCGGCGGCGTCGACGATCGCGGTGGCCATCGGCACGCCGATGCCCAGCACGTCGTCGGTGGTCGTGGACGACGACTCCCCGTACCCGACGATCACTCCGGCCGCACCGGTGCGCATGAGGTGCATGGCGGTGCGGTAGTCGCCCACCCCGCCGGCCACCACCGGCACGTCGAGGGAGGCGATGAACTCGGAGAGGTTCAGCGGCTCCCCGTCGGAGACGTGCTCGGCGGAGATGATCGTGCCCTGCACGACGAGGATCTCGACGCCGGCGGCGAGCAGGTCGGGGGTCAGCTCGCGGGCGCGCTGCGGACTGACTCTGGCGGCGACGGTGACCCCGGCCTCGCCGACGGTCTTGAGCGCCGCGGCCAGCAACGCCGACTCGACGGGGGCGGCATGCAGCTCCTGCAGCAGCCGCATCGCGGCCGTCGGGTCCTCGTCCTCGGCCGCGGCGAGCACCCGTTCCAGCGCACCGTCGGCGTCGGCGTGACGCGCCCACAGGCCCTCGGCGTTGAGCACGGCGAGCCCGCCCAGGCGCCCGATCCGGACCGCGCTCGCCGGTGACACGACGGCGTCGGTCGGGTGGGTCACCAGCGGGATCCCGAACGGGTACGCATCGAGCTGCCAGGCGGTGGAGACCGCCTGCGAGCTCCGCGTCCGCCGCGACGGCACGATCTCGACCTGTGCCAGGTGGTAGCTGCGACGGGCCTCCCGGCCCATTCCGATCTCGACAAGGTCACGCACGGGTAGCCAGCCTAGAGATGCGCTACCGCGCGGAGTAGTTGGGCGCCTCGACGGTCATCGTGATGTCGTGCGGGTGGCTCTCCTTGAGCCCCGCCGCGGTGATCCGCACGAGCTGTGCCTGCTGGAGCCGCTCGATGGTCGGCGCGCCCGCGTAGCCCATCCCGGAGCACAGCCCGCCCACGAGCTGGTGCACGACCTGCGCCAGCGGACCGCGGAACGGGATGCGGCCCTCGATGCCCTCGGGGACGAGCTTGTCCTCGCTGAGCACGTCGTCGAGGCCGTAGCGATCCTTGGAGTAGCTCTTCGCGTCGGCGCGCGTCTGCATCGCTCCCAGCGAGCCCATGCCGCGGTAGGTCTTGAACTGCTTGCCGCCCACCAGGATCAGCGCGCCCGGCGACTCCTCGGTGCCGGCGAGCAGGCTGCCCAGCATCACCGTGGACGCGCCGGCGGCGATGGCCTTGGAGATGTCACCGGAGTACTGGATACCGCCGTCGCCGATCACCGGCACGCCCGCCGCGGCGCACGCCTGCGCCGCCTCATAGATCGCGGTGATCTGCGGCGCACCGACGCCGGCGACCACGCGGCTGGTGCAGATCGACCCCGGCCCCACACCCACCTTGACCGCGTCCGCACCGGCCTCGACGAGAGCAGCGGCGCCCGCCCGGGTGGCGACGTTGCCGCCGACGATGTCGACGGCGTGCCCGACCTCGGCGCGGAGCTTGGCGACGGTCTCCAGCACGCGGCGCGAGTGCCCGTGCGCGGTGTCCACCATCAGCACGTCCACACCGGCGTCGACGAGGTGGATCGCGCGCGCGTAGGCGTCCTCCCCGACTCCCACAGCCGCCGCGACGACGAGCCGACCGTCCGGATCCTTCGTGGCGAGCGGGTACTTCTCGGTCTTGTTGAAGTCCTTGATCGTGATGAGCCCCCGGAGGATGCCGTCACCGTCGATGATCGGCAGCTTCTCCAGCTTGTGCCGGCGCAGCAGGCCCAGGGCGGCCTCGGCGGTGACGCCGACGCGGGCGGTGATCAGCGGCGCTGCTGTCATCACCTCGTGGACCGGCCGCGAGTGGTCCATCTCGAATCGCATGTCCCGGTTGGTGATGATCCCGACCAGGTGCCCGCCCGCATCGGTGACCGGGACCCCGGAGATGCGGAACTTCGCGCACAACCCGTCGACGTCGGCGAGGGTGGCATCCGGGGTACAGGTGACGGGGTCGGTGACCATCCCGGCCTCGGACCGCTTGACGACCTCGGCCTGGGCGGCCTGCGCTTCGGGCGACAGGTTGCGGTGCAACGCCCCCAGCCCGCCGGCGCGAGCCATGGCGATCGCCATCCGCGCCTCGGTGACCGTGTCCATCGGCGAGGACACCAGCGGCACCCGCAGCCGTACCCGGCGAGTCACCTGCGTGCTCGTGTCGACGGCGCTGGGCACCACGTCGGACTCGGCAGGGAGCAGCAACACGTCGTCGAACGTCAGGCCCAGCATCGCGAACTTCGGCGGCAGTCCGGCGGTCTCGCTCGTCATCGCTACCATCCCATCACTGCACTGCCCATCCTCATGACCTCTGACCGTGGGACCCGCGTTCTCGCCATCGTATCCACGGCGGCAGGACGCGGCGCGCGGGCGGGCGAGGCGCTCCGATGCTCACCCACTCGCCAGAGTATCGTCAACGAGGTGTCACCAGATGCGCTGCCGCCGGACCCGTTCGCCGGTGATCCGCACGACCCCGCGCTGTCCCTGGACGGCCCGGCGGTCGACGATCAGGATGCGCTGAGCGACGCCGAGCGCGACGAGGTGATAGCCGACCTCGCCGACCTCGCCGTGTACCAGGCGATGCTGGAGGCTCGCGGCGTACACGGGATCGTGGTCGACTGCGGCGACTGCGGCGAGCAGCACTTCCACGAGTGGAACCTGCTGCGGGCCAGCCTGCAGCAGCTGCTCGAGGAGGGCCAGATGCGCCCGCACGAGCCTGCCTTCGATCCCGACCCGGCGAGCTACGTCACCTGGGAGTACTGCCGTGGGTACGCCGACGCGGTGCTGTCCGACGACCCGTGACCCGATGAACCGCGACGGCTAGGAGGGTGCTGAAAAAGTCGATCTGACGGACCGATGCAAGTCGCTGACCTGCGGCTATTCAGCCGGGCCAGTCCAGAATCCGGGGTTTTTCATCGGCCTCCTAGATGGCGCTGGTGGCCGCCGCGGGGCTGGTTGCGGTGAGTGCCGTGCTGCCTGGCGCGCCTTGGGCGTCAGCACTCGTGTTGGGCGCCTGACTCGTGCCTCAAGCAGGAGTGGTAGTGGCGTCGGGCCGGCCCTCCGCCGTGGCAGACGGACTCGGCTCTCCAGAAGGCGGGTCCACGATGCCCTCACCGCCACCGGCGGGGGACGGCGAGGGCTCCGTAGTGGGTTCGGGAGGAGTGGGTTCCGTGCTCGTCGGGGAAGTGTCGGTAGGGGCAGGTGTCGGACCAGGCGGGGTGGGGTTGTCCCGGCCCGCGGGCGAACGCCCCTCTACCGGGCTCGACGGCGCCGCCGGGTTCGCTGGTTGCGGCTGCGGTGGCTGTCGGTTGGCAGCGGATCCAGGCGCAGCAGACTGGCCCGGGCCTTCCGCCGACGAAGCGCCGGGGTCTGTCTGCGTGCCCGGTGGCTGCGGCGGCGCCTCTTCTGCTTGGGCGACGAGGGAGTCCTGCACCTCGGACAGTTCTTTCTTCCCCTCCTCGGGGCGCACGACCGTGAGATCGGGCTCGGCCTTCGCGAGCTCCTCCATGGCGGCGGCCTTATCCCCGGCGCGGAGGGCCTGCTCCGCCTTGGCGATGTACATCTGCACCCGAGCGGCTGCCTCCACGGACTCGGCACGCTCGCTGTAGAGCACCTTCGACACACCCCAGAGCGCGTCGCCGGGATCTGCGGAGTAGGAGCCGACGGACAGCCCGCCGACGGACAACACGACGAACGCGGCGGCCGCCGCGACGGGGGCCAGATGCCAGCGACGCCGGGGAGGCGCTTGAGCGGCCGCGATCGTGGACGCGGCGGTATCGACGTCGACGAGTTCAGGGATCGCCTCGGCGTCCACCTCAGCCTTCCACGCGGCCAGGACAGCGGCAACGCGGTCGTCGGCGTCATAACCGCCCGTGCCCGGCGCGGACACGGACATGCCCTTCGCCAGAGCGTTGATCAGCTCGTCGTCGGCCTGCACCGCGACGAGGTCTACCGGTTCGGTGTCGTCGCTGCGCTGGGTGCCGCCGACGTGCTGGTGGACCGAGCGGTACTCGTCGAGGGGGATTGCTCGGGTGCGCATGCCGTCAGGACGGGCACCGTTGGTACCGTTCCCCTCCGAGCGAGCACGCCGGGGTGGGTACTCGTCACCGAAGGTGTCGTCGTCGGGGTCTGGCCGGTCATCACGCACTTCAGAGCACCTCCTCCTCGGTCATCGACTTGCGAAGCCGGGCCAACGCCCGGTGTTGAGCCACGCGGACCGCTCCAGGCGTGGAGCCGACCGCTTCGGCCGTCTCTTCGGCTGACAGTCCGACCACCACGCGTAGCACCAATATCTCTCGTTGGGTGTCCGGTAGCTGTTCCAGCAGCCGTCCCATCTCGCTGGATCGCTCGACACCGAGCACGTGTTGTTCGGGGCCGCCAGAAGCCTCCACCGAGTCCGGGACGTCCGCGACCGGCTCGGACCGGTTGCGGCCAGCGGTACGATGCGCATCGATCACCTTGTGTGACGCGATGCCGTAGACGAACGCCCGAAACGGGCGACCCTGTGCACGGTACCTGGGCAACGCCGTGAGCACAGCCAAACACACCTCCTGCGCGACGTCGTCCGCCGAGACGGACGATCGGTCCTTCCAACCGAGCCGCGCACGGCAGTAGCGCACGACCAGCGGCTGAACGATGGCGAGCACGTGCCCGACCGCTACGGTGTCCCCCGCCATCGCGCGGGCCACCAGCTCGTCGGGAACGTCTGTCGTATCACTCATCGCACACAGGCTGTCCGGGCGTTACAGAACATGTTCGACATCATCCGTTTCAGGGGGCTGGCCACGGAACGTGCTCAGCCGGTCCTCAGTGCGGACCACCGTAGCGGAGCCACCGTCGGG